>CALKHM010000285.1 GCA_937988695.1 uncultured Microbacterium sp. | reverse complement strand
TCTTGACCGCTGCCGATGCGCCACGACTCCTCGGCCGGGCGGCTGCGTTCGGGCGGATACTGCGTGAGGTCGGGCGCCTGCGTAGCCCCGACGGCCGCGTAGTCGACCGTTTCGTCCCGGAAGGTCCCTCGACGCATGGGTGTCAGCCTACCGAGAGGATGCTGAAAGCGGCGTGCACGCTCACCGGCCGGGTACGACCAGTCCTGACTCGTAGGCGGCGATCACCGCCTGCACGCGATCGCGCAGTCCGAGCTTGGCCAGGATCCGGCTGACGTGGGTCTTCACCGTTCCTTCCGAGACGTGCAGGCGGACGCCGATCTCGAGGTTGCTCAGACCCTGCGCGATGGCCATCAGCACGTCGCGTTCGCGACCGGTCAGGACGGCCAGCGCCTCGGCGGATCCCGGCAGCGGACGCGTCGTGTACTCCTCGATGAGGCGCTTGGTCAGCGCCGGCGCCAACAGCATCTCTCCGGCGGCGACCTGCCGCACGGCGGCGAGGATCTGCTCGGGCCCGGCATCCTTCAGCAGGAATGCGCTCGCGCCCGCCCGCAGCGCCGCATAGACGTACTCGTCGAGGTCGAACGTCGTGAGCATGATCACCCGTGTGCTGGCGCTGGCCTCCAGGATGCCGCCGATGGCGCGGATGCCGTCCACCCCCGGCATGCGCACGTCGAGCAGGATGACGTCAGGGCGATGCGCACGCGCCAGCGCGACAGCCTCGGTGCCGTCGCCGCCCTCGCCGACGAGCCGCAGATCCGGCTGCGACTCGACGACCATCCGCAGGCCCGCCCGGATGAGCGGCTGGTCGTCGGCGATGGCGACCGACGTCATACCGGCGGCTCCGCCATCGGCAGACCCGCGCTGACGACGAACCCGCCGTCCGGGCGCGGGCCGGCGGTCAGGGTCCCACCCGACGCCGCCACCCGCTCGCGCATGCCGACGAGCCCGAGGCGACCGCCGGGCACAGGGGCACCCGGTCGTCCCGGAGCGTTGGACACCTCGACGTGCAGCACCCCGTGCGGCTCTCGGCGCACCGACACCTCGGTCTGCACGGCACCCGCGTGCTTGAGCACGTTCGTGAGTCCCTCCTGCACGAGCCGGTAGCCGGTCAGCTGCATGCCGGCGGGCACGTGTGCGACGTCGTCGTCGTCGAGCTGCAACCGCACGGGGAGGCCGAGCAGCCGCATCCGCTCGCACAGCGAAGCCACATCGGCAAGCAGCGGCTGCGGCGCTGTCGCCTCGCCCGGCGTCGCCGCTGCGTCCGTCGCTGCGGCGCCGAGCACGGTCAGGAGCGTCCGCAGCTCACCGAGCGAGTCCTGCCCGAGCCGTTCGATCCGCCCGAGGGCCTCCACCGCCGTGGCGGGGTCGGATGCCGATGTCAGCCGGGCACCGCCGGCCTGCATCACGATCACGGTGATGGTGTGCGAGATGAGGTCGTGCAGCTCGCGGGCGATCCGGGCTCGTTCGCCGGCGACGGCACGCTCCTCGGCCTGCGTGCGCTCCACCTCCTGGCGAAGCGCATCGTCGCGGTAACGCGCCCAGCTGCGCGCAAACAGTCCCAAGGTCCAAGCGGCCGCCAGCAGCACGCCGTCGTACAGCAGGTCCCCGGGATCGGCCATCTCCGGAAACCGCAACGCGATCACGATCAGCGCGGCCGCGCTGACGACAGCGCCCGCCGCGCGGAGCATCCCCCGGGGCTCGTGTCGCGCGCAGGAGTACAACGCGACCAGCCAGGGGATGAACTCGCCCCAGTAGCCCAGGTCCAGCGGCAGGAACCACACCGGCACGGCGATCACCACCACGATCGCGCACAGCACCGGCAGCGGGGCGTGGCGGCGCAGCAGCAGCAGCGCACACACCAGCGTCATCGGCACGAACGCCGTGAACGGCGACGCCTGCCCGACCGCGTCGCTGAGCCCGTACGCGAGATCGAGCACGCCGGCCAGCCACAGCCCCACGGCCGGCACGACGTCGATGACGGCATCGCGCCATCCTCTGTGCGATCGCGAACCCCGTCGGGCGCGTCGGGCATCCCACATGCGACAAACGTAGCCCCACCGGCATCCCGCCCGCGTCTGTCCTGAGACCGATGCCGCATCCCTCGTGCGGACGACGCACCATGGCCGTCGTGCCGACGCGAAGCGCTCGTGTGCGCGGTCATGCTGACCGGGATGCGGCACACCGAGTGCTGCGAGGAGGTCATCATGGAGTGGACATCCACACAGGCCGTGCGATTTCGGCTCACCCTGTCCGGACTCGTCGCCGGGCCGGCACTGCTGGTCGCGTCCAGCGCTTTCATCGTGCCGGAGTCATCCGACGGCCTGCGCGCCACGTTCGACGCAATGGCGGCGCAGCCGTGGCTGCTGCTCGTGCAGTCGATCGTCGAGGCGACCGGCTTCGCGGTGTCGCTGGCGGCCTTCACCGCAGCCACGCGCGCCGTTCGGGCGCGCGGAGGTGCGCTGTCGACGATCGGTGCGGTGCTGTGCGTGGTGGGCGTGCTCGGCTTCACCTGGTCGGCCGCCGGCGGCATGTTCCTGTCGGTGCTGGCACGGATGGACGACCAGGATGCCGGCTTCGCCGCCGCCATGGCCATGATCGGCGATCCCGTCACCGAGGCGCTGATCTCGACGCTGATGTACGCAGGCGAGGCGGGCATCCTGCTCGTGCTGCTGGGGATGCTGAGCGCGCATCTGATCCGGATCTGGCCGATCCTGCTCGTCGTGGCCGGAGTCGCCGCCGACGCCGTGCTGCCGGGCACCCTGTCGGGCCTGACGGCCGACGTGCTGCTGCTGGCGGCAGCCGTGTGGACCGCGCTCAGCCTGCATCGCGCTGTGCGCACGACGGTGTCGACCGCACAGCTGGTCGCCGCACCGGCCGAGTGAGCAGCCGGCGCCGCGGCCGGTGAGGAGGGCCTGCGGCGCCGGCTACTTCCGCTCCTTGTCCTCGATGTCGCCCGACAGCGCCGCGATGAACGCCTCCTGAGGGACCTCCACGCGTCCGACCATCTTCATGCGCTTCTTGCCCTCCTTCTGCTTTTCGAGGAGCTTGCGCTTGCGCGTGATGTCGCCGCCGTAGCACTTGGCGAGCACGTCCTTGCGCAGCGCCCGGATGTTCTCGCGGGCGATGATCCGCGCGCCGATGGCGGCTTGGATGGGCACTTCGAACTGCTGTCTGGGGATGAGCTTGCGCAGCCGCTCAGTCATCATCGTGCCGTACGAGTACGCCTTGTCGCGGTGCACGATCGAGCTGAAGGCATCCACCCGCTCGCCCTGCAGCAGGATGTCGACCTTGACGAGGTCGGCCTCCTGCGCGCCGTTGGGCTCGTAGTCCAGCGAGGCGTAGCCCTGGGTGCGGCTCTTGAGCTGGTCGAAGAAGTCGAACACGATCTCGCCGAGCGGGATGTCGTAGCGCAGCTCGACCCGGTCCTCGCTGAGGTAGTCCATGCCCAGCAGGCTCCCCCGGCGCGACTGGCACAGCTCCATCACCGCGCCGACGTAGTCCTTGGGAGTAAGGATGGCCGCCTTCACCATCGGCTCACGGACGCTGGCCACCCGGCCGTCGGGATACTCGCTGGGGTTGGTCACGGTGACCTGGTCGCCGGTGTCGGTGGCGACCTCGTAGACGACGCTGGGCGCCGTGGTGATGAGGTCCAGGTCGAACTCGCGGGCCAGGCGCTCGGTGATGATCTCCAGGTGCAGCAGTCCGAGAAAGCCGCACCGGAACCCGAAGCCCAGGGCCACCGACGTCTCGGGCTCGTACACCAGGGAGGCATCCGACAGCTTGAGCTTGTCGAGGGCCTCGCGCAGCTCGGCGTAGTCGCTCGCGTCGATCGGGTACAGCCCGGAGAACACCATCGGCTTGGGGTCGGTGTAGCCGGCCAGCGCCGTGGCGGCGGGCTTGCGGGCATCGGTGACGGTGTCGCCGACCTTGGACTGGCGCACGTCCTTCACCCCGGTGATGAGATAGCCGACCTCGCCCACGCCGAGCCCCTTCGTGGGCACCGGCTCGGGGCTGGACACGCCGATCTCGAGCAGGTCGTGCGTGGCCTTCGTCGACATCATCTGGATGCGCTGGCGCGGCTGCAGCCTGCCGTCGACCATGCGCACATAGGTGACGACGCCTCGATACGCGTCGTAGACCGAGTCGAAGATCATCGCCCGCGCGGGCGCGGCGGCATCGCCCGTGGGCGCGGGGATCTGCTCGACGATGCGGTCGAGCAGCTCTTCGACGCCCTGGCCGGTCTTGCCCGAGACTCGCAGCACGTCGTCAGGGCTGCCGCCGATGAGGTTCGCCAGCTCGGCGGCGAACTTGTCGGGGTCGGCGGCGGGCAGGTCGATCTTGTTCAGCACCGGGATGATCTGCAGGTCGTTCTCCAGCGCCAGGTACAGGTTGGCGAGGGTCTGCGCCTCGATGCCCTGGGCGGCATCCACCAGCAGCACGGCACCCTCGCACGCGGCCAGCGACCGGGACACCTCGTAGGTGAAGTCGACGTGCCCGGGGGTGTCGATCATGTTCAACGCATACGTGTCGTCGCCTGTCGCCCATGGCATGCGCACGGCCTGGCTCTTGATCGTGATGCCGCGCTCACGCTCGATGTCCATGCGGTCCAGGTACTGAGCGCGCATGTCCCGATCGGACACCACGCCGGTGATCTGCAGCATCCGATCGGCGAGGGTCGACTTGCCGTGGTCGATGTGGGCGATGATGCAGAAGTTACGGATCCGCTCGGGTGCCGTCGCCGACGGCTCGAGGGGCGTGTGGGCGCGTGGTGACATGTCCCGTCGATTCTACGGGGAGCGCCGTGGGCTCGCCGCGCAGGTGGGCCTGGGTCAGCGCCGCGTACTCCTCGTCGGACAGCTCGTCGTACGACGCCGCCTCATGTCGGTCCATGCGCATCCACCGCACGAGCAGCACGACCAGCACCGGGACGTCGGCGATCTCGGCGATGAACCACAGGAAGTCGCCGGACAGATGCTGGTCGTGCATCGGGTTGGGCCACCAGGTCGCCGTGGTCGTGATCAGCGGCGCGTGGTCGAGGATCGCGCCGTTCAGGCGGATCAGGATGCCGGGGATCGAGTCGATCAGCAGCTCCACGAACGCCAGCAGGAACTCGACCGTGATGAACAGGCTCGTGTGCACGGCCGACAGCGCGGTCAGCGGCAGCACCAGGACGAGCCCGACGACGGGAACCACCACCCCGAGCACGCCTTCGATCCACGGCGTGCCGCGCAGCACCCACGCGACCGGGGTCAGGAACAGGCAGAACACCGAGGCCACGAACAGCGTCGCGAACATCGCGTTGCCGAACAGCCGCACGATGCGCAGCCGCAGCACGCGGGCGATACGCGCCGCACCGCCGGGTGCGGTGGCCTGCTCGACGAGATCCAGTGGCCGGCCCGCCGCCAGCAGGGCGGGCACGACGAAGATCAGCAGCGCGACGCGGGTGGTGAACGCCCACCGCAACTGGGCCGAGTACACGCCGAGGAACCCGAGCTCGATCACCGCGTAGGAGCCGAGGCCGAGGCCGAGGAACGCGAGTGTGCGGGTGACCGGCCAGACCCCGCCCCGACGTCGCACGGCACGCACGCCGACGAGGTACGCGGCGGCCGCGACCAGGAGCACGCCGAGGGTGATCGGATCGGCGCGCCAGGTGGACCAGAACGTGAGAATGGGAGGCGTGCGCACAGCCTACGCTCGTTCTCCAAGAGCAGGATCGGAGAGGGCCATGGTCGTCCAGACCGTGTTCGTGCACGGCATCCGCACGTCGTCGACGATGTGGCGCGCGCAGATCGAGCATCTGACCGCACGCGGTCTGCCCGCGGTCGCTGTCGACCTGCCCGCGCACGGCACGCGCATGGCCGAGCCGTTCTCGCTCGGCGAGGCTATGGCCACGATCGACCGGGCCGTGCAGGAGGCCGTCGTCCGGGGCCCCGTGCTGCTGGTCGGACATTCCCTGGGGGGCCTGCTGAGCACGGCGTACCTGGGCGGTGGCGACCCGCCGCCGGTCTCGGCGTTCATCGCCGCATCGTGCACGGCGATCCCTCGCGGCGCGGGCCTTGCCGCCTACCGCCTGGCGACGCACGCCATGACGGCTCTGCCCGACCAGGGGCGGTGGCTGGCCGACCGGGTGCTCGAGGCCACCCTGCCTGTCGAGACGCGGGACGACTTCGGCGCGGGCGGCTTCGCATTCCTCGCCCAGGACGCGGCGCTGAAGAGCCTGGCCACCCTGGATCTGATCGCGGCCGCGCAGCGCATCCGTGTGCCGACCTGGTTCGTGAACGGTCAGTACGACCAGCTGCGCATCAGCGAGCAGCTGTTCTGCCGGCTCGTGCCCCAGGCGGAGCTGGTGGTGGTGCCCCGCACCACGCATCTGGTCACGGCCATGCGGCCGCGAGTGTTCAACGCGGTGCTGGATCTGGCCGTGGCGACCATCGACGATCACGGGCGAACCCCGACATGATGCCGCCGGCGACGGAGAGCACGCAGCTGACGATCAGCAGCAGCCAGAAGCCGCCGACGACGGCGACCAGCGTGGCCCCCACCAGCGGGCCCACCAGCTGACCGAGAGCGGCGGACGTGTTCACCAGTCCCAGGTCGCGGGCGTGGTCCTCGGGATGCGGCAGCAGGTCGGTGGCGAACGCGAGGCCCACGGTCGAGAATGCGCCGTAGCCCAGCCCCAGCACACCCGCCGCGATCATCGTCGAGGTCAGCGACGGCGCGACGACC
>CALKHM010000284.1 GCA_937988695.1 uncultured Microbacterium sp. | reverse complement strand
CCCTACACGACGCTCTTCCGATCTGCAACGATCATCGGCACCAGCACCTCGGCGCCGGGCTCGGCGACGAAGTGCTCCGAAAGCTGCGGCAGCACAGGCGTGATCAGCACCGAGCCGAGCACCGGCATGCAACTGCCGGCCAGCAGCAGAACCGCCTGCCAGACACCGGCCCGTCGGGTACGGGCTCCCACCAGATCGGTCATGTGTCTCTCCATCGAGTCCACGGGCGCGGCAGGGTACGCCGCCGCGGCGCGGCGCGTCGCTGCTCCCATTCGACCCCAAGAACCGGCATCGGTGAAGCCGATCTTGGTTATGCCGCGCATCGGCGGTACTGATGGCAGCCGCCCTCGCTTGCCGCGGAGCCCCCGCTCACACGGACTGGACGAGCCCCAGGCGCCGGGCGATCGCTGGGAAGATCCGCAGCGCCTGACGCGGCCGCGTTCCATGCTGCATCGCCGCGATGAATGCAGCCTGTCGCCGGCATCGGCGGGACTGATAGATTCGAGGCGGATCTCCGACCTGAAGGATCACATCGCCGTGGCCGATCATGCTCTGCTCTCGCGACTCGACCTCAACCTGCTCGTCTCGCTCGACGCGCTGTTGACCGAGCGTAGCGTGACGCGCGCCGCCGAGCGACTGCACCTGAGCCAGCCGGCGCTGAGTGCGTCCCTGGCCCGGTTGCGTACGCACTTCGGCGACCCGATCCTCGCGCGTCGCGGCAACACCTACGAGCTCACGCCGTTCGCGCTGCGACTGGCCGACCACACGACCCTGGCGCTGGATGCGGCACGGCGGGTGTTCGAGAGCCAGGCGACGTGGGAGCCCACCGAGTCGGTGCGGGAGTTCTCGATCTACGGGTCGGACTACGGATTCACGACGATCGGTCGCGTCGTGTCGGAGCTGGCCGCCAAGCGCGCCCCGGGCGTGCACTTCCGCTTCATGCTGCACAATCCCGTGGTCGTGGAGGATGCCGCGAACCGGCTGCGTTCGGTGGACGGCATGGTCATCCCCCACGGCATCCTCACCGACCTGCCCTACCTCGATCTGTGGCGCGATGAGTGGGTTGCCATCGTCGCCGACGACAACGACGCCGTGGGTGACGCGCTGTCCGAGGAGGATCTCGTGCGCTTGCCGTGGGTGATGAACTACCAGACGCGGTCGGCGTTCACCTCCGCCGAGCGCCAGGTGCAACAGCTGGGGATCGAGCCCAATGTCGAGGTGGTCGTGGAGAGCTTCCTCGCGCTGCCACGGTTCATCGAGGGCACCCAGCGGCTGGGGATCATCCAGGCGGCCCTGGCGCCGATCGCCATGCGCTCCGGCGGCGTCCGCGTGGTCGGCCTGCCGTTCGAGCCGACGTCGCTCGTGAACGCGCTGTGGTGGCATCCCGTGCACGCGCACGATCCCGAGCACACGTGGATGCGTGCGCTGTTCGAGGAGGCCGGCACTCTCGTCGGCGCCGGCCGGCACTGAGCCGGACCGGCGTCACACCAGACGCAGCTCCGTGTCGACGGCGGCTGCGGTCTCCAGCAGCGCGGGCAGGTAGTCGCCTCGCACACGTTCCTCGGTCACGCGATGCGTGCTCGTCGAGACGTTCAGCGCGGCCACGACGCTGCCGTCGCGGCCGTGCACGGGAGCGGCGATCGAGCGCAAGCCCGGCTCCAGCTCGCCGTCGACCATAGCCCATCCCTGCGCGCGCACACGGTCGAGCTCGGCGACCAGATCCGCGCCCGTGCGGGTCCGCTCGGTGAGGGGCGCCATCGCGGACGCCTCGAGTGCGACGCTGCGCGCAGCATCCGTCATCCCAGCCAGCAGCACGCGCCCCATGCTCGTGGCGTAGGCCGGGAACCGGGTGCCGATCGTGATGCGCACACTCATGATGCGACGGGTGTGCACGCGAGCGACGTACACGATGTCGGTGCCGTCGAGCACGGCTGCCGACACGGACTCGTCGACGCGACGCGAGAGCTGCTCCAGGTGCGGCTGCACGATCTCCGGCAGCGAGAGGCCGGACAGGTAGCTGAATCCCAGCTCGAGCACGTGCGGCGTGAGGGAGAAGAGCCGCTCGTCGCTGCGGACGTAGCCGAGCGTCTCCAGCGTCCGCAGGAAGCGGCGTGCCGCCGCGCGCGGGATGCTGGCGCGCTTGGCCACCTCGCTCAGCGAGAGGCTCGCGTGGTCGCCGTCGAACGTGCGGATCACCGACAGGCCCCGCGCGAGCGACTGCACGAAGTCCGCCGAGTCATGTGTCTGGTCGCTCATCCCACTCCCTCAGTCTCCATCCCGCGCCCCGCGCCCCGCGCCCCACCACGCGACCTTGTCCCCAGTCCGGCGAGATTGCCCTCCGCCACGCGACCTTGTCCCCAGTTCGGCGAGATTGTCCTCGACAACCTCGCCGCACCGAAGACAACCTCGCCGCAACGAAGACAACCTCGGCGCAACGAAGACAAGCTCGGCAAACCGAAGACAAGCTCGGCGCATGGGGGGCGGTCAGCGCTCGAGGACCACGGCCAGGCCCTGGCCGACGCCGATACAGATCGCGGCGACCGCGACGCCCGAGCCGCGGCGCGCAAGCTCGTGCGCAGCGTGGCCGACGATACGTCCACCGGAGGCGCCGAGCGGGTGGCCGATGGCCAGCGCCCCACCGTGGATGTTCACCCTCTCGGGGTCCAGGTCGGGCCACCCCTTCAGGTCGGCGAGCGACTGCGACGCGAACGCCTCGTTCAGCTCGACGAAGTCGACGTCCGCCCAGGTGCGTCCGGCGCGGGCGAGGGCCTTGTTCGCCGCCTCGATGGGCGCGAGCGGGAACACATCCGGGTCCACGCCGTGCGCGCCCCGCCCGGCGACGCGGGCGAGCGGCTCGACGTCCAGCGCCCCTTCGGCGCCCAGCAGCACGGCCGAGGCACCGTCGTTGATCGACGACGAGTTGCCGGCGGTCACCGACCCCGCACCGTCCGATGCGAACAGGGCTCGCAGCCCGGCGAGCTTCTCCAGCGAGGTGTCCTCGCGGATGCCCTCGTCACGCGCCAGCTCAGCACCGGGCACCTGCACGATCTCGCCGTCGTACACGCCCTGAGCCCAGGCATCCGCCGCCAGCCGGTGCGAGCGCAGCGCGAACGCATCCTGCTCCTGGCGGGAGATGCCGTACTGCCGCGCCACCTTCTCGGCCGACTCGCCGTTGGAGATCGTCCAGTCCTTCGGCAGCTTCGGGTTGACCATCCGCCAGCCGATCGACGTGTTCCACAGTGTCTGGTTGCCGGTGGCCGGCCACGCCCGCGGCGACTTCTCCACGATGAACGGCGCGCGGCTCATCGACTCGACGCCGCCGGCGAGCACGAGCTGCGCATCGCCCGACTCGATCGCACGCGAGCCCTGCACGACGGCCTCGACCGACGACGCGCACAGCCGGTTCACCGTGACACCCGTCACCGATGTCGGAAACCCCGCCAGCAGCAGGCCCATCCGCGCGAGGTTGCGGTTGTCCTCGCCGGCCTGGTTCGCGGCGCCCAGGATGACATCGTCGATGCGGGCCGGATCCAGGCCCGTGCGCTCGACCGTCGCACGCATCACGAGCGCGGCGAGATCATCGGGGCGGATGCCGGACAGGGCGCCGCCGGCACGCCCGAACGGGGTGCGGACGGCGTCATAGACATAGGTCGCGGTCATGTCAGTCCTCCTCTGGGGATGCTACGGATGCCACCGAGTCGGCCACCACAGCGGCCACCGAGCCGGCCACTGAGCCGGCCGACGCGTCGACCAGCGCCAGCCCGGTCAGCTCGGCGAGCGAGTCCACGGTGTTGTCGCCGAACGCCTCGCGCACGGCGAAACCGTCAGGCGTCACGTCGAAGACGGCGTGGTCGGTGTACACCCGCGTCACGCAGCCGACGCCGGTCAGCGGATAGCTGCAGGCGGCGACGAGCTTGGACTCACCCTTCTTGGTGAGCAGGTCGGTCATGACATAGACGCTCTTCGCCCCGATCGCGAGATCCATCGCGCCGCCCACGGCCGGGATCGCCCCCGGCGCACCGGTCGACCAGTTGGCCAGGTCACCGGTCTGCGACACCTGGAACGCACCCAGCACGCACACGTCGAGATGACCTCCGCGCATCATGCCGAACGAGTCGGCGTGGTGGAAGTACGCGGCTCCCGGAAGAGCGGTCACGGCCTGCTTGCCAGCGTTGATGAGGTCGGGGTCCACCCGCCCGGCCTCCGGAGCCGGCCCCATGCCCAGCAGGCCGTTCTCCGTGTGCAGGATGATCTCCTGGTCGTCGGGAAGGTAGTTGGCCACCAGCGTCGGTGCGCCGATGCCGAGGTTCACATACGATCCCTCGGGGATGTCGGCAGCGATGCGCGCGGCCAGCTCGTTGCGGGTGATCGTGCTCATCGTGCCGCCTCCTTCGCGGGGTCGATCGGGTCGCCTTCCAGATCGACGCCGCCCACGAACGCCCCCTTGCGCAGCCACGCGCGCTCGCCGACGGCGACGATCCGATCCACGAAGATGCCGGGCGTCACGACCGTCTCGGGATCCAGCGCGCCCAGCGGCACGACCTCGTCGACCTGCACGATCGTGGTGGATGCCGCGGACGCCATGACCGGCCCGAAGTTGCGGGCCGTCTCGCGGTAGACGAGATTGCCCCAGCGGTCGGCCTGCCGCGCACTGACCAGGGCGTAGTCCGCTGTGATCGGATACTCCAGCACGTACCGGCGTCCGTCGATCTCGCGGTGCTCCTTGCCTTCGGCCAGCTGCGTGCCCACACCGGTGGGCGAGAAGAACGCTCCGATGCCGGCACCGGCGGCACGGATGCGTTCGGCGAGGTTGCCCTGCGGCACGAGCTCGAGCTCGATCTCGCCGGCACGGTAGAGGCCGTCGAACACCCACGAGTCCACCTGGCGCGGGAACGAGCAGATGATCTTGCGCACCCGCCGCTTTGCCAGCAGCGCCGCCAGCCCCACGTCGCCGTTGCCGGCGTTGTTGCTGACGATGGTCAGGTCACCGGCGCCCTGCTCGATGAGCGCGTCGATGAGCTCCACGGGCTGACCGGCGCGGCCGAAGCCGCCGATCATGATGGTCGCTCCGTCGGCGATGCCGGCGACGGCGGCGGCGACATCCGCCACGGTCTTGTCGATCACAGATCCTCCTGCAGATGCGTTCGCACTAAGAACACGTGTGCGTACTTCGTACTATCCTACCGGGCCATGCCGACTCCCGGCGAGAGCTCTTGCAGAATTCCGCGTGCCGATATAGCGTGCAATCAACACGGTCCACAATTATTTATGTAGATGTCTTACATAGTGTGAGACCCTGGCCGGTCCGATGTGCCGCGGAGGTCACGATGTCGTCTCTCACCGATCCGTTGACCACGGACGCGTTCGACGTCGTCGTCATCGGCGCAGGCGCCGGCGGGCTCGCGGCGGCCGTTCGCGCTGCCCATGGCGGCGCCTCCGTGCTCGTGCTTGAAGCCGCCGACGTCTGCGGCGGAGCGACGGCCTGGTCAGGCGGCTGGCTGTGGGCGCCGCGCTCGATGCTGGCCAAGGCCGAGGGAGTCGACGAATCGATCGACGACGTCAAGGAGTATCTGCGCGCCGCGCTCGGCGATGACTACGATGAGCCCCGCGTGGACGCCTTTCTGCGTGCCGCGCCCGAGATGATCGAGTTCTTCCACACCCGCACCGCGATGAGGTTCGTCCCGGGGTCGCGCATCAAGGACATCTACGGCGATCTCCCGCACGCCGGCACGGGCAACCGCTCCGCCGGCGCGCGACCGATCAACGCCCGACGGCTCAGCCGGTCGGTGCGCAGGCTCCTGCGCGGCCAGCTCTACGAGACCTCGTTCCTGGGCATGGGGATCATGGCCGGAGACGACCTCGGCGGATTCCTTGCCGCCGCACGAGGAGACCTGAAGGGACTCTGGCACTGCACATGGCGGGTCGGCCTGCACCTGGTCGATCTCGTCCTGCACCGACGCGGGATGCAGCTGGTCAACGGCAACGCCCTGATCGGCCGTCTGCTGCAGGCCGCCGAGGATGCCGGGGTGCACGTGCTGGTCTCCTCTCCCGCGCAGAGGCTGCTGACCGATGACGGCGGCCGGGTCACGGGCGTCGTGGCACGTACCCCCGAGGGCCCCCGGACGTTCACCGCCGCCGCCGGCGTCGTGCTGGCCGCCGGCGGCTTCCCGCACGACGTGGTGCGACGCAGCACCCGGTTCCCCCGCACACCCACCGGCGCCGAGCATTGGACCTTGGCCCCGGTCACCGCCGACGGCTCGGGCATCACGCTCGGCGAGAGCGTCGGCGGCGTGCTGCGACAGGGCGCATCGGCCGGAGCCTGGTGCCCGGTCTCGCTGGTGCCGTACCGCAGCGGGCGGGTCGGGGTCTTCCCGCACATCATGGACCGCGCCAAGCCCGGCAGCATCGGTGTCGTCAGCACCGGCCGCCGCTTCGTCAACGAGGCCAACGGCTACTTCGACTACGTGAGCGCGATGTTCGAGGCGGCGCCGGAAGGCGAGCCGGTGCAGGCCTGGCAGATCGGCGACGCACGGTTCGTGCGACGCTTTCCGCTGGGCATGGCCAAGCCGCGGCCTGTCCCGCTGTTCCCCTACCGTCGCAGCGGCTACCTCGTGCGCGCCCGCACGCTGCGCGAGCTCGCCCTCCGCTGCGGCATCGACCCCGACGGTCTCGTCGACACCGTCGCGCGGTTCAACGACGATGCCCGCCGCGGCCTCGATGCGGAGTTCGCCCGCGGCGCGACGCCGTTCAACCGCTACGGCGGCGATCCGAAATACCGCCCGAACCCGTCGCTGGCACCGCTGGAGAAGCCGCCCTACTACGCGGTGCGCGTGCGGCCCGGCTCGTTCGGCACCTTCGCGGGGCTGGCCACCGACGCGCGCTCCCGCGTCGTGGATGCCGCGGGCCGGCCCATCGCGGGGCTGTACGCGGTCGGCGCCGACCAGGCGAACGTGATGGGCGGGCACTACCCGGCCGGCGGCGTCAACATCGGCCCCGCGCTCACCTTCGGGTTCGCCGCGGGACGCGAACTCGCACAGACCATCAGCGAAGGACACTCATGACCAGACAGCTCGGCGTCGCACACCTCACTCTCCTTCCGCTCACCCCGCCGGAGATGATCGACGTCGCGGCAGCGACCGGTCTCGACTTCGTCGGCATCCGCGTGCACGCAGTCACGCCAACCGAGCAGCTGCCCGATCTGCGGCCGGGCTCGCCGATGCTGCGCGAGACGCTCGCACGCCTCGACGGCACCGGGGTGGTCGTCCGTGACATCGAGTTCCTGCCGCTGACCTCCGAGAGCGGACCTGACGACTGGAAGAGCTCGCTGGAGGCCGGAGCGCGGCTGGGGGCGAGTGTGTTCACGGTCGCCGGCGCTGACACCGACCGATCGCGGCTGATCGACACGCTGGCACGCCTCGCCGCCGACGCCGCTGAGTTCGGTATCCGCCCCGCCCTGGAGCCGATCTCGTATCAGTCCGTGAGCACCGTCGCCGAGGCGGCATCCCTCGCCCGCGCGGCCGGCGCCGCGCTCATGCTCGATCCGCTGCACATCCAGCGCGGCGGCAGCAGCCTTGACGACGTCGCCGCGCTCGAGCCCACCCTCGTGCCGGTGCTGCAGCTGTGCGACGCGCCGCTCGCGCTCGCCGACGACGGGCCCGACCGCACCGCGGCGCGGCAGCACGAGGCGCGCAAGGACCGGATGGTGGTGGGCGAGGGCGAGCTGCCGCTGGCCGGACTGCTGGCGGCGACCCCGCCGGGCGTCCCGGTGAGCCTGGAGATCCCCAACGTCCATCTGCAGGCGACGCTACCGCCCCGGGAGTTCCTGGCCGTTCTCGCCCGGGCGGCGCGCACGCTCATCGCGCAGGCCGACGGCGCGCGCGAGGAGGGACGGACGGATGCCTGAGCCGGCGTGGGATCGCACGGTCGACCTGCTCGTGCTCGGCAGCGGAGCCGCCGGGCTGTCGGCGGCCACGACCGCGGCCGTGCGCGGGCTGGACACCCTGCTGCTGGAGAAGACCGAGTACCTGGGCGGGACCACCGCGTACTCCGCCGGTACCTGCTGGATCCCCGGGCATCGTCACCAGCGCGCCCTCGGCGAGACCGGCGAGCGCGAGGCCGCCGCACGATATCTCGACCAGGTCGTGGGAGACCGGGCACCCCGCGAGCTGCGCGAGGCATACCTGGATCGCGGTCCGGAGATGATCGACTTCTTCGACGAGGTGGGCGTGCGGTTCTGGCACTCTCGCACCGTCGTCGACTACCACCCCGAGGTCCCCGGTGCCGGCGTCGGGCGGGCTCTGGAGCCGGAGACCTTCGACGGGCGTCGCCTCGGCCTCGAGGCGTTCCGGCGAGTGCGTCCACCGGTGCCCGAGTTCGCGCTGTTCGGCGGCACGCTCATGGTGCGCCGCGCCGAGGTGAACCAGCTGCTGGACCTGTTCCGCGGATCGCCCCGCGCGGTGGGCCTCGCGCTGAGGCTCGGCGTGCGGTGGGCGCTCGACCGGCTGCGCTACCCCCGGGGCACGCGGCTGGCCATGGGCAACGCGCTGGTCGCCCACCTGTTCCACGTGTTCGTGCAACACGGCGGACGCGTGTCGTTCACCAGCACGGTCAAAGAGCTGCTCACCTCCGGCGGTCGCGTCGTCGGGGCCATCGTCGAGTCGCGCGGCCGGGAGGTGCGCGTGCGCACGCGGCGTGGCGTGGTGCTGGCCGGCGGCGGGTTCTCGGCCAGCCACGCCTGGCGCGAGCAGCACCTGCCCCGCCCGACGCCGCAGTTCACCCGTGCCGCAGAGGGTGCCACCGGCGACACGCTCGAGCTGGGTCTGCGCGCGGGGGGGGTGCTGGGTCCCGACCACGGCGACAACGCATTCTGGTTCCCCGCATCGATCGGCCACCGCAGGGACGGCTCGCTGATGGTGTTCCCGCACATCTGGGATCGCGCGAAGCCGGGCATCGTCGCGGTCACCCGTTCGGGCCGGCGCTTCACTGACGAGTCGGTGTCATACGACAGGTTCGTGCGGGCGATGTACGCCGCGAACGCGCAGGACGAGAGCATCCCCGCGTGGCTGGTCATCGACGCGGCGGCTCTGCACGAGTACGGCCTGGGGATGATCCGGCCGCACACGCCACGGGTGTTTCTGGAGAAGTACGTGCGCGGCGGCTACATCCACCGCGCCGACGATCTGCGTGTCCTCGCGCACCGGATCGGCGTGAACGCGGAGGGCCTGGAGCACACCGTGCGCGCCGCGAACCACGCCGCGATCACCGGGGTCGACGACGAGTTCGGAAAGGGGACGAGCACGTTCGGCCACCAGTATGGCGACCCCCGGCACCAGCCGAACGTCAATCTCGGTCCGATCCGGCGCGCCCCGTTCTACGCGCTGCCCGTCGTGCCCACACCGCTGGGAACCGCCCGCGGACTGCGCACGGACGCACGTGCGCGCGTGCTGGATGCCGACGGCACGCCGGTGGGCGGACTGTACGCGGCCGGCAACGACGCCGACTCGCCGATGGCGGCAGAGTACCCTGGGGCTGGTTGCCAGGTCGGCGCCGGGATGACCTTCGGGTACGTCGCCGCGATGGATGCGGCGGACCGCACGGACGACGCGTAGGGGGATCGTGGAAGCACGCTGGCTGGAGGCGTTCGTCGCCGTCGCCGAGGAACTGCATTTCGGCCGCGCTGCTCAGCGCCTGCACATGGCCCAGTCGCCGCTGAGCCAGACCATCCGGCGCCTGGAGACCAGCATCGGCGTGCCGCTGTTCGACCGGAACACCCGCAGCGTGTCGCTGACCCCGGCCGGCACGGCGCTGCTGCCGATGGCCTACCGCGTGCTGCGCGACGTGTCGCTGGCGACGGCGGCCGCGCAGGCGGCGTCGGGCCGGGTGCACGGCACCGTGCGGATCGCCTTCTCCGGGGCGTTCAACCACCTCACGCTGCCGGCCCTGGCTCGGGCGATCCGCCGTGAGCTGCCCGACATCGAGCTCGAGCTGATCAGCCGGATCAACACCGGCGAAGGCATCACCCGGCTGCGCAACGGCACGATCGACATCGCCTTCGTCGGCCTGCCGGTCGGCTCCGGCTCGGTGGTCTCGTCGCGGCTCATCTCGCGCATGGAGATGGGGGCGGTCGTGCCGGAGGACCATCGCCTGGCCGGAGAGTCGTCGATCAGCGTCTCCCAGCTCGCCGAGGACGACTTCCTGTGCATGCCCACCGACGGCTCGTCGGCGATGGCCGAGGCGCTCATGCGCTGCTGCACGGCCGCGGGGTTCCGTCCGCACGTGGTCCAGGAGATCACCGATCCCTACATGCTCCTGACCTTCGTCGCCGCAGGAATGGGGGTGAGCATCGCCGCCAAGGACCTCGAGTCGATCCTGCCGCTCGGAGCTCGTTGGATCCCTCTGAACGACCAGAAGGTCTACATGTACCACGGCATCGCGTGGATGACCGACGACCACTCGGCCGCCGTGGAGGCCGTGCTCGCGCTGTCGCAGAAGATCCTTCCGACGCCGACCGAGCATCCGCCGCTGATCGAGCGCGTCGCATCCGCTCCACCCGCCCGGTAGCCCGCGCGCCCAGTAGCCAGCGCCCCCTCCCGTCGCGTCCGCCAAATTCACATGAAGCCGACGAATGCACATCAAACCGTCGGCAAATTGATGTGCATTCGGCAAATTCATGTGAATTTGCCGCACGGGGAGCGGCGGGGTTAGGTGGCGAATCGACACGATCAATGTCGAATTCAGTCGCTCTGAGCACACAGTTGCGGCCGATACTGGAAGCATCCCGGCGAGCGCGTCCATCGCACGGGACATCCATCCGTCCAGGAGGTTCGAGCACATGCCGACATTCGTCGTGACCTATCACTACGCCGACGGCTCCGAGCAGCGTCGTGCACAGCACCGCCCCGCTCACGTGGCGTTCTTGCACGGGCTGCGCGACGCCGGCGCGCTGTACATGAGCGGCCCACTGACCGACGAGCCGCCGCGCGCGGTGCTCGTGCTCGAAGACACCGACCGCCCGGCCCTCGAGGCACGGATGGACGCCGACCCGTTCTTCAAGGGCGGCGTCATCGCACGCCGCGACATCGCCGAATGGACCGTGGTGTTCGACCCCCGGCAGGCCGACGCTCGATGAGCGACATGCTCGCAGCCCGCACAATCGCCGCCGGCACCCTGTCGTTCGACCGGATGCCGGAGCCGGTGCGCCAGAGCGGGCAGTGCCTCGTGCGAGTCGACGCGGTGAGCCTGTGCGGCACGGACCTGCACATCTACCACGACGATTACCCCACCGACCTCCCGCTCGTGCAGGGGCACGAGATCTGTGCGACCGTCGTCGAGGCCGATCCCGGCTCCCGGCTGCACGCCGGGGACCGGGTCGTGGTCGACCCGCTCGTCTCGTGCGGGGTGTGCCCCGTATGCCGTGGCGGACACGCCAACGTGTGCCCGCAGCTGTCGGTGATCGGGGGCTACTCGGACGGCGGACTCACCGAACGACTCGTCGTGCCGGACACCCGGCTGCACCGGGTTCCCGGCGGGCTTGCGTCCGAGGTCGCGGCGCTGGCCGAGCCCACCTCGATCGCCCTGCAGGCCGTCGGCCGGGCGCAGGCCCGGCCGGGCGATACCGCCCTCGTGCTCGGCTGCGGCCCGATCGGGCTGTTGGCGACCCTCGGGCTGTCGGACCAGGGCGTCACGGTGGTCTGCGCAGACATCGATCCGCAGCGCGCGGCGCTGGCCGCCGGGTTCGGAGCCGACGACGCACTGGTGGTCGGACCGGCCTTTCCGGATGCCGTGCAGCGTGAGATCCTCGCCGGCCTTTCCGACGGCGCCGGACCCCGAATCATCGTCGAGGCGACCGGGGCGCCCTCGTCGCTGGAGAATGCCGTCCGCCTCATCGCGCCCGCCGGCCGGATCGTCCAGGTCGGCATCTCTCAGGCGGCCGCCGCCCTCACCGTCAAAGACCTCACCGACAAGGAGATCGAGCTCGTCGGCAGCAGGAACAGCCGTGGGCTCATCCCCGCGGCGCTCGATCTGCTGCAGCGGCATCGCGACGCCGCGACCGCGCTCATCACGCATCGTTTCGAGCTCACCGAGCTCGGCGAGGCCTTCCGCATCATGGCGGATCGCCGGGTGCCGACCGGCAAGATCGTCATCCGGGTCTCGCGCGAGCAGGAGCTCGCCGCATGAGCGTCGCGATCGCCGCCGGAGGCGAGAACCTGCCCGCGCGCGTGGACGTTCTCGTGCTCGGCTCGGGCGCTGCAGGGCTCGTTGCGGCCCTGCGGGCGGCGGATGCCGGGGCCCGCGTGTGCGTGGCCGAGAAGGCAGCGCTGCTGGGCGGGACCACGTGTGCCGGCGGCGGGGTGATGTGGGCACCGGCGACCGATCTCGCGCGCGACACAGGATACGAGGACTCGCCCTCGGCCGCGGCCTCCTATCTGTCCGCGGCATCCGGGCACGTGATGGACCGCGACGGGATCGACTGGTACGTGCGCACCGCTGCCGCGGCCGTCGACTACCTGCTCGCACACACCCGCGTGCGGCTGCGACCACTGGCACGGCCGGACTACCGCGGCGAATGGCCGGGTGCCGCACCCGGCGGCCGCAGCCTGGACAACGAGGCGTTCGATCCGGCCGAGTTCCCCGGGCTGTCCGAGCGGCTTCGCCCGTCGTCGTACTTCCCGCTGCTGACGATGGCGGAGCGCGACGAGCTGGGCGGCCGCGCCCCGGATCCTGCGCTGCTGGCAGACCGTGCACGCCGCGGCGTGCGCACGATGGGCGGCGCGCTTGTGGGAGCGCTCGTGGCCTCCGCCCTGGACCGCGGCATCCCGATCGTCACCGATGTGCGTGCTGACGGGCTGCAGCGCACGCAGGACGGCTGGCAGGTCGCGTTCGGCGGCACCACGGTCTTGGCGCACGGCGTCGTGGTCGCCACCGGCGGCTTCGAATGGAGCCCGCGGCTGCGCGAGGCGTTCCTGGCCTTCCCGATCGTTCCGATCAGCGCGCCCTCGAACGAGGGCGACGGCCTGGAGCTCGCTCTGACCGCGGGCGCCGCCGTCGCCGACATGACCGCGATCTGGGGCGTGCCGGTGATCACCCCGCCCGACCAGTTCTACGACGGGAAGCCCTCGGGACGGATGGGCAACGTGGAGATGACCCTGCCCGGCTCGATCGTCGTCAACGCCGCCGGCGAGCGCTTCGTCGACGAGGCGCTCGCGTACCAGGACACCTCCCGCATGTTCGGCGACGCCGACCCGCGCACCGGGCGGCTGCGGAACGTGCCGGCCTGGCTCGTGTTCGACCACGCGTTCGCGACGAGGTACCAGATCGCGGGGGCCGCGCTCGGCCGTGCCCCCGACTGGGCGGTGACCTCCGCCACGGTGGAGGCGCTGGCCGATGCGTGCGGCATCGACGCTGCCGGTCTGCACACCACCGTCGACCGGTTCAACGCCGACGCGAGCAGGGGTCAGGACACGCAGTTCGGCCGCGGCGACAGCCCGCAGGACCGTTTCCTCGGTGATCCCGCGCACACCCCCAACCCGTGTCTGGCGCCGCTGGCGACGCCGCCGTTCTCGGCGGTCCCGCTGCACCCCGGCGTGCTGGGCACCTCGGGCGGACTGCGCACCGACGACGAAGGCCGCGTGCTCGGCTGGGACAGCACCCCCCTGCCCGGGCTGTACGCCGCAGGCAACGTCAGCGCGGGGGTGTTCCGCAACACGTATCCCGGTGGCGGCGCGACGATCGGGTCGGCGATCACCCGCGCCTTCGTCGCCGGCGCCGCCGCGGCATCCGATCTGAGGAGCACATGATGCGCATCGGGCTCATCGGCGCCGGCGTGATCGGCCATACGCATGCCCAGACGATCGCCGCCACCGACGGCTTCGAACTGGCGGGCGTCGCCGATCCGTTCCCCGGCGGGGAGGACCTGGCGCGCCGGTTCGGCACGGTCTGGCACCGCGATCATCGCGCACTGATCGACGCGGGGCAGCTGGACGCGGCGGTGGTCGCCACTCCGAACGACCTGCACGTGCCCATCGCGCTGCAGCTGGTGGCCGCCGGCATCCCGGTGCTGGTGGAGAAGCCCATCGCGACGACGTCGCAGCAGGCGCGCGAGCTCGTCGATGCCGCAGAGCGTGCCGGGGTGCCGGTTCTCGTAGGGCATCACCGCCGCTATCACCCCGTGGTGCAGTGCGCGAAGCAGGTCATCGACGCGGGGCGCCTCGGGCGCATCGCGGCCGTCAGCGCGACGGCGTTCATGCGCAAGACCGACGACTACTTCGATGTCGCCTGGCGTCGCCAGGGCGGCACCGGCGGACCGTTCTTGATCAATCTCATCCACGAGATCGACCTGCTGCGCTACCTCGTCGGCGAGGTGACGCAGGTGTCGGCGATGTCGTCGTCTGCCGCGCGGGGATTCCCCGTGGAGGACACCGGCGCGATCACTCTCGGCTTCGACGCAGGCGCGCTGGCGAGCCTGGCGAT
Source organism: uncultured Microbacterium sp. (assembly GCA_937988695.1). Classification (GTDB taxonomy): domain Bacteria; phylum Actinomycetota; class Actinomycetes; order Actinomycetales; family Microbacteriaceae; genus Microbacterium. The sequence goes on along the minus strand of CALKHM010000284.1, from coordinate 5,414 downwards.
CTCCGACGCCGTGGCGGCACCGTGGAGCTGGGATCTCACCGCGGGAGACTCGCCCCGGTTCCCGGTGCACGACGTCGATTCGCATCGCATCGGCGGCCAGTCCGCCTCGCTCGCGCTGCCGACGCTGCAGTTGTGGGAGCATGACGGCGCGCCGGACTGGACGACGCCGCAGCACGCGCGCAAGCTGGATGCCGGTGTCGGCGACCCTTACGTGTCGCAGCTACGTCACCTCGGCGACGTGGTGGCCGGTCTTGCCGAGCCGCTGGTGAGCGCGCGCGAGGGCATGCGCGACCTGGAGGTGGTCGAGGCCGTGACCCGTTCGGCGGCGACCGGAGCCGTCGTCGCGCTCTGAGCGCGCGGAGCCGTCCGGCTTCAGGCGCGCCCGCCGCTCCGCCTCAGCGGCGGGTCAGCGTCGCCAGGCGCCGCAGCGCGAACTCGTACCCCTGGATGCCGGCACCCATCACCACCGCCGACGCCGCCTTCGAGACGTAGGAGTGCTGGCGGAAATCCTCACGACGGTGGATGTTGGTCACATGCACCTCGATGACGGGGCGCTCGGCGGCCAGCAGCGCGTCGAGGATCGCGATCGATGTGGAGGTGTACCCGGCGGGGTTGATGATGATCCCGTCGGCGTCGGTGCGCGCCTTCTGGATGAGGTCGATGATCTCGCCCTCGTGGTTGCGCTGATGGAACTCGATCTGCAGCCCCAGCTCGTCGGCCACCGACGCGCACAGGCGACGGACGTCATCGAGCGTGTCGGTGCCGTACAGATGCGGCTCGCGCAGCCCCAGCAGGTTGAGGTTCGGGCCGTTGATGATCATGATCGTGGTCACGGATGTCTCCTTGTCGTTCGGGTCCGGCAGCACGGGGGATCACCCGACGGGGGCGTGCCGGCGCGCGTCGATCAGCTCGAGGAAGTGCGCGCGCATGCGGTGCGCGTCGGGACGGATGCCGGTGATCAGCCGGATCCCCTCGACGGCCTGCCCGACGTTCATCCGTCCGCCGTCCAGCGTCGTGAGGCCCCGGGAGCGTGCGGCACGCAACAGCTCGGTGTCGATCGGGAAGTAGACGACGTCGGCCACCCATGCGGCATCCTTCAGCGTCGACACGTCGAACGAGACGCCCGGATGCTCGGCCATGCCGAGCGGCGTCGCGTTCACCGCGCCATCGACCCGGGCAAGCAGCCCCTCGGCCTCGGCGGTGCCGATCGTGTCGACCCGCTGCGTGGGGAACGCCGCGCGCAGACGCGCGGCCAGCTCTTCCACCCGCACCGGATCGATGTCGGCCAGTGTGAGCCGACGGGTGCCCAGCGACAGCAGGGCGTAGGCCGAGGCCGACCCCGCGCCGCCTCCGCCGAACTGCACGACGTCGTCGAGCGGCTGCCCGGACAGCCCGTCGACGACACCGTCGCGAAAGCCCACCCAGTCGGTGTTGTAGCCGATGAACCGGCCGTCGCGGATGACGACGAGGTTGACGGCGCCCAGCCGTGCGGCATCCGGGTCGATCTCATCGAGGTGGCCCATCACCACCTGCTTGCAGGGATAGGTGATGTTGACGGCGGAATAGCCGGCGTCGCGCAGCTCGTCGAGGATGTCGGCGACGCTCTGAGCCGGCAGATCGTGCTCGGCGAGGTCATGCAGGCGGTACTCGTACTCGAGCCCGAGCGCGGTCGCCTCCCGCGTGTGCAGGGCCGGCGACAGCGACGGACCGATCCCTCGTCCGATCAGCCCGACCAGGAACCGTCCCGGGCGGTCTTCCTCGGTGTCTTCGTCTGCCTGCGTCATCCCATCTCCCCTGTCATCGCGCTGCCGTCTTCAGATGCCCAGATAGATCTTGCGCACGCGCGCGTCGGCGCGCAGATCATCGGCCGAGCCCTCGATCTCGATGCGCCCGTTCTCCATCACGTAGCAATACGTCGTCGCCTCGAAGGTGAGCTTCGCGTTCTGCTCGACCAGGAGGATGCCCATGTCGGCGCGGTTCAGCCGTTGGACGACTGCCAGCACCTCGTCGACGAGCTTCGGCGACAGTCCCATCGACGGCTCGTCGAGCACGAGCAGCTGCGGCTTCGACATGAGCGCGCGACCGATGGCCAGCATCTGCTGCTGCCCGCCCGACAGCGCGCCGGCCAGGCGTGTGCGCATCTCGCCGAGCACCGGGAACATCTCGTAGATCTCCGACACCTGCGCGCGTGTCTGCGCATTCCATCGCTGGATGTACGCGCCCAGCAGCAGGTTCTTCTCGACGCTGAGCCCGCCGAAGACGTGCCGTCCCTCGGGGACATAGCCGATGCCCTCCCGCACGATCTTGCGGGCGGGGGTGCGGGTCAGGTCGACATCGCCGTACTGCAGCTTGTCGGCGCGCCGGTTCACGAGCCCGAGCACGGCCTTCAGCGTCGACGTCTTGCCGGCCCCGTTGGCGCCGATGATCCCGACGGCCTGCCCGATCTCGACGGTGAAGCTCACCCCGCGCACGGCGGCGACCCCTCCGTAGTTCACCTGCAGCCCCTCGGCCACGAGGGTGGCCGGCGCATGCCCCGATGTCGACGTGAGGCGATGTGCTGCCGTGTATGCGTCGTCGCTGCTCATTGCACCGTTCCTTCCGCGGGACCGCTCGTCGCGTCGAGCATCTCCTTCTCCAGCTTCGCGTCGTCGCCGAGGTACGCCTCGATGACCTCCGGCGAGCGGCCCACCTCTTCGGGCAGCCCGTCGGCGATGACCTTCCCGGTGGAGAGCACCGTGACGCGGTCGCACATCGACATCACCAGCCCCATGTTGTGCTCGATGATGATGACGGTCACGCCGGTCGCGCGGATGTCGTTGACGATGGCCTTGAGCTGGTTGACCTCGTCGCCGTTCAGTCCCGCCGCCGGCTCGTCCAGCAGCAGGAGCCGCGGCCGCGTGGCCATGGCGCGGGCGATCTCGACCCGGCGCTGCGCCCCGTACGACAGCTCCGACGGCTTAGCCTCCGCCAGGCCCAGCAGGCCGTAACGGTCGAGGATCTCATCGGCCTCGCCGCGCATGCGGGCGTCGGCGCGCAGCACCGAGAGCGGCCGGATGATGTAGCGCCAGCTCCACCTGCTGGGGGTGCGGTCGATGCCCATCATGACGTTTTCGCGCACCGACATCAGCGGGAACAGCCGCAGGTTCTGGAACGTGCGGGCCACACCGCGCAGCGACAGGCGGTACGAGGGAGTCGTCGTCGATCGCTCGCCGAACACCTCCACGGATCCCGTCGTGGGCGGGTGGATGCCGCTGAGCACGTTGAACAGCGTCGTCTTGCCGGAGCCGTTCGGGCCGACCAGCCCCCGGATCTCGCCCTGACGCACGGTCAGCGAGACGCCGGCGAGCGCTTTGAGCCCCTTGAACGACTTCACGACGTCCGTCGCCTGCAGCACCACCGGCGCATCAGCGTCCGGCGAGCCGGCGGCATCCGGAGCCTCCACCGCGTACGGCACGTACGGCGCCACGCCGATGCCACCCGCGCCCTTCGTTCCGCGCCGCTTCCACAGCTCGATGAGCCGCGCGGGGATGCCGGCGATGCCGGTGGGCAGGAACACCACGAAGATCACGACCAGGGCGCCGTACCCGAGTTGCGCGTAGATCGAGAAGTCCGCGAGCCACGATCGCACGAAGATGAGCCCGACTGCACCGATCACGACACCGGGCAGGCTGTGGCGTCCGCCAATGATGACCATGGCCAGCAGCAGGAACATGTTCGCCAGGCTGAACGACTCGGGCGCGACGAACCGGATGAGGCCGGCATACAACGCCCCGGCCACGCCGCCGTACAGGCCGCCGAACGCGAAGGCGATCATCCGCAGCACGGGCACGCGCGTGCCCATCGCGGCGGCGGCCAGGTCGTCGTCGCGCATGGCGCGCATCCGGCGGCCGAGCCGCGTGTGCACGACGAACGCGGCGAACGCGATACCGACGATCAGCAACGCCAGACCGAAGTAGTAGAAGAGGTAATCGTCGCCGAGGTCGATGCCGAAGAACACCGGAGCGGGGATGCCGCTCAGGCCCTCCGCCTGGCCGGTGATCGGCAGGTTGATGACCAGGCTGATGAACGCCAGCGACAGGCCGAGGGTGACGATCGCGAGGTAGTGCGATTGCACCCGCAGCGCGGGGATGCCCACCAGCAGCGACACGATGATCGAGATGACGACGCCCGCCAGCGCCGCGGGCCAGAAGTCCCACCCGGCGTGCAGCGTGAGGATCGCCGCCGTGTAGGCGCCGACCCCGAGGAAGGCGACCTGGGCGAGGTCGAACTGGCCGGCGATGCCCATCGACAAGAACAGGCCGATCGCGAGCAGGCCGAACACGACGGCGACGTTGCTGACGTGGATGGTGTACGGGTCGACCAGATACGGGAAGACCAGTGCCAGGACGAACAGGACGACGAGGGGCAGGCCGTAGGCTGCCGTCTTTTTGAGAGTCATGCGCGGTTCACCGTGCTTTCTCCGAAGATCCCGTTGGGACGGATGATCACGATCAGGGCGAAGACGATGAACGCCACGAGGTCGGCGTATCCCTGCGACAGCCCGGACGCGAACGAGTAGAGGATGCCGAAGGCGAGGCCGCCGACGATGGCGCCCTTGATGTTGCCGAAGCCGCCGAGGATCGCGGCGGAGAACCCCATGATCCCCAGGTTCGCCCCGAAGGTCGGGCTCACGTACAGGATGGGCCCGGCAAGGCCTCCGGCCAGGGCAGCAAGACCCGATCCGATCGCGAACGCGATCGCGTTGCTGCGACCGACGTTGATGCCGAGCGCGGTGGCCTCCTCGTGGTTGATCGCGACCGCCTGCATGGCGATGCCCTGCTTGGTGCGGTCCAGGAACAGCCACAGCACGAGCGACGCCAGTGCGGCGACGATGACGACGACGAGCTCGTAGCGCTTGATGTAGATGCCGAAGACGTTGAACGGGTCGCCGGTGATCGGGGTGGGCACGGCCTCACCCGTCGTGCCCCAGACCAGGATCGCGATTCCTTCCAGCATGATGCCGAAGCCGATCGTCCCGATCAGCATCAGGTCGAAGTCCTTGTTCTCCAGCGGCCGCAGGATCCGTTCGATGACCAGGCCGATGACGGCGGTCGCGACGATCGCGATGATCATGGCCGCCCAGAACGGGATCTTCGCGGAGATGAAGAACGTGGCGGCGAGGTAGGCGCCGACCATGAGGATGTCGCCGTGGGCGAAGTTGACCAGGCCCATCGTGCGATAGACGAGGGAGAAGCCGAGGGCGACCAGGACGTAGATCGCACCGAGTCCGATCCCTCCGACAAGAGTCTGCAGCACGAACTGCATGTTGACCTCCAGGGGATGCCCCGGGCCCGAGCGGTCGCGTCGGGCGCAGGAGAGCGAATGAGTGTGGCGGGTGGGATGCCGTGCGGCATCCCACCCGGAGGCGTCAGCCG
>CALKHM010000283.1 GCA_937988695.1 uncultured Microbacterium sp. | reverse complement strand
TTGACGGTGCACAGGCGCCGACGGGCGCGGCGGGTGGGCAGTCGCCGGAGGGCTTCCTGGCCGGCGTCCCCACGCTCGCAGATGGCCACGGGCCGCAGGATGCGGGGGAGGGGCCATGACCCGGATCGTAGTCGCGTCCCGACTCGTTGCCGCCGCCGTCATCGCCGTCGGCGCGGGTGCCGCGGTCACCGGCGGCGTCGCCTTCGGGTGGATGCCGCATGTGGTCGCCCCTGCTGTGCAGAAGGTGACGCCGGCCGCCGCCGACGCGGTGCTCACGTGCTCGGGCCCGCTGCTGGCCATCGGCCGCGACGCGACGGCGGCCGCGAAGATCTCGGTGGCCGGCGCCGCTGCCGTGACCGTCGCCGGACAGAACGTCACCCAGGGCAGGCTGAAGACGCCCGACATCTCCGGCGAGGCGGGCTCGGTGCGCCTGGTCGCCTCGGCGAAGGGGCGCACCGTCCCGCAGGTGTCGGGCGCCTCATCGGTGAGCATCGCCGCCGACGATCTCGGCGGCTTCGCGGCCAATGCGTGCGCGCCCGCACTGATGGACTCCTGGGTGGTGGGCGGGTCGACGATGAGCGGCGCCGCCGACCTCATCGCCCTGGCCAATCCCGGTCAGGTGGCGGCGACCGTGGACCTGACGATGTTCGGCAAGGACGGGCAGACCCAGCCCGCGGGCGGGAACTCCATCGTCATCGCTCCGGGCACCGAGGAGGTCATCCCTCTCGCGGGCCTCGGGATCGGTGAAGACGCGCCCGTCGTGCGGGTGACCGCCACCGGCGCACCCGTGCGTGCGGCGCTGCAGTCCAGCCTGAGCCGAGGCCTCAGCACCAGCGGTGTCGATCAGAGCGGCGTCGTGTCGGTGGCATCCTCTCGTCTGGTCGTCACGGGCGTGCATGTCACTCGCGAACAGCAGGACGACCCGACGACGGTGGTGCGCCTGCTCGCACCCGATCACGACGCGACCGCACAGGTGACCGTGGTCGGCGTGCACGGCACGACCGGTCCGGCTCAGCAGGTGCCGCTGAGCCAGGGCACCCCCGTGGAGCTGCAGCTGCCGCTGGCCGTCGGCGATTACAGCATCGTCGTGACCGCCGACAAGCCCGTGGTGGGTGCGGCCTGGCAGGCGACCGGCACCGCCGCCGGTGATGACTTCACCTGGATCGAGCCGGCGCCTGCGCTGGCCGCCGGACGGCAGGGGACGCAGGTGACCGTGCCGGCAGGACCGTCGCCGCGGCTGGATCTGCTGCCCGACGGCTCCCAGCCCGTCAAGCTCACGCTGGCGCCCGTCGGCGGGGGTGCGGCGCAGACGGTCACCGTGCCGGCGCAGCAGGCATCGTCGGTCCCGCTGCAGGCGGGCCTGTCGTACCGGATCACGGCGACCGGCGCCGTGCACGCTGCCGTGTCGTTCGTCGGTGACAAGGCCCTCGCCTCGTTCCCGGTGTGGCCGCCGGCGACCGCCGCCGCACCGGTGACCGTGTACCGCTGAGGCGCAGACGTCCTCAGAAGCGGAAGCGCTCGGGACCGAGGTCCCACGGGTCGCGGTCGAGGTACTCCGCGGCGGCGCGGAACACGCACGCCTCGATCTCCATCCGGCGGTGCAGATCGTCGCCGGAGTGCAGACGGCTGAGCCGCTCGATCGGGATGCGGAACATCACGATGCGCCGGCCCTTCTTGTCGACCAGCCAGCGGGGGATGCCTTCGGCGTCGGATGCTGCGGGCATGTCGGCGATCTCGAGGCGGACGTCCCGCAGCTCTTCCCACGCGTCGCGCAGGAACTCCACCGCCGTGCCCACCACCATGTCGAAGCGCTCGAACCGGTTCTCCAGAGGCGGCAGCGGCGGACGCACCACCGGGCTGCGGTCCTGGCGGCCGTGACGCCCGTGCCGGGTGGGGCGCGCGCGCGCGATCTCCCGGGGACGGCGCCGCATCATGCGTCCATCCTAAAGCGGCGCGCCGGTGAGCGGCCAGGACGCGCGAGACCGCTAGCGTGGAGGGGAAATGCGCCAGAGACTGTGCTCCAAAGTGGGATGCGCCCGCGAAGCGGTGTCGACCCTGACCTACGACTACGCCGATCAGATGGCCGCGATCGGCCCGCTCGGCCGCGAGGGCGACCCGCATGCGCACGACCTGTGCGCGATCCACACCGAGCGCCTCTCGGTGCCGCGCGGCTGGATGGTCGTGCGGCACGAGACGTTGCAGCTCTGAGGCGAGTCCGGCCACTTGCTACGCCGTCGGACCGGCGGCGGGATCGGCGTCCCGCACGGCCAGGCGCCACCGGCGCGGTGGGTCGTCGCACGGGGCAGGCGCGTGTGCCGATCTCCGGAGCAGTGTGACGGATGCGTGCCGTGGGGTGCTCAGCAGCCTCGCGCATCCCACCGCTGCTTAGTACAGCACGGGAGAGGCCGCGGGGCACGGGGATGGGCGTGGGAGAATAGCCGGATGCCGACATCCACGTCCCAGGCCGCCGCACGCACTCTCGACTACAAGGTCGCCGACCTGTCGCTGGCCGAGGCCGGACGCCACCAGCTGCGCCTGGCAGAGAACGAGATGCCGGGCCTGATGGCGCTGCGCGAGGAGTTTCGCACGGCGCAGCCGCTCGCCGGTGCCCGCATCGCCGGATCGCTGCACATGACCGTGCAGACGGCCGTGCTCATCGAGACCCTCGTCGCCCTGGGCGCGCAGGTGCGCTGGGCCAGCTGCAACATCTTCTCGACGCAGGACGAGGCCGCCGCCGCGGTCGTGGTCGGGCCCGACGGCACCGTCAGCGAGCCGCGCGGCGTGCCGGTGTTCGCGTGGAAGGGCGAGACGATCCAGGAGTACTGGGACTGCGCCGACCACATCTTCGACTGGTCGGCGGAGGGCTTCGACGGTCCGAACCTCATCCTCGACGACGGGGGTGACGCGACCCTGCTCGTGCACAAGGGTACCGAGTTCGAGAAGGCGGGCGCGGTGCCCGAGGCTGACCCGTCCGACTCCGCGGAGTACCGGGTGATCCTGGGCCTCTTGCGCCGGAGCCTCTCCCGCGATCCGCATCGGTTCACGCGCATCGCCGAGATGATGCTCGGCACGACCGAGGAGACGACCACCGGCGTGCACCGGCTGTACGAGCTGGCGGCATCCGGCACGCTGCTGTTTCCCGCGATCAACGTCAACGACTCGGTGACGAAGTCGAAGTTCGACAACACCTATGGGATCCGGCATTCCCTGCCGGACGGCATCAACCGCGCCACCGACGTGCTCATCGGCGGCAAGGTCGCGTTCGTCGTCGGATACGGCGACGTCGGCAAGGGCGCGGCCGAGGCGCTGCGCGGCCAGGGCGCGCGCGTGATCGTCAGCGAGATCGACCCGATCTGTGCGCTGCAGGCAGCCATGGACGGCTTCCAGGTGGCCCGGCTGGAGGATGTCGCAGGCTCCGTCGACATCCTGATCACCTGCACCGGCGACAAGAACGTCGTCAGCATCGACCATCTGCTGAGTCTGAAGCACCTGGCGATCGTCGGCAACGTCGGCCATTTCGACGACGAGATCGACATGGCGGGCCTGGAGTCGCTGCCGGGAGCCGTCAAGGTCGAGATCAAGCCGCAGGTGCACGAATGGCGGCTGCCGAATGGACGCAGCGTGCTCGTGCTCTCCGAGGGCCGGCTCATGAACCTCGGCAACGCCACGGGTCACCCGAGCTTCGTCATGAGCAACTCGTTCTCGAACCAGGTGCTCGCCCAGCTCGAGCTGTGGGTGAACCGGGCCGCCTACGAGGACCGCGTGTACGTGCTGCCGAAGATCCTCGACGAGAAGGTCGCTCGGCTGCTCGGCGACGCGCTCGGCGTCGAGCTCACCGAGCTGACGCCCGATCAGGCCGCCTACATCGGCGTCCCGGTCGAGGGGCCCTACAAGGTGGACCACTACCGATACTGACGCGGTGCGGGTGGTGGGTGGTTTCGACA
>CALKHM010000282.1 GCA_937988695.1 uncultured Microbacterium sp. | reverse complement strand
CCCGCCGCAGCCGGTGATCACCGAGGACAACCTCGTCGTCTCGATCGACACGGTGGTCTACTTCCAGGTGACCGACGCTCGCGCGGCGACGTACGAGATCGCCAACTACCTCGGCGCGGTCGAGCAGCTGACCACGACGACCTTGCGCAACGTCGTCGGCGGGCTCAACCTCGAAGAGGCGCTGACCAGCCGTGACGAGATCAACAGCAAGCTGCGCGTCGTGCTCGACGAGGCCACCGGCAAGTGGGGCATCCGCGTCTCCCGCGTCGAGCTGAAGGCCATCGATCCCCCGGTGTCGATCCAGGACTCGATGGAGAAGCAGATGCGTGCCGAACGCGATCGGCGTGCGGTGATCCTCACCGCCGAGGGCACCAAGCAGTCGCAGATCCTCGAGGCCGAGGGCCATCGGCAGGCAGCGATCCTGCAGGCCGAAGGCGACAAGCAGGCGCAGGTGCTGCGGGCCGAGGGCGAGGCGCAGGCCATCCAGACGGTCTTCGACTCCATCCACAAGGGCAACCCCGACGACAAGCTCCTGGCGTATCAGTATCTGCAGACCCTGCCGAAGATCGCCGACAGTGCTTCGAGCAAGCTGTGGATCATCCCGAGCGAGTTCACCGAGGCGCTGAAGAACCTGTCGGGTGCGTTCGGTGGAAAGGTGGCGGATGCTGCGGCGGCGCACACCGCCGACGGCGCGCACGAGACGCCGCTGACTCCCCCGACCCCGTGACCCATCCCTGGTTCGCCAGCTCCGGAACGCCCCGAGTTCTCGCTCACCGAGGACTGGTCACACCGGAGGCGGCGGCCGATGGGATCGCCGAGAACTCGTTCGCGGCCGTGGCAGCCGCACATGCGGTCGGCGCCGCCTACGTCGAGTCGGACTGTCATCTCACCGCCGACGGCGTCGTGGTGCTCTTCCATGACGACTCCCTCGTGCGGGTCACCGGGGACCCGCGTCCCCTCGCCGAGGTCACCGAGCGGGAGCTGGAAGGGCTGATGGAGACGCGCGGCGGGCTGATCACGCTCGCCCAGGCGTTGGAAGCCTTCCCGGCTCTGCGCTTCAACATCGACGTGAAAGCGGATGCTGCGGCCGGCCCCGCCGGCGAGATCGTCGCCGCCCACGCCGACAGGGTGCTGCTGACGAGCTTCTCCGACACCCGGCGGCGTGTCGCCCTGACATCCGCAGTGCGCGCCGGGGGGCTGCCCGCCACCTCTGCGGGCAGCCGGACGATCGCGCGGGTGGTCGCCGCGGTGGCCGCCGGTGCCCGGCCGCTCGTGCGACGCCTGCTGACGGGGATCGATGCGCTCCAGGTTCCGGTGCGCCGCGGCCCGATCACGATCGTCACCCGGCGGCTCGTCGCCGCCGCGCATGCGTGCGGTGTGGAGGTGCACGTCTGGACCGTCAACGACCCGGCCGACATGCGCCGTCTGCTCGGCGTGGGCGTGGACGGACTGGTCACCGATCATGCCGACCGTGCGCTGCAGGTGGCGGCTGCGTGGCGCGCTGAGCATCGCCTGTGAAAGCCCTCGCATCCGGCTCCGTTCGGATGATGCGCACAGGTCGTCACGTTATACCTGTGTAGCGACGAGAGGACCACACAATGGCAGACCGCAGCTTGCGCGGCATCCGACTCGGCGCCCAGAGCCTACAGAGCGAAGAGGGCGTCGTGTTCCATGAGCGCGTGCAGAAGACGTATGTCTGCACCGTATGCGAGCGGGAGACGACCCTGACGTTCGCAGCGGATGCGGAGTTCCCGCAGACCTGGGAGTGCCGTACCTGCGGCGAGGAGGCCGTGCTGCGCGTCGGTGAGAGCACCGTCACCGTCGACCACAGCGATGACAAGGCGCCGCGTACGCACTGGGACATGCTGCTGGAGCGCCGCACGATCCCTGAGCTGGAGGAGCTGCTCGAAGAGCGACTCGCGTATGTGCGCGCGCGTCGCGGAGGCGACACGTCCAAGCTCAGCGCCTGAGTCACTCCTTTTCGCGGATGCCGGTGCCTTCGGGGCCGGCATCCGTCGTTCTGCGGGCGAAGCGCCGCCACAGGCCGCTGGCGACGAGGATCGCGAGACTCCCCCACCCGAACAGCACCGCGAGGGCCGGGCCGAGCACGACGGCGGGTGTCAGGCCGGTGCGCAGCGGGACCTCTTCGTCGAGCACGCCCGCCCTGTCGATCGGCAGGCCCGCGATCTCGGAACCGTCGGGCGCGATCACCTGGCTCGTTCCCACCGTGGAGATGTTGACGACCGACCGCCCGGTCTCGATGGCGCGCATGCGCGCGAACGCCAGCTGCTGGAGGTTCTCGTCGGTGCCACGGAAGTCGGCGTTGTTGGTCTGGAACATGTAGATCTCGGCGCCTTCGCGCGCGCCGTCTCCCACGACGTCGTCATAGATGACGTCGAAGCAGATCGCGAGCCCCACCTTCACGTCTCCCAGATCGAAGACCGGAGCTGCCGTGCCAGGCGTGTACTCGCGCTGGATGAGATCGATCAGGTCGGGCGCGAACGAGCGATACAGCCAGCGGTCGGGGACATACTCGCCGAACGGCACGGGATGCCGCTTGTCGTACGTCTGCACGGGGTTCTGGGCGCCTGCCTTCCACAGCAGCGCGGAGTTGAAGTACTGGCTGCCGCGCTGCGTGATGGCCGCGACGATGAGAGGCGCGTCCAGACGTGCGGACAGGCCGTCGAGCACCGCAGCCGTCGTCGCGTCACGGGTGGGGTCGGTGTCCATGCTGCCTTCTGGCCACAGCAGCACGTCGGGGTGCGTGCCGTACAGCGGTGCCGTGGCGTCCAGCTGTGCCTGCAGCACCTCGTTCGGACCGCGCCGGTCGAAATACCCCGTGGGACCGTTGCCCTGTACCGCGCCCACGCGCAGCGTGCCGGCCGCGGTCGTGGGGAACTGCGGCACCGCGACGAGCACGACGGCGACCAGCGCGGGCGGCAGCAGCAGCCGGATGTCACGGAACCCGCGCACCCGGACGTACTCGACGGCCGCGGCGCACACGAACACCACGAGGAACGTCAGCCCGTTGATCCCCACCCAGCTCGCCGCCGGCGCCAGCGGCGAGTTGACCTGGGTGACGCCGATCCTTCCCCAGGGGAAGCCTCCGTACGGCCACGTGCCCAGCAGCAGCTCACGCATGGTCCACAGGCCGGCGACGACCGCCGGCAGCAGGG
>CALKHM010000281.1 GCA_937988695.1 uncultured Microbacterium sp. | reverse complement strand
CGGACCGCAGGCGTGCCCAGAACCTCCTTCGTCTGGCCTTCGAACTGCGGCTCGGGCAGGCGCACAGTCAGCACGGCCGTGAGGCCGGCGAGGATGTCGTCCTTCTCGAGCTTGTCGCTGCCGACCTTGAGCTTGCGAGCGTTCTGCTCCACCTGAGCCCGCACGGCCTTGACGAGCCCCTGCTCGAACCCCTGCTGATGAGTGCCGCCCTTGGGCGTCGCGATGATGTTCACGAACGAGCGGAAGACCGTGTCGTAACCGGTTCCCCACCGCAGGGCGATGTCGACCTCGCATTCGCGCTCGACCTCGGTGGGCACCAGCGCGCCGGACGGCTGCAGGACCGGCACCGTCTCGGTAAACCTGCCCGAGCCCGTCAGCCGCCACACGTCGGTCACCGAGGCGTCGGTGGCCAGGAACTCGGCGAACTCGGAGATGCCGCCCTCGTAGTGGTACGACGACGAGGTCGGCTCGTCACCGCGCTCGTCGCGCACGACCAGCTCCAGCCCCGGCACCAGGAACGCCGTCTGCCGCACCCGCTGCTCCAGCTCGGTCAGCCCGAACTGCGCATCCTTCGTGAAGATCTGCCGGTCGGCCCAGTATCGGATGCGCGTCCCGGTGACGCCCTTGGCCACCTTGCCCGATGCCCGCAGCTTGCTCGCGGTGTCGAACGGGGTGAACGGTGCCTCCGGGCCTTCGCCTTCGAACACGCCGGGCTCGCCGCGACGAAACGACATCGTCCACGTCTTCCCCCCGCGATCGACCTCCACATCCAGCCGCTCGGACAGCGCATTCACCACCGAGGCGCCCACGCCGTGCAGCCCGCCGGACGCGCTGTACGACCCGGTGCCGAACTTGCCGCCTGCATGCAGCTTCGTGAACACCACCTCGACGCCCGACAGGCCGGTACGCGGCTCGATGTCCACCGGGATGCCGCGCGCACGGTCCTGCACCTCGACGCTGCCGTCGGCCCGCAGCACCACATCGATGCGTGAGCCGTAGCCGCCGAGCGCCTCATCGACGGAGTTGTCGATGATCTCCCACAGGCAGTGCATGAGGCCGCGCGAATCGGTCGAGCCGATGTACATGCCCGGACGCTTGCGGACCGCCTCCAGGCCCTCGAGCACCTGCAGATGATGGGCGGAGTACTCGGCGGTCACAATCCTCAAGGATATCGAGCGTGCCTGTGGCCGGACTGCCGACACACGGCCGGCACAGGGGTTGCTACGCGGTGAGCGAAATGAACGGCGTCGCGGGCATCGCATCCGTGTGCGCGTGGTTGTATGTCATGAAAGGACCGTCGCACACACCCGAGGAGGCAGACGATGAACACGCTCACCACTGACGACGAGCACGAGGTCGGGGAGTACCGTCTGACCGCCGCCGATCGTTGCGACGCCTGCGGCGCGCAGGCGTACATCTCCGCCGTCGTCAACGGCAGCGAGCTGCTGTTCTGTGCCCACCACGGTCGCAAGTACGAGCAGAAGCTGCGCAGCGTCGCCACCTCGTGGCACGACGAGACGTCGCGGCTGAACGCGACCGTCTAGCTCGAACGGGGCCGCTACCGGTATCGTCGCGGCACGCGCGGCGATATCCGCAGCAGGATCTGCTCGCCGATCGTGCCCAGCAGTTCGGCGGCATCCGTGGCGGTGGACGGTGCGCGCCCGCCGAGCAACGCGACCTCGTCGCCGAGCCGCGCGCCGTCCCAGAGCCGGATCCGCGTCGTGAACGCGTCGATGCCGACGATCTCGCGTGGGCCTGCCGGAGTCGCGGCGGACAGGCGTCCGGCCAGGCGCGAGTCGAGCCCGTCCACACTGCCGACGTCGACGACGGCGGCGCCGTCGGCGACCGCCACCACCTCTGCGACCAGCGTCGCGATCGGCCGGATGCCCAATGCCTGGTCACTCGGCCCGCCCGCCGGGCGGATGCCGTACGCGAATGCACCGATCCGCACCAGGTCGAACCGGAACTCCGGCCGGGCGAAGGCCGCGGCACTGGCTGCCAGGTGTCGCAGCACGGGCGCGTCCTCGAGCGCGGCTGAGGCCTGCATGAACACGGCACGCGCGGCGTCGTCCTCTTCGTCGGACGCCTCCGCGATGTGGCTCCACACACCGTCCAGGCTCAGCAGCCCTTCGGCCTCGTAGCCACGTGCGCGGGCCACCGTCGCCGCCCAGCCCTCCGGACGGATCCCGTTGCGATGCAGTCCCGTGTCGATCTTCAGGTGAACGCGCGCGGGAGAACCGGTCGCGCGGGCCCGTCGCGCGACGTCGTCGAGCAGACCGTCGTCGCCGACGCCGAGCTCGATGCCGCCGGCCACCGCATCGTCGATGTCGGTGTCGTCGTAGATCGTCCACGCCAGCACCCGCGGCGCCGGGCCGGCCGCCTCGCGGACGGCCAGGGCGGTGGACACATCGAACGTGCCGAACCAGCCCAGACCGCAGGCCACCGCGCGCGGCACGATCATGGACAGCCCGTGGCCGTAGGCGTCGTCCTTGACGACCAGCATGTGCTGCGCGGGCGCCACCGTCTCGCGGATGCGCTGCAGGTTCGCCGCGAACGCGTCGAGGTCGACATCCAGGCGAGCCCTCATGCGCCGACCCGCCGCCGTGCACGTGCGCCGACCAGGCTCACGATCTCGATCGCGGTGAGCCCGGTGACAGCGACCCAGTCCCCGAGCCCCGGCTCACCGCGCAGAGGGTCGCCGAAGAACGTCACCTCGTCACCGCGTGCGACCTGCTGGTCGCCGATCTCGATGACGCAGGCATCCATCGCCACGCGCCCCACGATCGGAACGCTCGCCTCGTGCAGCCGTACCCGTACACGGCTGCCGACCTCGCGGACGATGCCCTGCGCGTACCCTCCGCACACCAGCGCGATGTGGGTGTCGGCCGGGGCGCGGAACACGTATCCGTAGGAGACGCCCTCCCTCGCCCGTAACGGCTTCGTGCTGAGCACGCTGCCGTGCAGAGACATCACGGCGCGCCCCGACCCGCCCGGCAGGCCCCAGAGCGCCGCGGGGTCGACGAAATCCCCCTCCACGCGCGTCGTGGCCGCCGGCAGCGCCCGGACGGCATCCGGCGCATCGACGTCCACCAGCAGCCGCAGACCGCAGTCGGCCAGCACCGGAGCACAGGCCAGCGCGCCGTGCCCGCACGCGTCCCGCCGCAGATCCGCCGTCCCGGCCAGCCCTCGGGCGTTGTCCGCGAGGGCCGACGGCGAGATCACCGCGTGCACTCCGGACGCCTCGTTGCCCGCGCGCGATGCCATACCGGCTACCAGGTCATCACGGCTTCGTGCTCCGGCCGAGAGCCGGTGCGGATGCCGGTGGCGGTCACGCGCGTCTCGTACAGGCCCGGGATCCAGTTGCCCTCGATCAGGACCGGGCCCTTCTCGGTCACCGCGACGTCCCAGCCCACGTACGGCACCTCGGGCACCACCCGGGCGGCACGGTCGATCAGGGCGACGACCTCGTCCCACAGCGGCACTCGGAAGTCGACGATCGACAGCCCCGAGTCGGGGTGCACCGAATAGAAGGTGTTGTTCTTGCCGGAGTGTCCGCGACCGACGGAGGCGCCGTCGTGGTCGAGCATCGTGAAGAACCCTCCCCACGTGAACTGGTCGCTGACCGCTCCGCGTCCGAACTTCTGCACCCGCGAGACGATGTGCACGTCGTTCCCGTCGAAATACGACACCAGCCGCGTCGTGTTCACGGTGCCGGCGCAGTAGGCGGCCAGGTACGGGTGCTGCACGATGGCCTCTTCGACGAGCACCTGCCCCTTGGTCACCAGCTCGTTATAGAACGCCGCCCAATCGGCGACCTCCGCCGCGTCGTAGCGGAACACCCCGTGCCCCTCGCGGCTGATCGGCTCCTTCGCGATGAGAACGGGATGCCGGGCCGCGAACTGCTCCAGATCGGATGACGTCGCCTCACCCAGGTCGAGCCACTCGCGGCCGGTGAACTCGGCGAATCGGCGGTGGAAGCGCCGCTTGTCGGCGAACACCTCCGCTGCGGCCTGGTCGTTGAGCCGTACCGCGATATGGTGCTGCACGAGCGAGGTCATGAACGTCCTGCGCTCCTTCGCCGACAGCGCGGCGAAGTCGGCTTCGTAGTAGTCGATGAAGGCGGTGTCGTGGAACGCCGCGGACCAGAGCATGTCGACGGCGACGGCCGGCATCCACTTGCCCTGCTCGTGCGCGATCTGACGGGCGAACCCCGTGACACGGGACGGCGAGAAGCGCCGGGCCCGGCGCACGAGGTATTTCACACGGGCGTTGAGGTCGATCTTCATCGCCGTCCAGCATAGCCGCGCTCCCCTGCACGCCCCCTGACCGCGAAGCGCCGGGCGGCCCCGTGATACGTTCGTGCGCATGGGTCAACTCGTCGTGCGGCTGCGCTATCTCGCGGGCCGGGCACGACGCTTGAGCCCGGCCAACCTGAGCGAGTTCACCACGCAGGTCAAGCGCGTCTCGGCGGCGCCGACGCCGGTGATCATCGCCGACATGATGTGGTGCGCGCTGCGCTACGACATGGGCTTCCGCGACTACGCGGTATGGGACATCCGGACGCTGAAGGCCCGGGAGCGCAAGACCTGGATGACGCATCCCAAGTCGTACCGGATCACCAAGCTGCGCAACAGTCCCGACGCCCGGGCACTCGTCGAGGACAAGCCGCGGTTCTACCGGGACTTCGCCGAGGACATCCGCCGCGAGTGGGTCGACCTGCGCACCGCGCAGACGGCCGAGATCAGTGCATTCCTGAAACGGCATGAACACGTCATCGCAAAGCCTGCCGAGGGATTCGGCGGGGCGGGGATCGATCGCATTGCGACGGCCGAGATCGTCGACTTGGGCGCGTGGCGCGCACGACAGCTCGAGCGCGATCAGACCCTCATCGAGGAGGTGCTCCCGCAGCACCCCGAGCTCGCTGCGCTGTACCCCGGCAGCGTGAACACCGTCCGTCTGGTGACCTACCTCGACGAGGCCGGTGCGTTCCACGTCATCGCGGGCGTGCTGCGCATCGAGATCGGAAGAGCGTCGTGTAGGGA
>CALKHM010000280.1 GCA_937988695.1 uncultured Microbacterium sp. | reverse complement strand
CCGAGAACGCCTCGTCGCCGGAGATGCCGGCGGCCAGCACCGCACCCAGCGAGGCCGTCGCGCCGAAGGCCAGCCCGCCGAGGATCTGTCCGAGCGAGAGCACCCAGATCGTGCGGCGGCGGATCGCGGCCAGCTGCGCCGGGTCGGGAAGCGCAATCAGCGTGCTCACGCGCTGCGGGCGGGGTTGCGCAGCACACCGAGCCCCGTGATCTCGACCTCCACGGTCTGGCCGGCGGCGATCGGGCCGACCCCGGCCGGGGTGCCGGTGAGGATCACGTCGCCGGGCAGCAGGGTGAACGCGGCCGATGCGTACGCGATGATCTCGGCCACCGAGTGCACCATGTCGGCGATCGGCCCCTGCTGGCGCACCTGTCCGTCCACGCGTGTCGTGATCACGGCTCCGCCGGCGAGGTCGAACTCGGTCTCGATGGCCGGACCCAGCGGGCAGAACGTGTCGAACCCCTTCGCGCGCGACCACTGCCCGTCGGTCTTCTGCAGGTCACGTGCCGTGACGTCGTTGGCGATCGTGTAGCCGAAGACGTAGTCCAGGGCACGCTCGGCGGGCACGTTCTTGGCGATCGTGCCGATGACGGCCGCCAGCTCGCCCTCGTGGTCGACCCGCTGCGACTGCGGGGGCAGCACGATGGTGTCGCCCGGGCCTACGACAGACGTGTTGGGCTTGAGGAAGAGCATCGGCTCGCTGCTGACCTCGTTGCCGAGCTCGGCGGCGTGATCGCGATAGTTGCGCGCGATCGCGACCACCTTCGAGCGCGGGATGACGGGGGCCAGCAGCGCGGCATCCGCCAAGGGCACCCGCACACCGGTGGTCTCGAACCCAGCGAACAGCGGGTCGCCGGCGAGCACGACGAGGTCGGTCTCGTCGACGATGCCGTAGCGGATGGCGTCCTGGTGGCTGAAGCGTGCGATCCTCACCGCACCAGCCTAGGGCGAGCGCCGATCAGGCGTCGAGTCGCACCAGCCAGCCGTGCCGGTCCTCGCGCCGACCGTACTGGATGTCGGTGAGCTCCTCACGCAGCGACAGCGCGAGCTCGCCCAGCGGCTGCTGGTCGGTGAAGTCGTGCCCCTTGAGCGCTCCGATGGGTGCCACGACTGCCGCGGTGCCGCACGCGAAGGCCTCGACGATGTCGCCGGATGCCACTCCCGCACGCCACTCGTCCAAAGAGACCGGACGCTGCTCGACGGCGTGCCCGCGATCCCGCGCGAGCTGCAGCAGCGACGCACGGGTGATGCCTTCCAGGATCGAGTCCGAGGCGGGGGTCACCAGCGTCCCGTCCCTGCGGACGAACACGATGTTCATGCCGCCGAGTTCCTCGACGTTGCGCTCGTTGTCGAGGAACACGACCTGGTCGCAGCCCTGCCCGTACGCCTCGGCCTGCGGCAACAGACTCGCAGCGTAGTTGCCGCCGGTCTTGGCGGCCCCGGTGCCGCCCTTGCCGGCACGCGCATACTCCTCGCTGAGCCAGATCGAGACGGGCTTGGCTCCGCCCTTGAAGTACGCGCCCACCGGGCTGGCGATCACGAGGTATGACACCTCGTGCGCGGGTCGCACTCCGAGGAACGGCTCCGACGCGAACATGAACGGCCGCAGGTACAGGCTCTGGTCGGCGCCGGAGGGCACCCAGGCGCCGTCGACGGCGATGAGCGCGCGCAACGACTGCACGAAGTGCTCGACGGGCAGCTCGGGCAGCGCGAGCCGGTGCGCGCTGCGCTGCATGCGTCGCGCGTTCTGGTCGGGACGGAAGGTGTGGATCGAGCCGTCGGCGTGACGGTACGCCTTGATGCCCTCGAAGATCTCTTGCCCGTAGTGCAGCACGGCGGCGGCCGGGTCGAGCGAGAGCGGCGCGTAGGGCTGCACGAGCGCGTCGTGCCATCCCTCCCCCTCGGTCCAAGTGATCTGCACCATGTGGTCGGTGAAGACCGTGCCGAAGACGGGATCGGCCAGCAGACGGTCGCGTTCGGCGGCCGTCGCGGCAGACGGGTGCGGGGTCACGGCGAACTCGAGCGATGCGAGTGCGGTGTCTGAGGTCATGTCGTCTTCCAGTCTTCGTTGCGCGAGCGACGCTGCCGCTCTCAGATTACGCCTGGAGCGGTCACGCCTGAACGCGTGCGCGGATGGCGTCGCCGATCTGCGCGGTGGTTCGCGGCGTCCCCTCGCGGTCGGCGATGTCCTGCTCCACGGCGCGGGTGACGCGGGAGGCCTCGTCGGTCAGCCCGAGGTGGTCGAGCATGAGCGCGATGGACAGGATCGCAGCCGTGGGGTCGGCCTTCTGCTGACCCGCGATGTCGGGAGCCGAACCGTGCACCGGC
Source organism: uncultured Microbacterium sp. (assembly GCA_937988695.1). Taxonomy (GTDB): domain Bacteria; phylum Actinomycetota; class Actinomycetes; order Actinomycetales; family Microbacteriaceae; genus Microbacterium. Next base: position 2,709 of record CALKHM010000280.1, on the reverse strand, counting down.
TCGAACATCGACGGGAAGTCGCCGTCCGGGTTGATGTTGCCGGATGCGGCAAGACCGATGCCACCGGTGACGGCGCCGGCCAGGTCGGTGAGGATGTCGCCGAAGAGGTTGTCGGTGACGACCACGTCGAAGCGACCCGGGTTCGTGACCAGGAAGATGGTCGCTGCATCGACGTGCAGGTAGTCTACGACAACCTGCGGGTGCTCCTTGGCCACCTCGTCGACGATGCGCTTCCACAGCGACCCGGCGTTGACGAGCACGTTGGTCTTGTGCACGAGGGTGAGCCTGTTCGCGCGTCGTTCGGCAAGGTCGAACGCGTAGCGCACCACCCGCTCCACGCCGAAGGCGGTGTTCACGCTCGTCTCGTTGGCCACTTCCTGCGCCGTGCCGCGGCGGATTGAGCCGCCGTTGCCGACGTACGGTCCTTCGGTGCCCTCCCGCACGACGACGAAGTCGACCGCGCCCGGGTCGGCGAGCGGCCCCGGCGCACCTACGTACAGCTTCGACGGCCGCAGGTTCACGTAGTGGTCGAGCTCGAAACGGAGCTTCAGCAGCAGGCCCCGCTCGATGTTGGCGTCCTTCAACCGTTCGTCGCCCGGCTTCCCGCCCACCGCGCCCAGCAGGATCGCATCGTGCCCGGCGATCGCGGCGAGATCCTCGTCGGTGAGGGTGTCGCCAGTGGCAAGGTAGCGCGCCGCGCCCAGTGAGAACCGGGTCTTCTCGAACCGGACGTCGCTGCCGGCCGTCGCGGCATCGAGCACCTTCTCCGCCTCCGCGATCACCTCGGGACCGATGCCGTCACCGGGAATGACAGCGAGTTTCACGACACGCGACATGGGCGCTCCTCTACGGGTTCTGCTTCCCTCCCAGGGTAGTGGCCGCGATGACGCCGGCCAGCACGACCAGGGCCGCACCGATGAACGACGCCGCGCCCACGCCCGCATCGAACGCCACCGCCGCAGCTTCGCGCAGCCCGGCGCCCACCGTGCCGCCGAGCTGCTGTGCCACGTCCATGGCGCCGGCCAGCGTCTCACGCGCGGCGCGGGCCAGGGCGTCGGGCACCCCCGCGGGGATCGCGAGCCCGGCACGGTAGACGGCCGTCAGCAGCCCGCCGACGATCGAGGTGCCCAGTACCGCTCCCAGCTCGTACGCGGTCTCGGACACGGCACTGGCCGCGCCCGCCTTGTCTACGGGTGCCGCCGAGAGGATCAGCTCGTTGGAGACGGTCTCGGCGGCGCCTACGCCGATGCCGAGGCTGATCGAGGCGAGGACCGTCGGCAACAGGGTGTCGGGGCCGGTGGTCAAGCCGATGCCGATGTAGCCCGCCGCCGAGAAGAGCAGCGCGACGGGGATGACCAGGCGCGGCGACAGCCTCGATGAGACCGGCACCACCAGCAGGCCTGCGACGATCATCGCCACGAGCGACGGCACAAGCGCCAGTCCTGCCTCCAACGGCGAGAGGCCGATGATCAGCTGCAGGTGCTGCGCAACGAAGAACAGGAAGCCGACCAGCGCCACGATGCTCAGCAGGTTCACCAGCAGCGCGCCGCTGAACGCGCTGCGGCGGAACAGTCGCATGTCGAGCATCGGCTCGCTGCTGCGCCGCTGACGCCGCACAAATGCCACGACGAACGCGGCCCCCGCCACCAGCAGCGGAACGACCGGGCCGCCCAGACCTGTGACCGCCATCTCCTTGATCGCGTACACGATCGGCAGCATCGCGCCCACCGACAGCAAGACGCCGATCGGGTCGATCCTTCCCGGGCGCGGATCGCGACTCTCCGGCACGAGCAGCGGCGCGCCCACCAGCAGCGGGACCAGCATCGGCACGGCCATCAGGAACACGGAGCCCCAGGCGAAGTGCTCGAGCAGCACACCGCCGATCACCGGGCCGAGCGCGGCACCCGCGGAGAACGTCGCCGCCCAGATGGCGATCGCCAGCCGCCGCTGGCGCCGCTCGCCGAAGATGCTGCGGATCAACGACAGCGTCGACGGCATCAGCATCGCGCCGAACACGGCCATGGTCGCCCGTCCGCCGATGAGCCATGCCGCGCTGGGGGCGAAGGCCGTGGCCGCCGAGACGACGGCGAAGCCGCTCGCGCCGATCAGCAGCATCCGACGACGCCCGAAGCGGTCCCCCAGCGCTCCCATCGTCACCAGCAGCGCCGCCAGCACCAGCGAGTACACGTCGACGATCCATAGCTGCTGGATGCCTGTGGGCTGGAGGTCGAGCGCGATCATCGGCAGCGCGAAGCTGAGCACGGTGTTGTCGATCGAGACCAGCAGCACCGGCAGCATGAGCACGGCCAGCGCCGCCCAGCCGCGTCGGCCGACGCGCGAGGCGTGCGGATCGTTCGCAGGTGCGGTCAGGGTGCGGGCGGTCATGATGCTCTCCGCCGGGGGCTCCGAGCACCCTTCCGGCGGGGCGGAAAGAATACTATACCGGCTAGCCGGTATAGTATCAGAGCCGTTCCTCCCCCGCACACCGATACCATCGAGGCCATGAGCAGACCGCCGCGCGCCCGTGAGAGCGTCCTTGATGCGTTCGAGGAGATCCTCATCGCCGGAGGCGAGCGCGCAGCGACCATGGATGCCACGGCTCGGGCCGCGGGCGTGTCCAAGGGTGGCCTGCTGTACCACTTCGCCTCCAAGGAGGCGCTGGAAGCCGGTCTCATCGACCGGCTCGGCCGCCTCATCGATGCCGATGTC
>CALKHM010000279.1 GCA_937988695.1 uncultured Microbacterium sp. | reverse complement strand
GCGGCGAGCTTGAGTTCTTGCCGGGCCTGCGCGACGAGGGAGAGCTTCTGCGACACGGTGACCTCCTGACCCGCCCAGTCAAGCACTTCTGCGCCCGCCCCGCCCCCACGCCCCACATCCCGCCCCCGCCCCGCCCCCACATCCCGCGAGAGTGCATCTGACCGCCGAGGGGTAGGGAAATACCCACGCGCTCGGCGGTCAGATGCACCCTCGCGGGGTTTGCCGAGGGATGCCGCGGTCAGGCGGCGACGGCGGCCACGGCCGCGATCGCCGAGGCGAAGAAGCTCTGCCCGTCGACGCCCGAGCGCATCGCGGCGGCGGTGTCCGGGCCGAAGCCCGGCTCGGTGGCGTGCTCGGGGTGCGGCATGAGGCCGACCACGTTGCCGCGTTCGTTGGTCAGGCCCGCGATGTCGTTCAGCGATCCGTTCGGGTTCACGCCCAGGTAGCGGAACGCCACGAGGCCTTCGCCCTCGATGCGCGCGAGGGACGCGGCATCCGCGATGTATCCGCCCTCGCCGTTCTTCAGCGGGATGACGATCTCCTGGCCCTGCGCGAACTCGCTCGTCCAGGCGGTGGCGGCGTTCTCGACCCGCAGCCTCTGGTCCCGACGGATGAACTGCTGGTTGGCGTTGCGGATCAGGCCGCCCGGCAGCAGGTGCGCCTCGACGAGCATCTGGAAGCCGTTGCAGATTCCCAGCACGGGCATGCCCGCTGCCGCGGCATCCTTCACCTCGGCCATGATCGGCGAGAGCGCGGCGATCGCGCCCGAACGCAGGTAGTCGCCGTAGCTGAAGCCTCCCGGCAGCACCAGCGCGTCGACGCCCTCGAGGTCGTGCGAGCCGTGCCACAGGGCGACCGGCGTGGCGCCCGCAATACGGATCGCGCGCTGCGCGTCGCGGTCGTCCAGCGAGCCGGGGAACGTGATGACCCCGATGCGGATGGTCATTCCACGACCTCGATGCCCACCACGTCCTCGATCACGGAGTTGGAGAGCACCTCGTCGGCGATGGTGCGCGCCTGCGCGAGCACGGTGTCATCGACCTCGCCGTCGACCGTGAGCTCGAAGCGCTTGCCGATGCGCACCGCGCTGAAGGCGCTCTCGCCGATGCGGGCGAGCGCCCCGGCGACGGCCTTGCCCTGCGGATCGAGCAGTTCGGCCTTGGGCATGACGTCGACGACGATGGTGGGCATACGAGGCTCCGGATGTCGCGGAAAGGGGTGCCTGTCCAGTCTACGGTGCGGTGGACGCACGCGCCGTCGGCGCGATGTCGCCGCTGAATAGACTTCCCCCATGCGCACCTCACGCGGCCGGTCGGATCGGATGCTCGACCCGCGCGTGATCGACCCCGACGGGGAGCTCGTCGATTTCGCGTCGCTCGACGAGGCCGAACTGGCGCAGATCGTGCGGGTGATGGTCGGGATGAGCCGCTGGCGCGATGCCGAGCGCGACCTCGGCGTGCGAACGCGTCGCTGGATGAGTCTGGGCGAGACCGACATGGAGGCGCTGCGGTACCTGGTGGCCGCGAAGAACGAGGATCGGCTGGTCACTCCGGGCGGCCTGTCCGAGCATCTCGGGATCTCGACCGCCTCCACGACGAAGCTGCTGGACCGGCTGGAGGCGGCGGGGCACATCGAGCGTGCGCCGCATCCCACCGACCGGCGGGCACTGGTGGTACGGATCACGCAGACCACGCATGAGCGCGTGCGCGACACGATCGGACGCGTGCAGGCTCGTCGCTTCGAGGTGGCCCGTGCGCTGAGTCCGGCCGAGCGCGAGGTGGTGATCGGTTTTCTGGAGCGGATGACCGCCTTCGCCGAGCATGCGGCGACCGGCGCGGATGCCGCCGGTGAGGCGGATGAGGCGGGGTGAGGACGGGGTGACGGCGGGTCTGGGTGCGTGGGGCGCGGGCGCGGGCGGCGCGGGTGAGCCGGGGTGGCGGCGGGCCTGGGTGCGTCGTGCGCGGGCGCGGGTGGACAGGCGCGGGCGGCGCGGGTGAGCCGGGGTGGCGGCGGGCCTGGGTGCGGCGGGCGCGGGCGCGGGTGGACAGGCGCGGGCGGCGCGGGTGAGCCGGAGTGACGGCAGGTCTGGGCGCGTCGGGCGCGGGCGGACAGGCGCGGGCAGCGCGCAGTGAGGGCGGCCGGGCTCGGGTGGCGACGTGGAGTGACGTTGGGCGTGGCTCGGGTGACGGCGTGGGCGACGTGGAGTGACGTTGGGCGTGGCTCGGGTGACGGCGTGGACGACGTGGAGTGACGTTGGGCGCGGGTGGCCGCGCTGGCCGCGCGAGACAGGATGCCGCGGCGGCACGCGGGCACGGGTGGTGCGGGTGACGGCGACGGGCGGCGGGCAGCGCGCAGTGAGGGCGGCCGGGTGGCGCGGGCACGAGTGGCGCGGTGAGCGTGGATGAGGCCGGCGCGGGTGGCGCGGTGAGCGTGGATGAGGCGGGCACGAGTGGCGCGGTGAGCGTGGATGAGGCCGGCGCGGGTGGCCAGGGTGCGTCGGGCTCCATGAGGTAGGCGTCGGGCGGGGGAACGGTGAGGAGCCCGGTGGGCCGGATGCCGCTGCGGGTGGTGCCGGCGTGCGGTCCGCGCCGTGCCCGCCCGGTAGCATCCCGCATGTGAGGCAAGCGAGGAACCAGGCCGTGACGATCGAAGAGGTCGCCGCCGCCGCCGGCGTCTCGCGGTCGACGGTGTCGCGTGTGGTCAACGGCTCGACGGCGGTGAGCCCCTCGGCGCTGGAGGCCGTGCAGCGGGCGATCGCCGAGCTGAAATACGTGCCCAACCGTGCGGCGCGATCGCTGGCCAGCAGACAGACCCTCGCGATCGGGCTGGTCGTGCCCGAGGACACGACGCGCTTCTTCGGCGACCCGTTCTTCGCGTCGGTCGTGTCGGGGATCAACGAGCGGCTGGTGCGTTCCGACTACGTGCTGAACCTCTTCATCGCGAGCGACGACCCTGGCCACAAGATGACCAGCTACATCCGCGGCGGCAACGTCGACGGGGCGATCATCGTGTCGCACCATGCCAGCGACACGTTCATCGACCGGATCGCCGCCACGATGCCGGTGGTGTACGGCGGGCGCCCTGTGCGCGAACGCGAGGGCGATCACTACGTGGACATCGACAACGTCGCCGCTGCGCGGGATGCCACGGACTACCTCATCGCGCGAGGTCGGCGCCGGATCGCGACCATCACGGGACCCCTGACCATGGCACCGGCCGTGGACCGGCTGCGAGGGTACCGAGCGGCGCTCGAGGCCGCGGGGTTGCCGGAGGGGCGGATCGCCGACGGCGGGTTCTCGTCGGATGGCGGAGCGCAGGCGATGCGCAGCATCCTGGACCGGGGCGCGGTGCCCGATGCCGTCTTCGCGGCCAGCGACCTCATGGCGCGGGGAGCGATGTCGGTGCTGGCGGCGGCTGGGCTGCGTGTTCCTGACGACGTCGCGATCGTGGGCTTCGACGACTCACCCGTCGCGATCTCGGTCTCGCCGCAGTTGACGACGATGCGGCAGCCGTCCTTCGAGCAGGGTCAGACGATGGCGGGTGTGCTGCTGGACATCCTCGCCGGGAAGAACCCGCCGCTCGGGACGATCCTGCCGGCCGATCTCGTGGTGCGCGCCTCGGCCTGACCCGCACCCGCGCGCGGTCCGCGCCGTCAGTGCGTCGAATTCATGTGAATTTGGCGAATGCACATCGAACTGCCGGCGGTTTGGTGTGCACCCGGCGGTTTGGTGTGCAGTAGGCGCCTGCGGGGGGCCGGCGGCGGCGTCACGGCCTAGGCGGATGCGGCGGTCGCGTGCAGGGCGTTGTCCCACGGGTCGTCGAAGCTCAACGTGCGCCCGTCGTCGCGCACGGCGAACCCGTGGTCGCGCAACCGCTCGCCCAGGGCGCCCAGCGCGTCGGCGCCGGGAAGGGCGAGGTCGATCCGGCCGAGCCCGAGCGCCGGCATCCGCGGACCTGCGCCGCGCGACTCCCAGACGTTCATCGCCATGTGGTGGTGATACCCTCCAGCGCTGACGAACAGCGCGGTGTTGCCGAGCTCCGCGGTGGTGTCGAACCCGAGCGCATCGACGTAGAACGCGCGCGCGGTCGCGACATCCCCCACCGACAGGTGCACGTGACCGACGGATGCCGCGTCCCGCGCCGTCGATCCCGCCAGGGCCTGTTCGGTCAGATGCTCACGCAGGTACTGGTTCGGGTCGAGGAAGATCGTCGCCATCTCGACGTGTCCATGGGTCCACGACCACTCGCTGCGTGCACGGTCGACGTACAGCTCGACGCCGTTGCCCTCCGGGTCGGTGAAGTAGAACGCCTCGCTGACCAGGTGGTCGGCGCTGCCGGTGAACGTGCCCGGCGCGTGGCGCGCGGTCGAATACAGCGCGGCGGCGAGGGCGGCGCGCGTCTCGAACAGGATCGCCGTGTGGTACAGCCCGGCCGAGCCTGCGGCGGCGTGGCGCAACGCCGGCTCGTGGCGCAGGATCACGATCGCGTAGCCGGCACGACCGAGTGTGACGGTGTCGCCCTCGGCGTCGAGCACCTGCAGGGTCACGGCGTCCCGGTAGTAGGCGGTCATCGCGTCGAGATCGCCGACCAGCAGCGTCACGGCGCCCATGGCGGTGTCCGCCGCGAGGCGGTCGGGGCGCTCAAGGCCTGGCTGCGCCAGCGGCGCGACGGAGAAGTCATTCATATGAATAGATAACCTCCAGCGTCCCCGGTGCATTCCCGCATGAGCCGCCGGAACGGCGGCCTAGAACAGCGGGTGCCCGCGGTGGTCACCGTGGTTCGGCGTTCAGAACTCCTCCGATCCGAACCGATGGCGCACGATACCCGCCTCTGCCGAGCCGCGGGATGCGGATTGGCGGAGTTCTGAACGGCGCGGGCCGTGTCGCCCGCGAGGTGACCGGGACGGAGCGCGGGACTACTCCGGGTCGCCGCCCAGCGCGCCGACCGCCGGGATCGGGCCGCCGTCGTCGGCGCCGGTCTTGCGCGCCCGGGCGATGGCGTTGCCGCCGTGGTAGACGACCAGTGCGGCCGCGGCGCCCAGCACGATGCCGGTGAGCTGGAAGTCACCCCAGCCCATCGTGAAGTTTGCGATCGCGATCACGAGCGCGACGGCGCCCGTGTACTGGTTGACCGGCCGCGAGAAGTCCACGCGGTTGTCGACCCAGATCTTGATGCCGATGATGCCGATCAGGCCGTAGAGGGCCGTGGTCGCGCCGCCGAGCACGCCCGCGGGAATGGTGTTGAAGATCGCGCCGATCTTCGGCGAGAGCGCGAGGATGATCGCCACGATGCCGGCCACCCAGTAGGCGGCCGTCGAATACACCCGGGTCGCCGCCATCACGCCGATGTTCTCACCGTAGGTCGTCGTGCCCGACCCACCGAAGACGCCGGCGATCGTGGTCGAGACGCCGTCGGCGACGAGCGCCCGGCCGGTCTGCTTGTTGACCGACTTGTCGGTCATGGTCGCCACGGCCCGCACGTGCCCGACGTTCTCGGCGATGAGCACCAGCACGACCGGCAGGAACATCGCGATGGCCGCCCACGTCCCGGGTGCGGCGAAGTTCGCGAAGTGGAACTCCGGCAGCCCGATCCACGCGGCCTCGTCGACGGCCTTCCACTCCAGCTGGTTCTGGAACACGGCGGCGATGTACCCGACGACCACACCGAGGAAGATCGAGATGCGGCCGAGGAACCCGCGGAACAGCACGCTGAACAGCACCACGGCCACGAGCGTGATCGCCGCGGTCAACGGCTGCTTCTGGAAGTTGCCCCACGCGGCCGGTGCGAGGTTGAACCCGATGAGCGCGACGATCGCACCGGCGACCACCGGCGGCATGAACTTGTCGACCCACGAGATGCCGGCGAACTGCACCACCAGGCCGACGATCGCCAGCAGGATGCCGACGGCCACGATGCCGGCCAGGGCCGTGCCCATGCCTTGCGTGGCCATCGCCGCGGTCACCGGCGCGATGAACGCGAACGACGAGCCCAGGTAGCTGGGCAGCTTGTTGCGGGTGACCAGCAGGAACAGGATCGTCCCGATCCCGGAGAACAGCAGCGTGGTCGAGACCGGGAAGTGCGTGAGGATCGGCACGAGGAACGTCGCGCCGAACATCGCGACCACGTGCTGCGCACCGATCGCGATCGTGGCACCCCAGTTCAGGCGCTCGCCGGGGTGCACCACCTTTCCCGGTTCGACAGTTCGGCCGTTTCCGTGCAGGGTCCAGATGGGCATGGGTGCTCCAGGGGTGGGTGGGCGACAGGATGCTGTCGGGATGACTTTACCTGGGAGTCGGCTGAGTATGCGGTATGCGACATCCCGGAGCCGTACCCTCCCAAACGGGTCTAGCGTCGGAAGCACCCCTCTGAGAAAGGAAGCACATGAGCGAGTCCGAAGTCCTCGATGTCCGTGAACTGATCCCGGCCCAGCGGCACGTGATCATCTTCGAGAAGTACAACGCCCTCGAACCGGGTCAGGCGTACGTTCTCGTCAACGATCACGACCCGAAGCCGCTGTACTACCAGTTCGCCGCCGAGCACGACGGGCAGTTCACTTGGCAGTACCTCGAGGAGGGTCCGGAGGTGTGGCGCGTCGAGATCGGCCGCCCGGCCTGATCGCGTCGCTCCGCGTCGGGCCTGATCGCGTCACTCCGCGTCCGGCCTGATCGCGTCGCTCCGCGCCCGGAGGCGTGCACAACGCAGGAGATCCCGAGCGACTCGCCGCGAGCGTGAGCGACGTCGCGGCAGGGCGGTCGTGGCATCCTGCGTGGTGCGCGCGCCGGCCGGCGCCACGCACCGGCCGTCGGGCGAGCCGCGGGCGAGTCCAGGCGCAGCGAGCTGCGGGCGAGTCCAGACGCACCGCGCCGCGGCGAGTCCGCCCGACGCGTCAGGCGGTCAGGCGCTCGATGAGCTCGCGGTAGCGGGCGGCCGTGCGCGCGACGACGTCGGCAGCGAGCCGCGGCGGCTGGCCCGTGCGATCCCAGCGCTGCGTGAGCCAGTCGCGCACGATCTGCTTGTCGAAGCTGGCCATGCGCTCGCCGGGTGTCGTGCCGTCGCGCCAGGCCGCGGCGTCCCAGTACCTCGACGAGTCCGCCGTCAGCACCTCGTCGGCCAGGGTGACCGTGCCATCGGGGGCGACGCCGAACTCGAACTTCGTATCGGCGAGGATCAGCCCGTGCTCGGCGGCGGTGGCGGCCGCTCGGCGGTAGATGTCGAGGGAGAGCGCGCGGATCTGGTCGGCGTGCTCGGCTCCGACGAGCTCCACCACACGGTCGAACGAGATGTTCTCGTCGTGCTGACCGAACGGTGCCTTGTAAGCGGGCGTGAAGATCGGCGCCGGCAGCCGGTCGCCGTTGTGCAGACCATCGGGCAGCTGGATGCCGCACACCGTCTGACTGCCCTGGTATTCGCCCCATCCCGACCCGGTGAGGTACCCGCGCACGACGCACTCGATGGGCAGCATGTCCAGGGCGTGCACGACCATGGCCCGCCCGGCCACGGCGTCGGGCACGGTCGCGCCGGGCACGAGGTGGTTCGGGATCGGCGTGCCGCCGTCCGAGCCCGCGAGCCGGTCGAACCACCACAGGCTCAGCGTCGTGAGCAACTCGCCCTTGCCGGGTATCGGCGGCTCGAGCAGGTAGTCGAACGAGCTCACCCGGTCGCTGGCGACCACCAGCATCCGTTCGGGCGCCGCGCCGTCGGCAGTGCTGGCGGGCACGTAGAGGTCGCGCACCTTCCCGGAGTAGGTGTGGGTCCAGCCAGGCAGCTCTTCGGGAGTGGTCACGTGCCTATCCTCGCACTCGGCGGGCACGCGGTTCACGGCCGGTTGCAGCGTGGTGGGTGGGATGCCGTCTGCTGTGGTCGCTTCGCGGGCCCGAGGAGTGTATAGTCCGTACGGACTAATCGGTATGGAGCAATGATGGTGGATGCTGCGCTGACGCCCCTGGGCGTGCTGGTGCTCGCGCTGCTGCGCGAAGGCGACATGCATCCGTACGAGATGATGCGGCTGCTGCGCCAGCGGCGCGAGGACCGCATGGTCCGGCTCACCAACGGCACGTTCTACCACACCGTCGCCCGTCTGGAACGAGACGGGCTGATCGCGGAGGCGGGCGTGGAACGCGATGGCAACCGGCCCGAGCGCACGACGTACACGATCACCGAGGCGGGGCCGGCGGCGCTCGAGGACTGGGTGCGCACGCACCTCGGCCGCAGCGACGGGACGCAGAACTTCCGTGTCGCGCTCGGCGAGGCGCACAACCTCGAGCGCTCCGAGGCCATCGCGCTGCTGGAGGCGCGTCGCGACGGCATCGCCATGGAGTATGCGGCGATGACCACCGGGCTGCAGAGCGCGCGCGACCGGCACGTCTCCGAGCAGTACATCATCGAGCTCGACCGGCACGTCACGATGCTGCGCGCCGATCTCGACTGGACCGATTCCTTCCTCCAACGGCTTGCGCGCGAAGACTTCCCCTGGGGCGCGCACGAGCTCACACCCGAGAACCTCGCTGCCCACGAGGCCATGCGAAAGGCTGCACAGCAATGACAGATCCGACCTCCGCGGCACCGGCCGCGGCATCCACTCGACGAGACCATCAGCCGCGCAGCCCCTGGCCGGCGCTGTGGGCGCTGGTCGTCGGCTTCTTCATGATCCTCGTCGACACCACGATCGTGTCGGTGGCCAATCCCGCCATCAAGGCCGCGCTGGACCCGCACACGAACAACCTCGACAACGTCGTGTGGGTCACCAGCGCCTACCTGCTCGGCTACGCCGTTCCGCTGCTGATCACCGGGCGCCTGGGCGACAGGTTCGGCCCGAAGAACCTGTATCTGGTGGGTCTGGCGCTGTTCACGCTGTGCTCGCTGGGATGCGGGCTGTCCACGACGCTGCCGATGCTCATCGGCTTCCGCGCCGTGCAGGGCGTGGGCGCATCGATGCTGACGCCGCAGACGATGGCGGTCATCACCCGCACCTTCCCGCCGAACCAGCGCGGGGCGGCGATGGGGCTGTGGGGCGCGACCTCGGGCGTCGCCATGCTCGTCGGCCCCCTGGCCGGCGGACTGCTCGTGGACGGCTTGGGCTGGGAGTGGATCTTCTTCATCAACCTGCCCGTCGGCGTGATCGGCTTCGTGCTGGCCTGGGTGCTGGTGCCGAAGCTGCCCACCCATGAGCACCGCTTCGACATGGTGGGCGTGGTGCTCTCGGCTGCTGCCCTGTTCTTCATCGTGTTCGGCCTGCAGGAGGGTGAGAAGTACGACTGGGGCGAGATCTGGGGGCCGATCACGGTGTGGCAGCTCATCGCGTTCGGCGTCGTGCTGCTGGGCGTGTTCGTCTGGCAGCAGGCGAAGACCCGCAGTGAGGCGCTCGTGCCGCTCGGGCTGTTCCGTGACCGCAACTTCTCGGTCTCCAACCTCGGCATCGCCATCGTCGGATTCACCGTGACGAGCATGACGCTGCCGATGATGTTCTTCATCCAGCTCGCGCGCGGGCTCACCCCGACCCAGTCGGCGCTGCTGATGATCCCGATGGCGGTGCTTGCCGGCGTGCTCTCGCCGTTCGCGGGAAAGCTGCTCGATCGCACCGACTCGCGTCTGCTGCTGGTCCCCGGGCTGGCGCTGTTCTCCGGCGCACTGTTCTGGTACGCGGCGCTGAGCAACATGGACACCCCGATCTGGATGTTCCTGTTGCCCTCCGCGGTGATGGGCATCGGCAGCGCCGGACTGTGGGGGCCGTTGGCGACCACCGCGACACGCAGCCTGCAGCCCCGCCAGGCCGGCGCGGGATCGGGCATCTACAACACGACCCGCACCATGGGCTCGGTGCTCGGCTCCGCCGCGATCGCGGCGTTCATGCAGGCCCGCCTGGAGGCGAACCTTCCCGGTGCAAGCCAGCACGCGGGCCAGTTCGGCTCGGGCCAGCTGCCGTCGTTCGTGGCAGGGCCGTTCTCCCAGGCCATGGCCCAGTCGATGCTGCTGCCGGCCATCGTGATGGCGCTCGGCATCCTCGCGGTGCTGTTCATGCGGGACGCCCGTGCCGCCTCGGCGGCGGCGTGGGAGCACGCACACGCCCAGCCCGGAGCCGCCCCCGGTCAGTGAGCGCGGGCTCGTTTCGACTCGCTGCGCTCGCTCAACGACCGGGTGGGGGCGTCGTGAGGTAGCGGTCGTTGAGCGAGCCGGAGGCGAGTCGAAACGCTCGGGTGGGGATGCGTTCGCGCGTCGGCCGCATTGGGGCGTTGCGGGCCAGTGGTCGTTGAGCGAG
>CALKHM010000278.1 GCA_937988695.1 uncultured Microbacterium sp. | reverse complement strand
GGAGGCCGCGGTGAAGGAGGCCATCGTCAAGGCCGCGCGCCGCGTGGTCGTGGTCGCCGACTCGGGAAAGTTCGGGGCGGAGTCGCTCGTGCGGTTCGCGTCCGTCGACGACATCGACGTGCTCGTGACCGATGCCGCCCCGTCCGGCGAGCTGGCCGCGGCGCTGCGCACGGCAGGGGTGGAGGTGTGGGTCGCATGATCATCACGGTCACCGTCAACCCGTCGCTGGATCGCACCATCGTGCTCGATGCACCGCTGCGTCCGGGTGCCGTGCAGGCTGCGGTATCCGCCCGTGAAGACGCCGGAGGCAAGGGCATCAACGTCGCCCGGGTGCTGGCGGCCGCCGGCGAGGAGACCCTCGCCGTGCTGCCCCTGGCCGACGACGACCCGTACCTGGCGGCGCTGGCCGCGCAGCACCTGCCGGTGCGCACGGTACCGGTGCGCGGCCACTGCCGGGCGAACATCACCGTCACCGACCCGGCCGGGGTCACCACCAAGCTCAACCTCCCGGGCGCCACGCCCTCGGCCGGCGAGCTCGAGGCACTGCAGGCTGCCGTCGTCGAGGCCGCCGAGGGCGCGCGCTGGGTCGTGCTCGCCGGCTCCCTCCCGCCGGGAGTGCCTGACGACCTCTATGCCGGCATCATCCGTGCGCTGCGCTCGCGCTGGGGCCAGGCCGCGCCACGAGTGGCGGTGGATGCCTCGGGCCCTGCTCTGCGCGCGGCCGTCGCCGACGCCCGCCCCGACCTGATCAAGCCGAACGACGACGAGCTCGCGGAGCTGTCCGGAATCGCCCTGGACGCGGGCGATGACGCCGCCCGCGTCGCCGCAGGCATCGCGCGCGCCCTCGTGCCCGGCAGGGTCGGTGCCGTCCTGGTGACTCTGGGCGGGCGCGGTGCCGTGCTCGTCGACGCCACCGGCGCGTACGCCGCCGAGCCGCCGCAGACTCGCGTGCGCAGCACGGTCGGTGCCGGCGACAGCTCACTCGCCGGCTATCTGCTCGCCGAGTCCGCGGGCGGCGGCCCCGCCGCCTGCGTGGCCTCCGCCGTGCGGCACGGCTCGGCCGCGGCGTCCCTGCCCGGGACTATGGTGCCCCGGCCCGCCGACCTTCCCGCCGCCGACATCCCTGTCGCGCGGATCTGAACCTCACCCCTGACCGACGGAGGTCATCATGTCACACACCATCACCGCCGAACTCGTGAGTCTGGATGCGGACCTCGGCGCCGACAAGGCCGCTGTCATCCGCGCGCTCGCGCAGCGGGTCGTCGCGGAGGGCCGCGCCACCGACGCCGACGCCCTGTTCGCCGACGCGTGGGCGCGCGAGCAGACCGACGAGACCGGTCTGCCCGGCGGCATCGCGATCCCGCACGCGAAAAGCGCCGCCGTCACCGAGCCCTCGCTCGCGTTCGCACGGCTGACGCCCGGCGTCGACTTCGGCGCCGGCGACGGTCCCGCTGACCTCGTGTTCCTCATCGCGGCACCCGCCGACGCCGCCGAGGCGCACCTGGCCGTGCTGTCCAAGCTCGCGCGCAGCCTCATGCAGGAGCAGTTCACCTCCGGGTTGCGTTCGGCGGCCACGCCCGCCGACGTCGTGCGCATCGTGCGCGTCGCGATCGGTGAAGAAGAAGCGGATGCTGCGCGCGCGGCGGATGCCGCAAACGACGCGGCACCCGCCGACGCCGGCGAGGCGGCACCGGCCGTGGCATCCGAGGACCGCACCCGCATCGTCGCGGTGACGGCGTGCGCGACCGGCATCGCCCACACGTTCATGGCCGCCGATGCGCTGACGGCGGCAGGCAGAAAGAGCGGTGTCGACCTGGTCGTCGAGCCGCAGGGCTCCAGCGGCTACCACGCGCTGCCCGCCGATGTCATCGCCGCCGCCGACGCTGTGATCTTCGCGGTCGACGTCGATGTGCGCGAGCCGCAGCGATTCGCCGGCAAGCCCGTCGTGCGCGCGTCGGTGAAAGCCGGCATCGAGCGGCCGGAGGAGCTCATCGACGAAGCGGTGGCCGCGGCATCCGACCCGCGCGCCGAGCGCGTGACCGGAGCCGTCGCCACGACCACGTCGGCGCCTGCCGAGTCCGGCGGCGCACGCATCAAGCGCATCCTGCTGACCGGTGTCAGCTACATGATCCCGTTCGTGGCCGGCGGCGGCCTGCTCATGGCGATCGGATTCCTGCTGGCCGGTTACGCGATCGCGCTGAACCACGGCGACGCCGGCGTCAGCAATGCCGTGTACACCCTGCAGCACTTCGCGCTGTGGAACCTGCCGCCCGAAGGCGTGGTGTACTACCTCGGCGCGATCGCGTTCGAGATCGGCAGTGTGAGCATGGGCTTCCTCGTGCCGGCCCTCGCCGGGTACATCGCGTTCGCGATCGCCGACCGCCCCGGCATCGCGCCCGGCTTCGTCGCCGGGTCGATCGCGGTGTTCATGAACGCCGGCTTCATCGGTGGCCTGGTCGGCGGCCTCATCGCGGGATACGCCGCATATCTCATCGGCAAGCCCGCCGTGCCGCGCTGGCTGCGCGGTCTCATGCCCGTCGTGATCATCCCGCTGCTGGCCTCGGCTGTCGCATCCGGCCTGATGCTGCTGGTGCTGGGCGCGCCGATCGCGTGGCTCATGACCCGGATGACCGAGTTCCTGAACGGCCTGACCGGCGCCGGTGCCGTGGGCCTGGGCATCATCCTCGGGCTGATGATGTGCTTCGACCTGGGCGGCCCCGTCAACAAGACTGCGTACGCCTTCGCCGTGGCCGGTCTTGCCGCCCAGACGCCGGCGAGCTTCCATATCATGGCCGCGGTCATGTGCGCGGGGATGGTGCCGCCACTGGGCATGGCGCTGGCCTCCACCGTGCTGTACCGACGTGGGTTCACCACCGTCGAGCGCGAGAACGGTGCCGCCGCGTGGCTGCTGGGTGCGTCGTTCATCTCGGAGGGAGCCATCCCGTTCGCCGCCGCCGACCCGCTGCGGGTGATTCCGGCGAACCTCGTCGGCGGCGCCGTCACCGGCGCGGTGTGCATGGCCTTCGACGTCGCATCGCGTGCTCCGCATGGCGGCATCTTCGTGTTCTTCGCGATCGACCCGATCTGGGGGTTCCTGGTGGCACTGGTCGCTGGCACGATTGTGACTGCACTGCTGCTCGTCGCGTTGAAGCGGTTCGTCGGAGGCCGGCAGGCCGTCGTCGAGACCACGTCGGTTCCCGCGGCCGTCGCCGCCTGAATGAAGGAGAACGAAATGGCAGAACGCCAGGCCACCGTCGCCAGCAGCTCCGGACTGCACGCCCGCCCGGCGAAGCTGTTCGTGAAGGCGGTGCAGGAGAAGCAGATCCCCATCACGATCGCGGTCGACGGCGGCCCCGAGCTCGATGCCCGCAGCATCCTGTCGCTGATGGGCCTGGGCGCCGCGCAGGGCACCGTCGTGACGTTGCGCTCCGACGCCGAGGGCGCGGATGCCGCGCTCGACGACCTCGTCGCGCTGCTGGAGACGGACCTGGACGCACAGTAGACACGGACGGATGCCGCGGCTCGCGTCGCGGCATCCGTCCGTGCGCCCGCGGTCCCCTGCGCCAAATTCACATGAATTTGGCGAGTGCACATCAAACTGACGACGGTTTGGTGTGCATTCGGCGGTTTGGTGTGCATTCGGCGGGTTGGTGTGCATTCGGCGGGTGGCGCGCATTCGACGGGTGGCGCGCATGCGGCCGGTCGCGTGCATTCGACGGTGGTGTGCATTTGGCGGTGGCGCGGGCACCGGGCCATGGCATCCGTCTGTGCATCTGCGGTGGCGCGGGCACCGGGCCATGGCATCCGTCTGTGCATCTGCGGTGGGTGCGGGCACCGGGGGTGGCGGGCCGCCGCGTGCGGGTCGATGATGAGGCAATGGGCGATGACTACGAGGTCGCCGCGGGCGCCGGCACGCTGCGCGAGACTGCCCCCGGCGCCGTGACCTTCTCACATCGGTGGACCGACGAGGGCGTGACCGTGACGGCGGCGTTCACCGGCGCGCACCTGCTGCACCTGGCCGTCGCGGGCTGCGTGCTCAACGACGTGTATCGTGAGGCCGCGGTACTCGGCATCCGCCTGGACGGCGTGCGCGTGACGGCCACCGGCGGGTTCGACAGCGACGCGTGGACATCGACCGGCATCGCGTACGCGGTGCGCGTCGATCCACCCGGCGCCGACGTCGAGGCGCTGCTGGCGCGGGTCGACGCCGTAGCCGAGATCCCGCGCGTCGTGCGAGCGGGCGCCCGGGTGGAACGGTGGGACCCGTGAGCGGCAAGAGCGCGCGGCCCGCCGCACAGCGCGCGTTCGAACCCGTGGCCCGGGCGCTGGCCGGGCGACGGTGGTTTCCGCTGTGGGCGGTCGTTCATCACCGCGGCCGTCGCAGCGGCACGGAGTACGCGACCCCGATCGCCGTGGTGCCGGTCGTCGATGAGCAGACGATCCTCATCGGCCTGCCGTGGGGCGCCGGCACGAACTGGGCGCGCAACGTCGTCGCCGCCGGCGGCACGACCCTGACCTGGAAGGGCCGCGACGTGCGGGCCGCCGCGCCGCGCATCGTCGAGGGGGCCGAGGCTGCCACGCTGGCGAAACGCCTGTTCCGCCCCCTGGTGCGACGGATGCCGGCGGCGATCGTGCTGCGCCGCGAGGCCTGAGCCAGCTCGTCCGGCGCTGCCCCTGCGTCAAATTCATGTGAATTTGGCGAATGCACATCGAACTGCCGGCGGTTTGATGTGCATTGGGCGGTTTGATGTGCATTCGGTGGCTCGTGCGCGGCTCGGGTGCACTGCGCGCGGCTCGAGGTGCGTGCGCGGCTCGGGTGCACTGCGCGCGGCTCGGTATGCGCGGGCGCGCGGGCGCGCGGGCGCACGGGCGCGGCTCGAGGCGTCCGGGCCGGATGCGGCGGTGGATGACGAAACACGACGCTGTGTTACCGGTGCGGCGCGCAGGCCGGTGCGCATTCCCTACTCTCGTCGCATGACTGGTCTTGCCGCGCGATCTCAGGTCCTCCTCGAGCCCCACGATGCGATCCCGGAAGGAGCGCGCTTCATCGAGGCGCGGTTCCGCACGCCGGAGGACGGCTGGGCACCCGCGATCCCGGGAGCGCTACTGGCCACACTCGACAATGGCGTGCTCGCCCGTGCGCCGCACCCCGACGCCGGCAGATTCCCACTGCCCGACCGGGCGGCGCTCGTCGAGACCCTGGATGGTCAGGGCGTGCACACAGGCACCCCGCTCGTCGTGTACGCGGCCGAGCCCGAGGACGCGAAGACTGCCGCTCGTGCGTGGTTCGTGCTGCGGGATGCCGGATTCGTCGACGTCCGGGTGCTCGACGGTGGCGCGCAGGCCTGGAAGCGGCGCTCGCCGTCCGCACGCCCCGTCGAGGCCGCCACGCCGAGCGCTGCCGTGCCGATCGGCGTGGCGACGATCGACGCGACCGAGGCCGCGTCGATCGGTCGCACGGGAACGCTGCTGGACGCGCGCCCCGACGCGGCGTTCGCGCAGGGGCACATCCCGGGTGCCACGAGCGCGCCCGGCCACGACGTCTTCGAAGACGGTCGGCTGCTGCCGCACGATCGGCTCACGCAGTGGGCGGCTTCGCTCGACCTGACGCCCGGCGAGCCGGTCGGCGCCTACTGCGGCGGCGGCGTCGCAGCCGCCGGCACCGTGCTGGCGCTGGCCGCACTGGGGATCGAGGCTTCGCTCTACGTTGGCTCGTGGTCGCACTGGTCCCGCCAGCAGCTGCCCGTGGAGGTGCGCCCCGTCGAGCAGCTACCGGTCGAGGCGTAAGCGGCCTTGCCCGTCGAGGCGCAATCCCTCAAGGTTGCGCGCCGCGACCCGCCGCCCGACAGCGCCGCGACCCCGCCGCCCGACAGCGCCGCGACCCCGCCGCCCGAGAGCGCGGCGACCCGCCGCCCGACAGCACGCCGACGCGCGTCACACGAAGTACTCGGGCGCCTGGACGGGGTCTTCGATCTCGCGCAGCAGCCGGTAGATATCGGCTTCCAGGCCGATCAGCTCGGGGTCGCCGTGCACGCGCGGCCGGGCAGCACGCACGTGCACCTCGGCACGGATGCGTCCCGGTCGGGCGGAGAGCACGATGATCCGGTCGGCGAGGTAGACGGCCTCGCCCACGTCGTGGGTGACGAACACGACCGTGCGCTGGTTCTGCGACCACAGCGCGAGCAGGTCCTCCTGCAGCTGCACGCGGGTGAGGTGGTCCAGCGCGCCGAACGGCTCGTCCATCAACAAGACTGCCGGGTCCTGCGTGAGTGCCCGAGCGATACCCGCCCGCTGCCGCATCCCGCCGGACAGCTCGCCGGGATAGCTGTCGGCGAAGCCCCCCAACCCCACGCGCTCGAGCTGCTCGCGCGCGCGACGTTCGCGCTCGTCGCGGGCCACTCCCGCGATCTCCAGGCCGAGGGCGACGTTGCGCAGCACCGTGCGCCACGGGTACAGCGCGGCATCCTGGAACACCACGCCGACCTCGGGTCGGGGCGACTGCACGGGCTCGCCGGCGAACGCGACCTGCCCGCGGTCGGGCGTCTGCAGGCCGGCCAGCAGCTCCAGAAGCGTGCTCTTGCCGCATCCGCTGGGGCCCAGCAGCACGAGGAACTCGCCGCCCTCCACCTCGAGGTCGATGTCGTCGAGAGCGAGCGTCGTGCGTGCCGCCGACTGGTATTCGCGCGTGACGCCGGTGACGGTGAACACCGCGCGCATCAGTTGCCGGCCGTCTTCGGGTCGGGGTAGCTGAACGGCTTGACGAACTCCTTTGGGATGAAGTCGAGGTCGACGTACCTCGCCGTGTCGTAGCGCTCCTTCTGGTGCCCCACCTCGATCTCGACGTCCTGGCTCGCGTCGATGGCCTTCAGGTCGAGATTCGCGTTGTCCTCCCAGATCGCGTCCTCGACGGCGATGGCCTTCTTCACGGCCTCGGGATTGATCGACGGCAGGTGCTTCTCCAACCAGGGGATGTAGTCGTCGTCGTGCGACTTCGCGTATGCGTAGGCCTCGTAGTACGCCTTCAGCGCCTTGCGCAGCAGTCCTGGGTCGTTCTGGATCGTCTTCGTGCCGGCGATGAGGTCGCCGGTCTGGTACGTCGGCAGATACTCCCAGCTCCGCGCGAGGGTGGTGGTCTTCCCCTCGAGCTCGCCGAGCGCCGCGAACGGCTGGTGGATGATGGTGGCATCGACCCGCCCGGTGGTCACGGCGCCGTACGCCGTCTCGTTCACGCCTGACGCGACGGTCGTGACCTGGGATGCGGCGATGCCGTGCGCCTTCAGGATCGCCAGCGCAGAGGTCTCCAGGCCCGACCCCGGCACCGCGATGCCGATGGTCTTCCCCTTCAGCTGCTCGATGCTGTCGATGCCCTTGCGCGCGATGAGCCAGAACGGACCCTTCGTGCGGAAGCCGGCGCCGACGATGCGGATGGGGGCTCCGGATGCCGCGGCTCGCAGATGGCTCGTGGTCGGCCCGAAGGCGATCGTGACGTCGCCGGAGCCGGCCGAGACGACGGCATCCTTCGTCTGCACCCACTGCACCTTCAGGCCGTTCTGCTGGAAGATACCGTGCTCTTCGGCGTATTTCAGCGGAAGCTGCGAGTATTCGACGGCGTCTGGCAGGCGCACGGTCTGCAGTCCGTCGGCTTCGGGAGCCGCTTGCGCGCCGGCGCAGGCCGAGACGGCCAGGGCAGTGACGGCGGCCAGGACGACGACCGTGAGGACTCGGGTGGTGCGGAACATGTGGTGCTCTTTCGGTGAGGAGGGGGTCAGTGCTGTTTCCAGCGCAGGAGGAGCCGGCGCTCGAGCAGGTTCACGAGGCCGATGATCGCGACGGCGATCAGGGTCACGTAGATGATCAGTGCGAACAGGCTCGGGGTGTCGTAGAGTCCGACGGCGCGCTGCACGAGGTAGCCGAGGCCGCCCGTGGACGCGACCATCTCGGCGAAGATCGTGATGACGAGGATGCCGGCCGACTCGATCCGGATCGCCGTGATGATGGAGGCCATGGCCGACGGCAGGATGACCTTCCGCACGATCTGCCCGTGGCTCGCGCCCGCGGCGCGGGCCACCTTGACGTGCTTCTCATCGACGTTCTTGATGCCGGCCATGGTGTTGAACAGCGGCACAAACAGCGAGAACAAGAACACCACCGCGATCTTGTGCTCGACGCCGAGCCCCAGGTACAGCGTCAGCAATGGGATCAGGGTGACCTTCGGCACGGCGTAGACGGCGCTCACGAACGGACTGAAGAAGCGTTCCGCCCGACGGGCCAGACCGAACCACACCCCCAGGAGGACGCCCACCGAGACGCCGAGCGTCGTTCCCACGAGCCCGGCGAACAGCGTGATGCCGGTGTGCAGGAGCAGGTTCTGCTCGCGGAAAAGGACGGGGAACTGCTCGAGCACCTGCGACGGCGAGGCCAGGTAGACCGCGGGGACCGTGCCGCTGTCGACGAGCCACTGCACGAGAGCGAGGATGCCGACGACCACCGCGATCTGTCCCGTCACCCGTACGATCGCCCCGCGGGCGGCGCCGGCCCGCGCCGCCCGCCGCCCGGCGGCGCGATCCGGTGCCACGACACCGTCGGCGGCCGCCGCCGTCACGCCGCGTCGCTTTCGGCGAGGTCGGAGGGAGCGGGCACGAGCGCGTCGTCGGCGGTGCCCAGGTTCTCGGCGAGGGTGTCGAACTCGTACTCGGTGCGGAAGATGCCGCGCTGCTGCAGCAGCGGCACGACCTGGTCCACGAACGCGTCGGCGGGGCCGCGGTGGTACGGCGGGAACACCTGCACGCCGTCGAGGGCCTCCTCCTCCAGGTGGGTCTCCAGCCATTGCGCGAGGTACGCCGCGTCTCCCACGACCGCCCCCTGCGCATAACGGTGGTTCAGCGTGAAGCGGTACAGGTCGGCGAGGGTGAGGTCTTCGCCCAGGGTCGGGATGACGACATCCTTCAGCCACAGCCGGTCGTCGTCCTTGAGCCGGTGCTGCCCGGCGATGCGAGTGGACTGGTCGTTGACGAGGTCCTTCAGGCTGTCGGGCCCGACGCGGTCGAAGTCGATCAGCGCGGTCACCTTCTCGTTCTCGCTGACCTCGCGCAGGTCGAGCCCGAACGCGCGGGAGTACGCCGCGGGCAGCTGGGTGGTCACCTGGAACGCCTGCACCTCGCGGAACTTCTCGCGTGCCTCGCGGCGGGTGCCGGCGGTGAACGGGGTGATGCCGGGAATGATCTTGAACGCCTCCGGGTCGCGGCCGGCCGCGGCCACCCTGTCTTTCTGCTCGCGGTACTGCAGGCGCCCGCCCTCCAGGCCGAAGTAGGGCGAGAACCGCACGTGGGCGAGCTGTGCGCCGTAGGCCAGGGATGCGGGGGAGGTGCCGACGTGCACGTTCGGGATCTGCGGCTGCACGGGCGGCGGGGCGTTCAGCGGGCCGCGCACGGTGAAGAACTCGCCCCGGAAGTGGATGCGGCGCCACGAGCCGGGTCGCACGAGAGTGCCGTTCTGCTTGTCGTCGAGGATGAAGTCGCGGTCCCAGCTGCCCAGCAGCTGGTTCAACGCCACGGTGAACTCGTGCGCGCGGGTGTACTTCGTCTGCTCCGTCGGCAGGTTCTCGCCCTCGTAGTTCAGCTCGGGTCCGCCGGACCGGTCGATGCCGAACACGATGTTCAGCGCCGCCCGGCCACGGGAGAAGTTGTCGAGGGTGGCGATCTGACGGGCGACCGTGAAGGGATGCTCGAACGAAGAGTTGACCGAGACGAGGAACCCGACGTGACGGGTGAGCGCGGCGGCGAAGCCGGCGAAGACGCTGCTGTCCCAGCGGTGGATGCGCTGCAGGCTGTCGGGCTCGCTGGCCAGGGAGCTGCCGGCGAAGATGTAGTCGAGCTTGCCCCGCTCGGCGATGCGGGCGATGTCGGTGATCACGCTCGGGTCGATGAGCCCCTGATTGTTCGCCTCGGGAAGACGCCAGGCACGCAGGTCCCAGCCCGTCCCGTATGCGGCGAGCCCGATGCGCAGTCGCTTGCGGCCTGTGGCCATTTCTATCTCCCGTCTCAAGGTGTGGCTGCGAAGCTACTGGCGTGCGCGGCGTCGAGCGAGCGTGCGCGTCACAGACCGCCGGAAGGCGTCATGGTTCGCCTTCCGGCGAAATGTTGTGGAGGGAAACGTCATATTCCGACCGCTCCGCCGCAGCGCGCGAAGGCCGCGGGCATGCGGCATCCATCGCTTGCCGCATGCGCGGCGGCGGGCGAGGATGAGTCCATGAGCAACACCGAGGCCCATCCCGACGAGGTCGTGTGTCACGAGGGCGGGCTGCCCGGGCCGCGGTCGTCGTGCGCCGACGGCGTG
The DNA here is from genome assembly GCA_937988695.1 of uncultured Microbacterium sp. Taxonomy (GTDB): domain Bacteria; phylum Actinomycetota; class Actinomycetes; order Actinomycetales; family Microbacteriaceae; genus Microbacterium. The sequence goes on along the minus strand of CALKHM010000278.1, from coordinate 1,415 downwards.
CCGGTCGAGATCATCGAGGCGCGGGAGGTGCCGCTGGGTGGCCCGCGCGCGATGACCGTGCGTCGCACGTTGCCGCAGCGCCAGCGGTCGATGATCGGCGCCTGGTGCTTCGCCGACCACTACGGACCCGACGACGTGTCGTCGACGGGAGGGATGGACGTGGCGCCGCACCCGCACACCGGCCTGCAGACGGTGAGCTGGCTGTTTCAGGGGGCCATCGACCATATCGACTCGGGCGGGAACGTCGGCCGTGTGCTGCCGGGCCAGCTGAACCTGATGACGGCGGGGCACGGCATCTGCCACAGTGAGGTCTCCACGCGCGAGACCACGGTGCTGCACGGCGTGCAGCTGTGGCTGGCGCTGCCCGACGCCGTGCGCGACACCCTGCCGCGCCGCTTCCAGCACTACGAGCCCGAGCCGGTGGCGTTCGAGGGCGGCTCGGCCCTGGTGTTCCTGGGAAGCCTGCTCGGTGTGGCATCCCCCGTCGACGTGCACTCGCCGCTCGTGGGCGCCGAGATCCGCCTGGAGGCGGCAGCGATGCTGAAGCTTCCCGTCGATCCGGCGTTCGAGCACGGCGTGCTGGTGGATGCCGGCGAGGTCAGCCTGGAGGGCGTGTCGGTGCCGCGCGGCGCGGTGGGCTATGCGGGTATCGGCAGCGACCGGCTGCGGCTACGCAACGAGGGCGCGGAACCCGCTCGACTCGTGCTCATCGGTGGTGCGCCGTTCGGCGAGGACATCGTGATGTGGTGGAACTTCGTCGGCCGGGATTCCGACGAGATCGCTCGCTACCGGCGGGAGTGGCAGGAGGAGGCCGACCGCTTCGGGCGCGTCGAGGGCTACGTCGGGCACGACCCCGAGGGTCTCACCCGTCTGCCCGCTCCCGCGCTGCCGGGGGTGCGGCTGCATCCGCGGCAGAACCGCCCTCCGCACGTCCAGGGGTAGTACGGGCCTAGGGGGCGCGGGGCGGGCGGGCTGCCTTGGTGCGCAGCCGGGCTGGGCGCTCGAGTTGACGGATGCCGCGTGCGGCGCTCAGGCCGCGGGCTCGTCCGCGCGTGCCCGAGCGAAGCGCAGCGCCGCCATGGCGGCCTTCCGGCCCGCGCGGGTGGCGCCGATCGTCGACGCGGACGCTCCGTATCCGGCCAGGAACAAGCCCGGCATCCTCTCGACCGTCACTCCGTCGTCGCCGATCAGGATCCCACCTCCGCGTTCGCGGAGCGCGAGCGGACGCAGATGCGCGATGTGCGCGCGGAACCCGGTCGCCCACAGCACCGCATCGATCGGGACCTCCCAGCGGGCCGCTCCCGCTGCGGCATCCGTGACCGCGACCGTCTGCGCAGGGCGTCCCGGCAGTCGCTCGACCCGTGTCGGATCGACGAGCGCATCGGCGGCTCCCTGTGGCGGAAAGCCGGAACCGT
>CALKHM010000277.1 GCA_937988695.1 uncultured Microbacterium sp. | reverse complement strand
GACGGCGGCGGCCAGCGCGTCGATCGAGATCGACGACGTGTTCGAGGCGAGCACGGCGCCGGGGCCGGTCACCGCCTCCGCCCGCGCGAACGCCTCGGCCTTCATCGCGCGATCCTCGGGCACCGCCTCGATCACCAGGTCGCAGCCGGCGAGCATGGCCGGGTCGGTCGTGACGGCGACGGATGCCTCGATCCCCGCGGGATCGCCCGGCAGCGTGCCGCGCTCGGCCGAGCGCGCGATGAGCATGCGGATACGCGCGGATGCGGCATCCGCTGCGTCGTCGTCGCGCTCGATCACGACGACCCGTGCGCCTGCGCAGACGAACGCGTGCGCGATGCCCGCACCCATCCGCCCGCCGCCGACCACGCCGACCTGTGCGGGGATCATCGCCTGCTCCGTTCCAGGAACGCGGTCATCCGCCGCGTCTTCTGCGGGCTCTCGAACAGCTCGGCCTGCAGCTCGAGGTCGACCGCAGGGTGATCGTCGGCGCGCAGGGCGGTCTTGGTGTGCCGAACGGCGAGCGGATCGTTCGCCGCGATGCGATCGGCGAGCGCGTGTGCGGCAGCCATCAGCTCCCCCGCGGGATGGATCGCGCTGAGCAGCCCCCATTCGAGCGCCTCGTCGGCGTTCAGGACACGCCCGGTGTACAGCAGCTCGGCCGCCCGCGCCGGGCCGACGAGCTCGGGCAGCCGCCAGGTCGCCCCGGCCGCCGCGAGGATGCCCAGCCCCGTCTCGGGGTTGCCGATTCTGGCCGTCGGCGATCCGATCCGCAGGTCGGCGGCGTAGGCGAGCTCCGCTCCCCCGCCCAGGGCGTAACCGTCGATCGCGGCGATCACCGGCATGGGCAGCGCTCGGATGCGCAGGAAAGCCCGGGTGTTGATGCCTGCCCGGGCGTCGGCCGCGCGACGCTGCAGCATCTGCCGGATGTCGGCTCCCGACGCGAACACGCCGCCCGTTCCGGTGAGGATGAGGATGCGCGGGGACTCCTCCAGCTCGGCGCACAGCTCGTGCAGCAGGTCGACGAGGCGCTGATCGATCGCATTGCGCACGTGCGGACGGTTCACCCTCGCCACGACCCGATCGTCGCGGCGCTCGATCAACAGTGTGTCGTCGTCGCCCACACCGAATACCCTACCGATCGTTCAGGAATTCGTCACGCCGTTCGCGCGCCCGCACAGGATGCCGGATGCCGCCGTGCCAGACTGGCACGGTGAGCGAACAGGCGCGACGCGGGAGACCGGGGTACGACCGGGACCATTTCCTCACGGTGGCCGTCGCGGTGTTCAACGAGCAGGGCTATGACGCCACCTCCGTCGCGGACCTGGCCGGCAGACTCGGGGTGAGCAAGGCCGCGCTGTACCACCACTTCGACTCCAAGGAGGAGCTGCTGTCCGTGTCGCTCGACCGCGCGCTGGGCGGGCTCGAGGCGGTGCTGTCCACGCCGGAGGCCACCGAGGGCACGGCATCCGACCGGCTGGGGGCCGTGCTGCGCGGCGCGGTGCGGGTGCTGGTCGACGAGCTCGCGCACGTGACGCTGCTGCTGCGCGTGCGCGGCAACAGCCCGGTCGAACGCGCCGCGCTCGGCCGACGGCGCGCGTTCGACCAGCGGGTGACGGCGCTCGTGCGCTCCGCCCAGCAGGAGGGCGCCGTGCGCGCGGACGTCGACGCACGTGTCGCGACCCGGCTCGTGTTCGGCATGGTGAACTCGCTCGTCGAGTGGTACCGCACCTCGGGGCCGGAGGGCGCCGACCAGCTCGCCGACGACGTGCTCACCGTCGCCCTCGACGGCCTGCGCACGCGCTGAGCGACCCCCACCTGCCCACCTCGACCGTCGAGCGAGCGGGGCGACCTTCACATCGCAGGCGCCGGCGGCGGGAAGATCGCGTCGATAGCGTCGAGATCGGCGGCATCCGGCGTCCACGCCGACCCCGCCCGGGCGTTGGCCCGCACCTGCTCCGGGCGCGTGGCGCCCGCGATCACGCTCGACAGTTCGGGCCGCGACAGCAGCCAGCCGTACGTGGCCTCGAGCATCGTGATGCCGCGCTGGTCGCAGAACGCCTGGTAGGCGTCCAGCGCGTCCCAGGGGGCGTCCTTCCACACATGCGGCCGCTGACGCATGATCCGGCTGTCGTCGGGGCCGCCTTCGCGGGTGAACTTGCCGGTGAGCAGCCCGTTCTGCAGCGGGAAGTACGGGAAGAACCCGAGTCCGTACCGCCGCACGGCGCGCAGGATGTTCCGCTCGGTGTCGCGCCGCAGCAGGCTGTACTCGCTCTGCGCCGACACGTACGGCACGGCGCGCTGCTCGCGGGCGACGAAGTGCGCCTCGGCGATCTGCCACCCGGAGAAGTTCGAGTGCCCGATGTAGCGCACCTTGCCCTCGCGCACGAGGTCACCGAGCGCCTGCAGGGTCTCCTCCATCGGTGTGCCGTTGTCGGGTGTGTGCAGCTGGTACAGGTCGATCCATTCGGTCTGCAGCCGGCGAAGAGACGCCTCGACCGCCCGCCGCACATAGGTGCGCGATCCGTTGGACCCGCCATACGGGAACGGGACGCCGGAGTGCCCGAACTTCGTCGCGATCACGACCTCGTCGCGCCGACCCTTCAGCGCCTCACCCATGAGCGACTCGGACAGTCCGGGCTCCTTGCCGTACATGTCCGCGGTGTCCAGGAAGGTGACGCCGGCATCGATCGCGGCGTCCAACACGGCCCGCGTGCCCTCGAGCGTCTCGGTGGCGGTGCCCGCGCGGCCGAAGTTGTTGCAGCCGAGACCGACGGCGCTGACGAAAAGCCCGGATGCGCCGACACGGCGCTGCTGCAGATCTGACATCATCCCCCACGCTATCGCGCCCATTGCCTCGGCGCGCCGCTGACGCTACCGTGGGCGTGCATGCCCGATCGCACGGGAGAAGAAAGGGAGCGCCATGACCGATCCGAACGCCGCAGGGCCGGACCAGCCATACTCTCAGCCGGCCGCACCGCTCACGCCGGAGGCCGACCAGCAAGCCGCCATGTGGGCGCACATCGGCGGCATCGTCGGCTTCCTGCCGGCGCTGCTGATCTGGTTGCTGCTGAAGGACCGCGGACAGCGGACCGATGTGGAGGGCAAAGAGGCGCTGAACTGGCAGATCACCGTCACGATCGTCTGGGTCGCCATCTGGATCGTCAGCGCGTTCTTGAGCTGGATCCCGTTCATCGGCCTGATCATCGGCTCGCTGCTGGGTCTGGTCGCGTTCGTGGTCTGGGTGGTCAACGTGATCTTCTCGATCATGGGCGGCCTTCGCGTCAACAGCGGCGGCAGCTACCGCTACCCGGTCGCCCTGCGCCTGATCAAATAGCGGTCACACCACGAGGTCGAGCTCGCCGGCCGCGCCCGCGCGCATCATCAGGCCGGCGGCCTGCGCCCAACGGCGCAGCCCCGCGGCCGAGCCCACCCGCGGCCGCTGGGTCGCCAGGCGCCGGACGAGCGCGCCCTTGGCGTGCTTGTTGAAGTGGTTCAGGGCGCGCGTGGTGCCGTCGGGCCCGGCGGTGACCACGCGCAGGTACGCCGAGGCGGTGCCCGCCGGCACGGGGCCGAGCGCCGCATACGCCTCTGAGCGCAGGTCGAGCACGAACGACGGGGATGCCGCGGCCAGTGCCGCGCTCACCGCATCCGCCCACACCCGCCGCAGCGAAGGCAGCCCGGGCAGGCTCGTGCCGGCGGCCAGCCGGTACGCCGGGATCGGATCCAACGCGCCGATCGGGCCGAACGGCGCGGAGTGGATGACCACGTGCGCGCCCAGCCAGCGCCGCGAGGCCGCATCCAGCGACGCGGCGTCCAGGGCGTCGTAGAGCACGCCGGTGTAGCGGTCGACGGCCGGCAGCGTGGGGCCGGTGCGCAGGGTCCGGTTGTGCGCGATCTCGCCGCGCTGACGCTCGGAGAGGCCCAGCACCCGCGCGGCCTCGTCGTCGTCGGCGGCCAGGGCGACCAACGCGTCGACGACCTGGGTGCGCTGCGCGGCCAGCTGCGCGAACGCGAGCCGCTCCAGGCGCATCGCAGAGCGCCGCCCTCCGGGGCGCTTGGTCTCGGAGGGCGGCAGCAGGATCAGCATCCGGCGCAGGTCACGCCACGAGGGCGGCCTGGCCGGCGACGATCGTCACCTGATCGCGCTCCACGGAGACGAACCCGTCCTCCGCGTCGGCCTCGATCTTCTCGCCGTCGGTCCCGGTGATGCGCACCCGGCCGGTGGCAAGGATCGCCAGCACCGGCTCGTGCCCGGCCATGAACCCGATCTCGCCCTCGACGGTCTTGGCGATCACCAGGGTGGCCTCACCCGACCAGACTTCCTGCTCGGCGGAGACGAGATTCACGTGCAGCGGCATGATCAGCCGTTCTCCTTCTGGATCTGCGCCCACTTCGCCTCGACGTCGGAGATGCCGCCGACGTTGAAGAAGGCCTGCTCGGCGACGTGGTCGAACTCACCCTTGACGATCGCGTCGAACGACTCGATGGTCTCGTTGATCGGCACCGTGGAGCCCTCGACGCCGGTGAACTTCTTGGCCATGTAGGTGTTCTGCGAGAGGAACTGCTGGATGCGCCGGGCGCGGGCCACGACGATCTTGTCCTCTTCGCTCAGCTCGTCGACGCCGAGGATCGCGATGATCTCCTGCAGCTCCTTGTTCTTCTGCAGGATCTGCTTCACGGCCGTGGCGACCCGGTAGTGCTCCGCACCGATGTAGCGCGGGTCGAGGATCCGGCTGGTCGAGGTGAGCGGGTCGACGGCGGGGTACAGGCCCTTCGAGGCGATCTCACGGCTCAGCTCGGTCGTGGCGTCCAGGTGGGCGAACGTCGTGGCCGGCGCCGGGTCGGTGTAGTCGTCGGCGGGCACGTAGATC
>CALKHM010000276.1 GCA_937988695.1 uncultured Microbacterium sp. | reverse complement strand
GTCCACGACGCGCTGGTCCCAGTCGTCGCCGCCGAGGCGGTTGTCACCGGCGGTCGCGCGCACCTGGATGGTGGAGAAGTCGTCGTCCTTGCCCACCTCGAGCAAGGACACGTCGAACGTGCCACCACCGAGGTCGAACACCAGGATGAGCTCGTCCTCCTTGCCCTTGTCCAGGCCGTAGGCGAGAGCCGCCGCGGTGGGCTCGTTGATGATGCGCAGCACGTTCAGGCCCGCGATCTCACCGGCCTCCTTCGTGGCCTGGCGCTCGGCGTCGTTGAAGTACGCGGGGACCGTGATGACGGCATCCGTCACCGTGTCGCCCAGGTACTGCTCGGCGTCACGCTTGAGCTTCTGCAGGATGCGCGCAGAGATCTCCTGCGGCGTGTAGGTCTTGCCGTCGATGGCCTGGGTCTTCCAATCGGTGCCCATGTGGCGCTTGACGGAGGTGATCGTGCGGTCGACGTTGGTGACGGCCTGGCGCTTGGCGGTCTCGCCGACCAGCACCTCGCCGTCCTTCGTGAACGCGACCACCGACGGGGTCGTACGGAAGCCCTCCGCATTGGCGATGACCTTCGGCTCTCCGCCCTCGAGGACGGAGACGACCGAGTTGGTCGTCCCGAGGTCGATTCCCACTGCACGTGCCATGTGTGTTCTCCTTCAATCGAGTATCACGAGTGCAAATCCGCGAGCTTGAGTCCGGATGGCTCAACTTCTCTGTCATGTAGATTACGCCCGCGTGCGAGCTGTGTCAAAACGAACTTGACACGATCTGTATCAAGTTCTACGCCGCCGAGTGATCGGCTGGGAGGACGGTGACCGCACTCACGCTCAAGAGCCAGCCTGGCAAATCCAGTTTGGCTATACTGAACGGCTAGATGCGAGACACGGCAACGGAAAGAGGTGTCGGCGTGGCGGAGCTGGATCCGCGGTACACAGTTCGAAGCCTGGTGAAGGCCATCGAGCTTCTTCGGGAGATCGAGAAGGACCCGTCGGGAGCAACGAGCAACGTCACCCAGCTGGCGAAGGCCGTCGGCATGTCCAAGGGCAGCGCCTTCGCGACACTGCAGACGTTGCTGGCGTACGGACTGATCACGGATCGTGGCGAAGGCGCGTCGCGCACCTATCGCCTGGGCCTGGGCCTGTTCCGGCTTGGTCAGAGCGCCAACAGACAGTCCACCGCTGCGGACGTCTCCGCCCCCGTGGTCACCTCCCTGATGAAGACCACGGGACTGACCGCGCGCGCAGCCGTTCGCGACGGGGACTGGGCCCTGGTGGTGAACTGCGTCTATGCCCCGGGCGCCATCCGGCTCGACCTTCGTCTGGGAGAGCGGGAGCGGCCGCATTGCTCGGCGATCGGCAAGGCGGTGATGTCGACGCTGCCCGACGACGAGGTGCGTCAGATCATCAGTCGCCACGGCATGCCGCGCAAGTCCCGCCGCACCATCACGGACATCGACCGCTTCATGGAGGAGCTCGCCCACTGCCGGCAGAACCGGTACGCGATCGACGACGAGGAGGACGTCGACGGCATCATCTGCATCGCGGCCCCGGCGCTGGACTCGACCGGCTCCCTGTACGCGACCGTGAGCGTGACAGGCCTGAAGGCCGATCCCATGCTGGAGGACGTGAGGCAGGTCGCCGAGGTCGTCCGCAGTCACGCCGACCAGCTCACCGCGCTCGTCTGCGGTTGAGGTCCGAGAGCCCAGGGCACGGTCGCGCGGCAATGACGGGCCCCGTGCGTGCGCCGCATGCTGCCTTGCGCCGCGCTGGCCCGTCGCGAAAAAAGTCGCTTGACGCACGCGTGAGTCCTGCTATTCTCCGTGTAGTAATCCAAAACCGGATTTGGTGATACCAAACCCAGCGGGCCTGCAGAGTCGCATTCACCCCTCGCATGCGTGCTCTCGGACTCCGACGAAGATGTCGACAGTAGGACCGGAGAAGACAATGAAATTGACAAAACGGATCGCCGGTGTTGCCTCAATCGCGGCGCTGGTCCTGGGGCTCGCCGCGTGCGCGGCCGGGCCGAGCACACCGAACTCCACCGAGAGCGCCGGCCCGTCCGGGCTCACCCCCGGCTCGACGATCCGAATGGGCGCCGCTGCCGGACCACCCTTCATGATCAAGGGAGACGATGGCCAATGGACGTCGTTCTCCGCTGCGCTCGCTCAGGAATTCGCCGACTGGGCGGACGTCAAGCTGGAGTTCGTCAACACCACGTTCCCGCTGTTCGTGGCCGGCTTGCAGTCCAACAAGTACGACTTCACCCAGCCGATCAACGCAACGGACGAACGGAAGGCAGCGGTCGACTTCGCAGACGGGGTGAGCGCGGCGGGCTCGCTGTTCTTCGTCAAGGAAGGATCCTCGCTGAAGACGGTGGAGGATTTCAACAACCCCTCCGTCACGATCGCCGTGATCTCGGGGTCGGCAGAGGAGCAGCTCGCGCTCAAGCTCGTGCCCCGTGCCAAGCTCCGCTCCCTGCCCACGGCCTCGGTCGCCGACCTCGCCACCGAGGTGACCAGCGGCCGATCGACCGCGATGATCAACTCCAGCTATCTCGCACCGGCGATCAAGCAGGCGTTCTCCCTCGATTCGGTGCCGGACTACGCCTCCAACCCGGACGGCATCGAGCCCGTTTCGATCTCGTTCGCCGTGAACAAGGGCAACACGGTGCTTCTGAACGCGCTCAACACGTTCATCAAGGAGAAGACGGCAAGCGGCGAGATCGACGAGCTCGCGAAGAAGTGGCTGACCATCGATAACGCCCTGAAGGGCTGACCCCATGTATGCGCATGCCAGAGGAGGGCTCCCTCCCACATGAACTGGTTCAACGACATCGCTGTCTCCTACGTCTGGGACTGGAGCTCCGTCCTCAGCCTCAAGTCGTTGCAGCTCGTCGGGCAGGGGCTGCTGTACACGATCATCGTGTCGGTGTTCGCCTTGATCTTCGGCAATGTGATCGGCCTCGCCGTCGCCACGATCCGGATGTCGGGCCGCCAGCCCTTCTCTGGCATCGCATACATCTACACCGAGTTCTTCCGGACGACGCCGGCGCTCGTCCAGTTGATCTGGATCTTCTACGTGCTCCCGATCCTCTTCAACATCACGCTCGGGCCGGTCGAGGCGGGCATCGTCGCGCTGTCCCTGAACGCCGGGGCGTTCCTCGCCGAGATCTTCCGCGGCGGGATCCAATCGGTCCAGCCCGGCCAGCGCGACGCGGCCGTCGTCCTCGGGCTCAGCCGCCCGACGACGTTCTGGCACGTCGTGTTCCCCCAGGCAGTGCGCTCGATGCTCCCCGCCACCGGCAACGTCTTCGTCAGTCTGGTCAAGGACTCGTCACTGCTCTCGGTGATCGCCGTGCCGGAGATCACCTACCAGGCCCAGATGCTGGCGACCTCCACCTTCCGACCGCTCGAGGTGTACACGATCCTGGCGCTGACGTACTTCGCGATGACGTTCCCCCTCTCGGTGGCGATCGGCCGTATCGAGAAGCGGATGCAGAGGAGAACAAGCCTATGAACGGTGTGCCTGTCCTGCCGGCCGCGAGCCCGCCTCCGGCCATCGAACTGCGGGACGTGACGATGTCATACGGACAGCGCGTCGTGCTGCAAGGGACGACGCTGTCCATCGCCTCGGGGAGCGTCGTGGTCCTCATCGGGGCCAGCGGCAGCGGCAAGAGCACTCTTCTGCGCTGCGTGGCCGGGCTCGAGCAGATCCAGGACGGAGAGATCCTGGTCGAGGGAGTCACCCTGCAGCGCGGCGGGTGCACGAAGCGGGAACGACGTGCGCTGCACAAGTCATCCGCGCATCTGCGCGATGAAGTGGGGATGGTGTTCCAGCAGTTCAATCTGTTCCCCCACATGACTGCCCTCGAGAACGTCGTCTTCCCGCAGGTCAAGGGACGAAGGCATCCACGAGCGGAATCGACGCAGCACGCCATGGAGCTACTGGCATCCGTCGGCCTCGCCGAGCATGTGAACAAGCATCCTGATCAGCTCTCCGGAGGCCAGCAGCAGCGAGTGGCCATCGCCCGGGCTCTCGCGCTCAAGCCGCGCATCATGCTGTTCGACGAGGCGACCTCCGCACTCGACCCGGAGCTCGTGGGCGAGGTGCTGAACGTCATGCGCACCCTCGCTCACGAGGGGATGACGATGCTGATCGTGACCCACGAGATGGGGTTCGCTCGCGAGGTCGCTGACCGGGCCGTGTTCATGGACGGCGGCCGGATCGTGGAGGACGCCTCCCCCGAGGTGATCTTCAACAACCCGACCCAGGAGCGGACGAGGGAGTTCCTCGCCCGGCTGCTCGACCACTGAGAGCAGGAGCCTGACATGAGACGAGATGACGACGGATCGACCGCCTCCGGGCGCCGCCCGCTCCCGCTGACGGACTTCGCGACGCCGATCGCGACGATCGATCGCTCGGCGATGCGCTCCAACATCGTCGCGATGGCGAAATGGTGCCTGGATCGCGGGCTCTTTCTCGCGCCGCACGGAAAGACCACGATGGCCCCCGCGATCTGGGACGAACAGCTGGATGCGGGGGCGTGGGCGATCACCGTCGCGACGACGGCGCAGCTCATGGTCGCGCGGCGTGCCCGCGTGCCCCGCGTCGTCATCGCCAACGAGATCATCGACCCGAACGGACTCCGCTGGCTGTACGCCCAGCTGGCATCCGATCCCGAGTGGCAGGTGATCTGCTGGGTTGACTCGCTGGCCGCCGTGGAGATCATGTCCGCCCACTACGACGGCTCGAGCCGGCCCATCGACGTGTGCGTCGAGGTCGGTGCTCTCGATGCGAGAACGGGCGCACGCACCGTGGAGACGGCGATCGCGGTCGCAGAGGCGGCGCGCCGGTCGCCCGCGCTGCGGCTGGTCGGAGTCGCGGGCTATGAAGGGGTCATCACCGAGGCTGCCGACTCCGCCGCCCTCGAGGACGTCCGCGGCTACCTCCGCCGAGTCGCGCAGGCCTTCCAGCTCATCGCGCCGCTGTGCGAGGGCGATGAGCTGTTGCTGTCGGCGGGAGGCAGCGCATACTTCGACCTGGTCGAGGAGATCTTCGGCCCCGTGCGCGACGCGGGCGCGAGGCCGACACGCGTGGTGCTGCGGCCAGGAGTCTATGTCGTGCACGATGACGACCTCTATGCCCGCATCGCCCCGCACGCGCGTGATGCCGGACCGGATCTGACCCCGGCGATGCATGTCTGGGCAAGGGTGCTCAGCAGACCACAGCCCGACCTCGCCCTCGTCGATATGGGCCGGCGAGACGTCTCGGCAGACGTCGGCCTTCCGCTGCCACAGCGGGCGTTGCGAGCGGGCAGGGCCTTGCCCGCGGCGGCGCTGACCGACGCGTTCGTGTTCGACCTCAACGACCAGCACGCCTTCTTGCGGCTGCCTGTGGGCAGCACGCTCGCCGTGGGCGACCTCGTGAGGTTCGGAGTGTCCCATCCGTGCACCACCTTCGACAAGTGGGCGACGATCCTCCTCCTGGAGGGCACGGATGCCGCAGACCCTCGCGTGGTGGACGTCATCCGCACGGAGTTCTCAGCCAAGACAGTCACCGCAGAAGGAGAAGCTGATGAGATCTGAAGTCCGTACGCCGGCAGCCGCCCAGCCGGGCGGCGCGTACTCACAGGGCATCGTCGCGGGGGGATTCCTGTTCGTGTCAGGACAGGGTCCTTTCGACGCGAACGGTGCGCTGGTCGGACAATCCCTCGCCGACCAGGCCCGCGCGACGTTTGCGAACATCCGGACGATCGCCGAGGCGGCGGGGGGAAGGCTCGAAGACGCGGTGCGGATCGATGCCTACCTGTCGGACATGGACGACTTCCCGGTGTGGGACGCGGTCTGTGCCGAGACCTTCGCCAAGCCGTACCCGACGAGGACGACGGTGGGCTCGCCGTTGGTCGGATATGACGTGGAGATCAACGCGATCATCTGGCTCGGCAATGACCTCCAGAAGAACGGGCCGCAGTGATGACGATCGCCGGAGTCCTGCCCGTGATCTCGACCCCGTTCACCGCGGAGCTCGAGATCGATCGCACCGCGCTGGCTCGCGAGCTCGACTGGCTCATCCTCAACGGCGCGGATGGGCTGGTCGTGGCGATGGTCTCCGAACTGCCGCGACTGACCGGTTCCGAGCGGATGAGCCTCGGAGACCTGATCCTGGACTACGACGCCGGCCGCGTCCCCGTCGTCCTGTCCGTCGGGTCGGAGTCGACACGAGAGGCGCAGCGGCTGACCCGGCACGCCGTCGAGGCCGGCGCAGCCGCGGTCATGGCCAATCCTCCCCTCACCGTCTTCCCCAGCGGCCCGCAGCTCATGAGCTATTTCCGCACCATCGTGGAAGAGGCAGGAGATGTCCCGGTGGTGATCCAGGACGCCAGCGGATACATCGGACGACCCCTCGAACTGAGCCTTGTCGTGGAGCTCCTCGACCGGTACGGCTCCGAGCAGGTGCTGTTCAAGCCCGAGGCGCAGCCACTGGGTCCACGGCTGACCGAGTTGCACAGCGCGACCGGCGGGCACGCTCGCGTGTTCGACGGCAGCGGCGGCGTCGCCCTCGTGGACAGCTACCGCAGGGGCATCGTCGGAACGATGCCGGGCGCTGACCTGGTGTGGGCGATCGCCGGTCTCTGGCGTGCGCTGACGGACCAGGACCTGGAGACGACCTACCTGATCAGCTCGGCGCTCGCGCCGGTTCTCGCGCAGCTGAGCAACCTGGACTCCTACGTCGCGATGGAGAAGTACCTCCTCGCCAAGCAGGGGGTGATCGAGCACGAGCACCGGCTCGCTCCCACAGCTTTCGATCTCGACGACATCTCGAAGCTGGAGACAGACCGGCTGTTCGAGAGGCTCGTCAACGTGGCCGGTGGCCCGAAACCGCTGCCGGCATGAACCACGGAAGGTGGCAGACAGATGTTTGTGGATGACTGGCCGGAATCACGCGCGGCGTGGGAACGCACGAAGGGGTCGCTTCCCGGCGGCGTGTCCACCGGTGTGCGCGCGCGAGCGAAGCCGCATCCGATCTTCTTCCGCAGTGGAGCGGGCGCAGAGCTGACCGATGTCGACGGCAATGTCTACGTGGACTTCGTTCTCGGCTGGGGCCCCGACATCATCGGGCACGGGCACCCGGCGCTGGTCGCCGCCGTGAGCAGGCAGGTGGCGGAGGGCGCGACGTTCGGGTCGGGGCATCCCTACGAATACCTGGCCGCCGAGGCGGTGCTGCGTGCGTACCCGTGCTTCGATCGCGTCCTCTGGTCCAACTCCGGCTCCGAGGCCGACCAGGTCGCGCTGCGGATCGCCCGCGCGAGCACCGGACGACAGAAGATCGTGAAGTTCTCCGGCCATTATCACGGCTGGACCGATCCGGTGCTGCTCGGATACCGGCCGTCGCGGACCGATGCCCACGACCGGCCGATGCTCGAATCCCGTGGTCAGTCGGAGAACGCCGCGCGCGACACCGTCGTGCTCGACGCACAGGACGTGGACGCGCTCCGCCGAACGCTGGCCCAGAGAGACATCGCCGCGGTGCTGCTGGAGCCCGTGCTGTGCAATTCCGGCGTGATCGAGCCGCCGCCGGGTTACCTCGCGACCGTCCGCGAGCTGTGCGACGAGACCGGTACCGTGCTCATCTTCGACGAGGTCATCACCGGGTTTCGGATCGCGTTCGGCGGAGCCGTCGAGAAGTACGGGATCGTGCCCGACCTCTGCGTGCTCGGTAAGGCCATCGCGGGCGGCCTGCCGCTGTCAGCCGTCGTCGGCCCGAGCCGGCTACTGGATACCACGCAGCAGGGCGTGGTGCACGCGGGGACGTACAACGGCAATCCCATCGTTCTCTCGGCCGCCGTCGCAACGCTGGAGGTGCTCGCGCACGACGGCGTCTATCGTCGGCTCGAAGACCAGGGCAACCGGCTTGCGGCAGGGCTGCGCGAGCAGCTGCGCCGTGCGGGGGCGGTGGGTGCCGTCAACCAGGTGGGGCCTATCGTGCAGTGTGCGCTTGGCGTGCCGGAGGTGAGCACGTTCGCACAGTTCCGCGCCACGGACAGCACGACCTACGACCGCGTTTTGGTCGAACTGCTGCGCCGCGGCGTCTTCGCGCTCCCCGGCGGCCGATGGTACCTGTCCACAGAGCATACGGACGAGCAGATCGATCGATCCGTGGCGGTGTTCGGCGAGGCGCTCGCGGCTGCCACAGCAGCCGACGCGGGAGACGGGGGAAGGGGTGCAGCAGCATGAACGGCGATCGCCGACTGCTCCTGCGCGGCGGTGAGCTCGTCACCGGGCCTGACGAGCCGTCCACGCACGCCGACCTGCTCGTGGTCGGCGACCGCATCGCCCGGATCGGGGCCGACCTGGCGGCGCCCGGAGCGGAAGTGATCGATTGCGACGGCCGTCTCGTGCTTCCGGGCTTCGTCGACACCCATTCCCACACCGACGGCGTCATCTTCGACTCCGATGTACAGGAGGCCAATCTGCGTCAAGGGGTGACGACGGTGGTCATCGGACAGGACGGCGTGGGCTTCGCCCCGGGTGACGGCCGATACGCCGCGGACTACTTCGCGACGATCAACGGCCGTCACCCGACCTATCGTGGCGGCGGGATCGGTGCGCTGCTGGACACGTACGACCGCACGGTCGGGATGAACGTCGCAGCCCTCGTTCCGGCGGGCACGACGCGCAACGAGGTAATGGGGAACACCGATCGGCCCGCCGAGGCCCGCGAGCTGCGGGCGATGGAGGAGATGGTGCGCGAGGGCATGGCCCAGGGCGCGGTCGGGCTCTCCACCGGCCTGGACTATGTGCCGGGACTGTATGCGAGCGCTGCGGAGCTGACCGCCATGGCCCGCCCGGTCGCGGAAGTCGACGGCGTGCACGTGTCACACATGCGACACGGCTACGAGACAGCGGTCCCGCGCGGAATGGCCGAGCTGGCACAGATCGCTCAGGGCAGCGGGGTACGCACGCACGTCTCCCATCTGCACGGGCCGGCGGCCATGATCATCCCAGCCCTGGACGCGTTCGGCGACGGCCTGGAGGTCACCTTCGACGCCTACCCGTATCGGCGGGGGTGCACGCTGATGACCATGCCACTGCTGCCGGCAGCACTTCTCGGCCGCGGTGCGGAGGAGACTCTGCGCGTCCTTCGCGATCCCGACCAGCGAGAGCAGCTCCTGAAGCGTCAGCGAGCGGAGATCGCCGCGCGACCAGACATGGGAGCGGAGTGGCCGACGCGGATGTCCTTCGTGGAGACCGGGAGCGCGCAGTGGGCGTGGGCGACGGGCATGACCGTGGCCGACGCGGCCCGGCAGGTGGGCGAGGACCCGCTGGTCTTCGCCGTCCGCGTGCTCGTCGACGGGATGCTGAAGAGCACGGCCGTCATGGCGACCCCCACCCAGCGATCCGAGGATGAGCTCGCACGGATCTTCACGGATCCACGGCACCGAGGCGGCTCCGACGGAATCTACATCGGAGGCCGGCCGCATCCTCGCGGATGGGGCACCTTCGCGAGGTTCATCGCCCGGTACACGTTCGCTCGCGGCGACCTGACCATCGCGCAAGCCGTCGGTCACCTGTCGACCGGCTCCATCGAGGTGATGCGCCTAGGGGCACGCGGGCGTCTGCGCGCCGGGTGGCACGCAGACCTCATCGTCATGGATCCGGCGACGGTCACCGACCGAGCGGACTACGCCAGTCCCCGTCTGACCGCCACCGGCATCGATGACGTCATCGTGTCCGGAGTGCCCGTTCTGCGAGAAGGACGCAGGACGGATGCCAATCCGGGGCGCGGGATCCGCCGCTCGCCCGTGCCGGCGCACCCGGAGCCCTAGCCGGGCCGGCGAATGACGCCCCGAGCGCGACAGGCGTGAGCCGCCGCACCCAGATCGTGGCATCCTCCGCCGTTGTCCAATACGGTGAGAGCGTGACCGGCACCGACGCCCCCGACCCGCGCTTCTCGACGGCCGCGATGGCGGCCAACCCCGACGCGGCTCCCGTGCCACGACGTCGCGTCATCTCGTGGGCGCTCTGGGACTGGGGCTCGGCCGCGTTCAACGCGGTCGCCACGACCTTCGTGTTCACGGTCTACCTCACGAGCACGTCGTTCGGCGACAAGACCGCATCGTCGCAGGCGCTCTCACTCGCGCTCACGTTGGCCGGCCTGGTCGTGCTGCTCATCGCACCGGTGACCGGTCAGCGCACCGACGCGTCGTCGCACCGTAAGCTCTGGCTGGCGGTGAACACGGCGATCGTCGTCGTGATGCTGGGGCTCATGGTGTTCGTGCGGGCCGACCCTGCCTTCCTGTGGTTCGGCCTCGTCCTGCTGGGCGTGGGCACCATCTTCTTCGAGCTGGCGGGTGTCAACTACAACGCGATGCTCGCGCAGGTCTCGACGCCCCGCACGGTCGGCAAGGTGTCGGGCTTCGGCTGGGGCATGGGCTATCTCGGCGGCATCGTGCTGCTGCTGGTCGTCTACTTCGGCTTCATCCATCCCGACGTCGGCCTGTTCGGCGTCACCGGTGCTGACGGTCTGGACGTGCGCATCTCCATGCTCGTGGCGGCCTGCTGGTTCGCCGTGTTCGCGATCCCGGTGCTCGTCGCCGTGCCCGAGAACAAGCCCGCGCCGGGGAACGTGCGGGTGAGCGTCTTCCGTTCGTACGCGCTGCTGTTCCGTGACATCGGCCGGCTCTGGCGCGACAGCCGGCACACCGTGTACTTCCTGCTGGCCTCGGCGATCTTCCGCGACGGGCTCACCGGCGTGTTCACGTTCGGCGGCGTGCTGGCAGCGGGCACGTTCGGCTTCGACGCCGGAGAGGTCATCGTGTTCGCGATCGCCGCGAACGTCGTCGCCGGCATTGCGACGATCTCCAGCGGCACGTTCGACGACAGGTTCGGGCCGAAGCCCCTCATCGTCGTGTCGCTGATCGGGCTCGTGGTCAGCGGCACTCTGGTGTTCCTGCTCCACGACGGCGGCCAGACCATGTTCTGGATCTTCGGCCTCATCCTCTGCCTGTTCGTCGGACCTGCGCAGTCGGCCTCACGCACGTTCCTGGCACGGCTGATCCCCCCGGGGCGCGAGGGCGAGGTCTTCGGCCTGTACGCCACGACCGGCCGTGCCGCCACGTTCATCGCGCCCGCCATGTTCGGACTGTTCGTCACGATCGGCGGCGTGCAGTACTGGGGCATCCTCGGCATCGTGCTGGTGTTGCTGGTCGGGCTGCTGCTGCTCCTGCCGGTGAAGTCGCGCCCGCCGCAGCTCTCGGCCCGCAACTGACCACCACGCGGCGTCCCGCGCGAAGGATGCCGCACCCGCGGCGCACCACGATCGGTGACGCGCCGGCCACCGCGCGTTCACCCGCACGTCGCCGTCCCGCAAACCGGGAGTGTCACGATCGGTCAGCGACCGACGTCGCACCACCGTGACCGACGCCCGGGAGTGACGTGCACAGACCCATCGCGACCGCCATCCTGCCGGCCAAGGACGCGGGGCGGTTCATCGGCACCACCCTCGAGACGCTCCGGCGGCAGTTCGACGACCCCGACGACCTCAAGCTCGTCGCCGTGGACGACGGCTCGGCCGACGACACCGGCGAGATCATGCGACACTACGCGACGCAGTTCTCGCACGCCGAGGTGATCGAGAACCCCCGTCCGGTGGGCCTTGCCAGCGCACGCAACCAGGGCCTCGCGCGGGTCGAGGGCGAGGCGTTCTGCTTCATCGACGGTGATGACTGGATGGCGCCCCTCCGCGTGGCGACCCTCGTGGCCGCACTCGGCGACCTCGGCTGCGACTTCGTGCGCACCGACCACGTGACCGTCACCGACACCCGGCGCACGCTCGTGCGCGCCCCGTTCCCCTGGCGTGGAGTGGCCGTCTCGCCGCGGGACGCGATCCTGCCGCCGGATGAGACGACCATGGTGGACTACCCATATGCCTGGGCGGGCATGTTCCACCGTCGCGTGATCGATGATGGTCTGGCCGAGTTCCCCGACGGACTGTTCACGGCTGAAGACCGTCCCTGGATCTGGCGTCTGCACCTGCAGGCGGCCTCGTTCGCGGTCGTCGACGCTCCCCAACTGCTGTACCGTCGCGGCATCCCCACCTCGCTCACCCAGGTGCTCGATCGCCGTCAGCTCGACTTCGGCAGGGCGCTGATGCACGTGGTGGAGCTTGTGGAAGAGGATGCCGAAGCGGACCGCTTCCGCCCGAAGATCACCGCGACCGTCCTGGCGATCTGCGCACACCATCTCATCCGGTCGCGCGGCATGAACCCCGTCGTGCGCGGTGAGCTGGTCATCGCGATCCGCGACCTGCTGTCGCGTCTTCAGCCCGTCGCGGTGGACGCCGCTCTGCCCCGGCTCAGCGACCCGAGGCGACGGGTGCTCGCACGGCATCTGCGAAAGGTCGGCCGGGCATGACCCAGCTCTTCGCGCTGCATACCCCCTACGGGCTGATGTCCGCGGTCGCCGCGATCGACGCGGGCCTGGTGCCACCGGGGGGCGAGCGCGTCCTCGTGCCCATCAATTCCGCCGCCGTACCGGAGACGAATCGCGGAATCGACGAGTCTGCGCGGCTGCGGACGCTGCTGGACAGATTCGATCGTGTCGAGCCGTTGAACCGGCTGCTGGACCCGCTGCACCCCGCCGCCTGGTCGCCCCGAGCCGCCGAGCTGCCCGCCTGGGGACGTCTGCTCGCCTGCGCGTGGGGCCTCGACGGCGACGACCTCGACCTCTATGTGCAGACGCCGCAGGTCGCGCCCGTGCGCACGCTGCTGTCGCTGTTCAGCGAAGCCCGCATCTTCGTCATCGGTGACGGTCTGATGACGTATGCGCCGATCCGCGACCGGGTCGCCCACACCGTGTCGGCACGGGTACGCCAGGTCATCTACCCCGACGTCCTGCCCGGTCTCATGCCGTTGCTGTTCGCCGAGGCCGGGGCGAGGACGGTGCCCGTGCCGATGCCGGCGTTCTCCGCGGTCGTCGACGAGATCGACCGTGCCGGATCCATCGGCGTCGCATCGACCGACACCTCGACGGTGCTCGTGCTCGGCCAGTACCTGGCGGCGCTGCACCTGGTCACGGCCGATGAGGAGACGGCCATGCAGCAGGAGATGATCGACCGCGCGGTGCATCGCGGGGCACGCCGGATCATCTTCAAGCCGCATCCCACGGCGCCGCCGATCTCGGCCGACCGTGTACGCCGCCGGGCGCAGCGGCACGGTATCGCGTTCGAGACGTACCGAGGCGATGCCCCGGCCGAGGTGCTCACCCGCCGCCTGCGCGCGGCCGCGGTCGTCGCGGGCTTCTCGACCGCGCTTCCCACCGTGCGCGCACTCTACGGCACGCCGATCGACGCGGTGGGGACCGAAGCCGTGCTGGCGGCCCTGCGCCCGTTCGAGAACGGCAACCGTATTCCCGCCACGATCGTCGATGCGACCAACCGCGACGACGGCGCGTATGCCGCACCAGGGCGTCTGCAGCACCTCGTCGACGCGGTCGGCTACTGCATGCAGCCGCGCGTGGCCGCGCATCTGCGCCCGCGCGCGGAGGAGCTGCTCGCCGGGCTGGATCCCGAGGAGCGCGTCCGGTACTTCTCGCCACGGCGGCTGGCTGAGCTGCACCTGCCCGGGACGGCGCCCAGGCTGCTCACTCGCCTGGTCGTGGGAACCGGCGGCGCCGGACGCACGGAGGAGGCGCGCCTTGCGATGCGTGGTGCGAGGCGGCGCGCACGGCGCGCATGGAACGCAGCGAGCGGACGATGAGCGTCGTCGCAGCGATCATCCCGGCGCGCGGCGGATCCAAGGGCGTGCCGCACAAGAACCTTCGCCCGGTGGGCGGCGTGCCGCTGATCGTCCGCGCTGTGCGTGCGGCGCAGGCGGCCC
This sequence comes from uncultured Microbacterium sp., assembly GCA_937988695.1. Taxonomy (GTDB): domain Bacteria; phylum Actinomycetota; class Actinomycetes; order Actinomycetales; family Microbacteriaceae; genus Microbacterium. The sequence goes on along the minus strand of CALKHM010000276.1, from coordinate 9,036 downwards.
CGAGCCTGGACCTCGTCGTCGTGTCGACCGACGACGAGGGGATCGCGGCAGCAGCGGCCTGTGCCGGGGCCCGCATCGTGCGACGCCCGGCCGAGCTGGCAGGCGACAGCGCGACCAGCGAGAGCGCCGTGCTGCATGCGCTGAACGTGCTGGCAGAGTCCGGTGTCGAGGTGAGCACGGTCGCGTTCCTGCAGGCGACGTCGCCGTTCATCCCTTCGGAGGGTATCGAGGATGCCGTGGCTGACGTGCGCACCGGGCGGTTCGACAGCGTCTTCTCGGCATACCAGACCTACGGCTTCCTGTGGCAGCGCACGGACGCCGGCGAGGCCGTGGGCATCAACCATTCCGCATCGCACCGGCCACGTCGGCAGGACCGCGAGCCCCACTACCTGGAGACCGGTGCGTTCTACGTGTTCGACGCCGCCGGCTTCCGTACCACCGGTCACCGCTTCTTCGGCCGGATCGGCATCGTGCCGGTGCCCGAGCGCACCGCGATCGAGATCGACGATCTCGATCAGCTGGCTGCCGCATCCGCCCTGGCCCCGCTCTTGGACGCACCCGTCGCGATCCCGGTACGTGCGGTGGTGACCGATTTCGACGGCGTGCACACCGACGACACCGCGCTGGTCGACCAGGACGGCCGAGAGCTCGTGCGGGTGAGTCGATCGGACGGGATGGGGGCGCGCCTGCTGCGTGAGGCGGGGATCCCGCTGGTGATCCTTTCCGCCGAGACGAACGCCGTCGTCCGCGCGCGGGGGCAGAAGCTGCACGCACACGTCATCCACGGCGTCGACGACAAGGCGGCTGCGCTGCGAGACTGGGCGCAGCAGACGGGGGTCGATCTCGCCGCCTGCGCATACCTGGGCAACGACGTGAACGACCTGCCGGCGATGGCACTGGTGGGCTGGCCGGTCGCCGTCGCCGATGCGCGTGCGGAGGTGCGTGCGACGGCGCGCGTGGTGCTGTCGAACCCGGGCGGCTCCGGCGCCGTCCGGGAGCTCGCCGATCGTGTGCTCGCTGGCCGTGCGCCAGGCGGTCCCGCACCCGGCGATCGCGCACCAGGCGACTGACGGCATCCCGCCGTACCGGCGTCATCGCGATGTCTCCTTCCGTTCACCGGCACCGCCGAGGCTCGAAGCGTCACAACGGAGAGGAACGAAGATGACCGTCAGAATCGGCTCGCGCGTGATCGGCGGGGGCAGCCCGGTCTACGTGGTCGCAGAGATCGGCCTGAACCACAACGGCGACGTGGAGCTCGCCAAGCGTCTCATCGACGTCGCCTCGCAGGCGGGCGCGGACGCCGTGAAGTTCCAGAAACGCACCCCGGAGATCTCCACTCCCGCGCACATGCGCGACATGCCGCGAGAGACGCCGTGGGGCACCATGACCTACCTCGAATACCGCTACCGCGTCGAGTTCGGCCGCGACGAGTACGTCGAGATCGCCGACTATGCGACGATGGCCGGACTCGACTGGTTCGCCTCGCCATGGGACGTGCCGTCGGTCGCCTTCCTGGAAGACCTGAACGTGGTCGCGCACAAGGTCGCCTCGGCGGCACTGACCGATCTGGAGCTGCTGGCCGCGCTGCGCGAGACCGGCAAGCCCGTGATCCTGTCGACCGGGATGTCCACGATCGAGGAGATCGACCGGGCCCTGAACGCACTGGGCACCGAACGAGTGGTGCTCCTGCACGCGACCTCGACCTATCCGATGGAGCCCGAAGAGGCCAACCTCAAGACCATCGCGACGCTGCGCGACCGCTATCCCGGCATCCCGGTGGGCTATTCCGGCCACGAGCGCGGCCTGCAGATCTCGCTGGCGGCCGTGGCCCTGGGCGCCGTGGCCGTCGAGCGGCACGTCACCCTCGACCGCACGATGTGGGGATCCGACCACGCCGCTTCGCTGGAGCCGGCCGGTCTGGAGCATCTCGTGCGCGACATCCGGATCGTCGAACAGGCCCTGGGCGACGGCGTCAAGCGGGTCTTCCCAGGAGAGCTCGCTCCGATGGCCAAGCTCCGGCGCGTGCCGGCATGACGATGACCGCACCCGGCTGGACCGTGGGCGGACCGGTGGGCCGCGACGCGGCCGTGGTGCGCGGTCCGCTGCCGTCGTTTGCGACCACGCGTGTGGTCGCGATCGCCGACGCCGACTCCTACGTCAAGTGGGCGGGCGCGATGCTCGACGCTGCCGACGTGATCGACGGCCGGATGCTGATCGTGCGCACGCCGCTGACGGTGAGCCCGGGGCAGCAGCGCGCGGCCCTGGCCGGCACCTCGATCGGGCGACGAGAGCCGGCCGCGCGGGCCGTGGAGCGGGTGACGCACGGCGAGCTGCCCACGCGGCTGAACGCGCTGCGACCGGAAGTGGTGCTCATCGCGGGACGCGGGCCGTTCGTGCGTCTTGTGCAGCGCGAGGTGGACGGGCTGCCCGTGCGCCCGGTCGTGGTCACCGGGCTGCCGGGCATCTCGATTCCCGCGCAGCGCGGCGCCGTGCAGTACCGGCAGCACAGCGACCTGATGGTCGTGCACTCGTTGCGCGAGCGACGCGCGTTCGCGGAACTGTCCGCGCGGCTCGGCGCGGAGCTGCGGCTGGGACTGGCGACGCTGCCGTATGCGCGTGCCCGCGCCCGCGGCGCAGCCGGGACCGACCTGGTGTTCGCCGCGCAGGCGATCGTACCGCGCGCCCTTGAGCACCGCCGGCAGGTCGCCGACCTGCTGGTCGAGGCCGCCATCGCACGACCCGAACGTCGCGTCGTCCTCAAGCTGCGCTCACGCGCGGGCGAGGCGGAGACGCATTACGAGCGGATGCCGCTGCTCGATCTGCTGCGTGACCGACCGGACAATCTCGTCGTGTCGTACGAGCCGATGGGCACGGTGCTGGAGTCGGCCGAGGGACTGGTCACGGTCGGTTCGACCGCGGCGATCGAGGCCATCGCGATGGGCGTGCCGGTGATCGCGCTGGACACGTTCGGTGTGCACAAGACGCTGCTGAACACGGTGTTCCGCGGCAGCGGTCTGCTGGGCGGCACCGACGACGTGATCGCCCGCCGTTTCCGCCAGCCACACCCACTGTGGGCAAGGGACAACTACTTCCACGCGGCCACCGACTCCACTTGGTGGGACCAGGTCGAAGAGCTCGTCGAGCTGCGTCGTCGCGGCCGGTTGCCCGCACGCCTGGTGCCGCCGCCGCGCGGAGGCGTGCTGCACCGCGCGTTCGAGCGCAAGAGCGTGCTCGGGCATGAGGACCGTTCCGCCTCGGGCGTGATCGCACTGGCGATCGGGCTTCCACTGGCCGGCGGTGTCCTGCGAGCGCGCCGCCGCCTGCACCGCGGCCGGGCACTGTCGTGGACCGACGAGACCGGCGACGTCACCGTGACGCCCGCGCCGTACCAGGACCCCCTCCGGCGCCCCGCCCCCGGTCACTGACTCGTCCGGCCGTGCCCAGCGCCTCAGCGAGGCCAACCGTCAGCGAGCTTGGTGAGCAGGCGGGCGAGGTCCGCGCGTTCGGCGTCGGTGAACTCGGCGAGCGCCTCGACGATCGCCGCCCGCCGGTCGCCGCGGAAGCCGCTGACGACCGCCGTGCCCTGCTCGGTGAGCACGATGCGTGTGCGCCGGGCGTCGGCGGGGTCGGCCTCGCGACGAACGAGCCCGAGCTCCACGCACTGCTGCACGAGCCGCGACGCCCGCGGCTGGTCCACACCGATCCGCTCGGCGAGGTCGCTCACCGACAGCGAGGTGTCGGATGCCGCTGCCAGCGCCTCCAGCAAGCGCATGCGCGCAGGACCTGCGAAGCGGCCGTGACCACCGGCCCACGGCGGCACCGGATGCGGCATCCCGTGGGCGTGCGGACCGTGCGGCCCGCCGTGGCCCCCGTGACGCCCGCGCATCCATGGATCGTCCGGGTCGAAGGCGCCGCCGTGCATGTGGGGCCCTGCGTGCTCGGGATCGTCGAGACGATCATCAGGCCCCCAAGGACCCGGGCGATGAGGGCCTCGGCGTCCCCGTAGACGTGCGAGCGCGGCGGCGATGACGTCGGCAGGATCGGGCGTGGCGTCAGGCATGCTCTCAATTTACATGTGATTTGACATGTATTGCTAGTCCATGTCAGACTACATGTGCATGTCAATTGACATGTAGGTTGGACGGCCGACCCGCCGCCGGCATGAAGGGACTTCTCATGAACACGACCGATGACAACACCCCCGATGACACCGGAGACGAGGGCCCGTCGCGTATCCCCTTGGGAGCGTGGCTGAGACTCGTCGACGCGCTGATCACGCGCGAGCTCGCATCGGCACTCGATCCCGACGACCTCTCCCGCCGCGATTGGATGCTGCTCAACGCGATCTCGGGGGCGACAGACGCGCCGTGGATCGCCGAACGACTGGCGCACGGCGCAAAGCATGTGCGCAGGCTCGCCGAACGCGGCTGGATCGCACGGGACGACAGCGGCGACTGGACGCTCACCGACGACGGGCACGCCGCCCAGAAGCGACTGGGCGAGAAGGTCGCCGCCGTGCGCGCCCGCGTGGCCGGCGCGGTCTCCGACGACGAGTTCGCCCAGCTGCTGACCTCACTCAAGGCCATCGCTCGCGAGCTCGGCTGGGATGAATCACAGCCGATGCCCCGGCGCGGTCGCGGCCTCGGTCGGAGTCGCTCTCTGCACGACCGCAGGGAGGACTGGGGGCACGGCCACGACGCCGGGTGGGGAGCTCACCATGAGCACATGGGGTTCGGCCCCGCGCACCCGCACCCGCACGACGAGGGCTTCGGCCCGCACGCGCAGGGCTTCGGCCCCGCGCATCGTCGCGGACACTCAATCGGCCACGAGTGCGCGCACACCGAGGTCGAGCGCAGCCACCACGGGGCCGCGCACGCGCACGGTGCGCACGGGCACGGCGTGCACCGGCGCCGGCGCGCCGAGCGTGCGTACGAGCGCGGCTTCGCAGCCGGGTTCGCAGCCGCCCGTCCGGCCGGTGGGCCGGATTCCCCTTCGAACGGAACCGGCTCGGTCTGACCCGGACGCACAGGGCCGGAGCGGCGGGATGCCCCTCTGGCGACGCTGGACACGAAGCTCATCGAGGCCGCACGCACCGCCGGCGTCGATGTCAGGCCCGAACGAGTCGGCCGGCTCAGCCGCCGTGCGAGCCGGTGTCGCTGACGCCCACATCCGTGACGTGGAAGTTCCGGAACGAACGGGATGCCGTCGGCCCGCGTTGTCCCTGATACCGGTTGCCGTTCGATCCCGCGCCATAGGGTGTCTCGGCGGCCGATGACAGCTGGAAGAAGCAGAACTGGCCGATCTTCATCCCGGGCCACAGCTTGATCGGCAGGGTCGCGACGTTCGACAGCTCGAGGGTGACGTGTCCCGAGAACCCGGGGTCGATGAACCCCGCCGTGGAGTGCGTCAGCAGCCCGAGCCGCCCCAGCGACGACTTGCCCTCCAGGCGTGCCGCGATGTCATCGGGCAGGGTCACCTGCTCGAACGTCGACCCCAGCGCGAACTCGCCGGGGTGCAGCACGAACGGCTCATCGGGCGCGACCTCGATGAGGTGTGTGAGGTCGGGCTGATCGTCGGCGGGATCGATGAACGGGTACTTGTGATTGTCGAACAACCGGAAGTACCGGTCCAAGCGCACATCCACGCTCGACGGCTGGACCATCTGCGGGTCCCACGGGGCGAGGCCGATGCGCGCGTCGGCGATCTGACGGCGGATGTCTCGGTCGCTGAGCAGCACGAGGCCAGCCTACCGAGGCGTCCTGCCCTGTGACGATGTCAGCCGCCCAGACGCGCACGCAGCAGGGCGAGTTCGTCGTCGCCGATCCCGGCAGCGCGCAGGTAGGCGACGGAGCCGCCCTGGTCGTCGAGCCATCCCAGAGCCGCCTGCATCGCTTCGGGCGGCGTGGCCGTCACCAGCTGCTCGACCTGCGGACCCACCGACACGCCCCTGCTCGCGATGTAGTGCAGCATCCTCTCGGCCCACTCGCCGGCGAGGTTCTGCTGGCTGAGCGTGTAGTCGGCGATGACCGCGTCACGCTGGGCACCCACCGCATCCAGCAGCACCGCGGCGGCGACGCCCGTGCGGTCCTTGCCCGCCGTGCAGTGCACGAGCACCGCACGCTTCACACCGTCGGTCGGCCGCGCGACCAGTCGAGCGACACGGGCGAAGGATGCTGCGCCATGGCGCAGCATCCCGACATACAGGTCGGCCAAGGTGGGCACCTGCGCCATCGCCGCCTTCACCGCGTCGGACGAGACCTGAGGCGAGGCAGCCATGCCCGTCATGGCCCCCTCGAGCACGGACAGATGCACGGTGTCCAGCGGACGAGGTGGCAGCCGGTCGGGAGCCTCTGATCGCTCGGTCGCCGTGCGGAAGTCGACGATCGTCCCGATCGGACTCACATCCAGCTCGCCCAGCCCGACGTCGGTCAGCGCGACCAGGGCGTCCGAACGCAGCAGCACCCCTGCCTGGGTCTGACCACCGCCGGCCAGTGGGATCCCTCCGGTGTCACGGGAGTTGTACGTTCCGGCGAACAGGACTGTCATACGACCTCCTCGTTTCGACCACCACGCTATCCGAGGCTACGGTCGAATCATCCAGACAGCAGGCGCACGCCGACCGCACGCAGAAGGAGCACAGATGGCCCGCACGATGCCGCGGCGAGGGCGAGGAGTCAGCGCCGGCCTCGACCCCGACGCGATCGTCGCAGCCGCCCGCGCGCTCGATCCCGCGACGGTGACCGTGCAGGCCGTGGCCGATCAGCTCGGCGTCGACCGGAAAGCCGTGGCATACCACGTCTCCGGCCGCGATGGCCTGCTGCAGCTGCTTGCCGCGGATGCCGTGACCAGCCGGTTCGACGTGCTCGAGATCCCCGACGACGCCGACTGGCAGACGGCATTGCGCCTCGTGGCCACAGCGATGCGCGACATCCTGTTGGGCGCCGGAGTGCTCGTGGCCCACTTCCGCTTCGATCGGGCCTCGGGCACAGCCGCGCTGCGCCCCGCCGACGACGTGCTCGCCAAGCTCGTGGCGGCCGGGTTCGATGCGGCCTCGGCCGTGCGTGCGATCGCGCTGATCGTCGACACGGCGACCGCGCATGCACAGGGAGTGCTTCTGAGCGCCCGAGCCGGTGGGCATCCGCAGCGCGCCGAGCTGCATCGGGCACTGGCGACGGCGGATGCCGCCGACCATGCCCTGCTGCGCCGCGTCGACGAGGCCGGGTTCTCGACGTTCGACAGCGCACAGTTCGACTTCGATCTGGACGTGGTGATCCGCGGACTGGAAGCGCGCTTGGCCGCGGACGTCTGACGGTCGGGCCGCTCATACGTGGGTGCACGTGCTCAATCGCCGAACGCCGCGACGAGTTCCCATACGCGCTCGGCAGCCGCGCGGTCGCGCAGCGAACGGTACAGCGGCAACCGGCGTGGCTCTCCCCAGAGCTGGAGGAACCCGCCGGGGCCGACGAAGGTGCCCGGTACGGCATCCGCCGCCAGCGCCGCGAGAGCCGGCAAGGCCGCTCGCACGGGAGGGTTGCCGAGGCGGCTCGTGGCCCAGGTCACCAGACGCGGCGGGAGCATCGCGCGTAGCGCGGGGGCGATCGCCGTATCGGGCGCGACTCCGGGATGACACAGCGCGACATGCAGGCCGGGCTCGCGGCGGGCGAGCTCGAGGCCGAACAGTCCGAGCATGACCTTCGACCGGCGATACGCACGGAATGCGCGGTAATGACCGGCCGGCCGAAGAACGTCCTCGCGCACGCGACCGAAGGCTGCGGCGATGCTGCACTGCACGGCGACGTGGGCGTCACCGGCGCGCAGCAACGGCAGGATGGCGCGCACCAGCACCGCGTGGCCGAGAGCGTTGGTCTGCAGATGCAGCTCGAGGCCGTCGGCGGTGATGTGGCGGCTGCGGTCGCCGAGCAGGACGATCCCGGCGTTGAGCACGCACAGGTGCACCGGCTCGTCGAGCTCGCGCGCGAACGCCCGAACCGAGTCGAGGCATGCAAGGTCGAGGTCGGCCAGCACCAGGTCGGCGGACGGCACCTGGGCGCGGAGCTCAGCCACGACCTCCGCCGCCCTCGCACGGCTGCGCACCGGCATGATCACCCGCGCGCCCCTGTGCGCCAGGGCGCGTGCGATCTCACGGCCGACACCGCTGGTCGCACCGGTCACCAGAGCCGTGTGTCCGGCCAGGTCAGCCGGGTGGGCGAGCATCACACCCGCCATTCTCGCTCGCGCGCGCGTCGCGTGCCCGGGCGCACAGGCTCTCGGTTGCGCTCTGCTACATCGCGGCCAGCGCCAACTGCATCACCGCGCCGGTGAGGCCGGCCAGCATGAGCACGCCGCTGAGCACAAGGGCGCCGACTGTGGCACCGCGGCCCGCCCCGGTGTATTCGACGCGACGTCCTGCGACCACACTCAGCACGAGAGTCAGAGTGCCGCCGACGAGCGCCGTCACCGGCAGCGCCCACGGCAGCATCGCCGTGCCCGCCACCCCCGCGCCCGCCAGCGCAAGCACGACGATCCCCACAGCGAGCGCCAGCGCGGCAGCGCGATTGCGCTCCACGAACGGGTCGCCGATCGTCGTGTTCAGCGCACGCAACGACGCGGGGCTCTCGACCGCGCCCTTGACGCGATCAGTCCAATGCGCACCGTCCCACCAGCGCAGCTGCGCGGGGTCACTGTCGCGGTACCATCCTGCCGGCATGCCCGCAGGCACGTGTTCAATGGCCATGTCGTCCCCAGTCCGATCACACCGCCATCCGCACGTACTCTCCCCAGAGTGCGGCCCCACCGCGCGGGCGGGACATAGATGGCTGACGCCATTATCGCAGTGCACCCCCACCCGAAAGCAAGCATCTCTTCCTGCTCGGTCTGCTCGGCGGCGCGAGACCCGTCTCGGTGCCGCACGGAGCCACCGCCGCCCCGCAGAACGAGGCGGCCCGACCCTGTTATGCTGGCCCGAGCGCACCTCGGTGCGTTCGGGGCTGTAGTTCAATGGCAGAACTTCTGCTTCCCAAGCAGACAGCGCGGGTT
>CALKHM010000275.1 GCA_937988695.1 uncultured Microbacterium sp. | reverse complement strand
TAACCGGGCGCCTCCGCGTGGGCCGGGGAGCCTCGATAGACTGCTGCGGTGCTGATCAGACGGGAGGACGCCCGGTGTTCTACTGGCTGATGAAGTACGTGGTGATCGGTCCCGTGCTCAAGGCGATCTTCCGGCCCTGGGTGGTGGGACGCCGCAACATCCCGCAGGCGGGCGCCGCGATCCTCGCCAGCAACCACCTCTCCTTCGCCGACTCGATCTTCCTGCCGCTGATGATCGATCGCCCGGTCGCGTTCCTGGCCAAGAGCGACTACTTCACCGGCCGGGGGATCAAGGGCTGGGCCACCCGCGTGTTCATGAAGGCGACCGGGCAGCTGCCCATCGACCGTTCCGGCGGGAAGGCCTCGGAGGCGTCGCTGAACACCGGCCTGCAGGTGCTCGGCCGCAGCGAGCTGCTGGGCATCTACCCGGAGGGCACGCGCAGCCCCGACGGCCGGCTCTACCGTGGTCGCACCGGCATCGCACGCATGGCGCTGGAGGCGAAGGTCCCGGTGATCCCGGTGATCATGGTCGACACCGACACGATGATGCCGATCGGCAGACGGATGCCGCGGATCGTGCGCGTGGGCGTGGTGATCGGCGAGCCCCTCGACTTCTCCCGCTACGCCGGCATGGAGAACGACCGGTACATCCTGCGGTCAGTCGTGGACGAGATCATGGTGGCCCTGCAGCGCCTGGGCCAGCAGCGGTACGACGATGTGCACGCCTCCACGGTCAACGACCGCCTCCCGTCATCTGCGAAGGGGTGACCTCGACCGCCGGATAGACTGAACGGATGCTGCAGCATCTGGACGATCTCGACCGCTGGCGGACTCTGCCGATCAAGCAGCAGCCGCAGTGGGACGATCCGGAGGCCGTGGCGGCGGCATCCACCGAGATCGCCACGATGCCCCCGCTCGTGTTCGCCGGCGAGGTCGACCAGCTCAAGGACAAGCTCGGCCGAGCCGCTGCCGGACGGGCGTTCCTGCTGCAGGGCGGCGACTGCGCCGAGACGTTCGCCGGCGCCACGGTGGACAAGATCCGCAACCGCATCAAGACCGTGCTGCAGATGGCGGTCGTGCTCACCTACGGCGCCTCGATGCCGGTCATCAAGATGGGCCGGATGGCGGGGCAGTTCGCGAAGCCGCGCTCCAGCGAGACCGAGACCCGCGGCGACGTGACGCTGCCGGCGTACCGCGGCGACATCGTCAACGGGTACGACTTCACCGAGGGCTCGCGCCGCCCCGACCCGCAACGCCTGCTGCGCGGCTACCACATGGCCGCCTCGACGATCAACATCATCCGCGCGTTCACCCAGGGCGGGTTCGCCGACCTGCGCGAGGTGCACAGCTGGAACCAGGGCTTCTCGCAGAACCCCGCCAACCAGCGGTACGAGCGACTGGCGATCGAGATCGACCGCGCGATCAAGTTCATGGCCGCCGCCGGCGCCGACTTCGACGAGCTCAAGCGCGTCGAGTTCTACACCGGTCACGAGGGCCTGCTCATGGACTACGAGCGCCCCATGACGCGCATCGACTCGCGCACCGACCTGCCGTACAACACGTCGGCGCACTTCGTCTGGATCGGGGAGCGCACCCGTGACCTCGACGGCGCCCACGTCGACTACTTCTCGCGCATCCGCAACCCCATCGGCGTGAAGCTCGGACCCACCACCTCTGCGGAGACGGTGCTGGCGCTGATCGACAAGCTCGATCCCGAGCGCGAGCCGGGACGGCTGACCTTCATCACCCGGATGGGCGCGGGCAGGATCCGTGAGGCGCTGCCTCCGCTGCTGCAGGCAGTGAAGGATGCCGGGGCGACGCCGCTGTGGGTGACCGATCCGATGCACGGCAACGGGATCACGACGCCGACCGGATACAAGACGCGTCGCTTCGACGACGTCATCGACGAGGTGCGCGGGTTCTTCGACGCGCATCGCGCGGTGGGCACGTTCCCCGGCGGCATCCACGTCGAGCTCACTGGCGACGACGTCACGGAGTGCCTGGGCGGCTCCGAGCACATCGATGAGGCGAGCCTCGCGACGCGCTACGAGTCGCTGTGCGATCCGCGGCTGAACCACATGCAGAGCCTCGAGCTCGCGTTCCTGGTGGCCGAGGAGCTCGAGAAGCGTTGAGCCTGCGCCTGCGGGAACCGGCCGCTACTGCGTGCCGGTGATCTGCAGGTACACGGACGTGCCTTTCACGCGCATCTGGCCCGCCGCCGGATCCGTGCCGACGACCTGGGTGAGAGCGTCGGGGAAGATCTTCCAGATCGGGGCGTAGTCGACGGTGAAGCCCTGGTTCTTCAGGATCTGTGCTGCCTGGTCACGCGTCTTGCCGCTGACATCCGGGATCGGGAAGGTCTGCGGCCCCTTCGACACGGTCAGCGAGGTGGTGTCGCCCGGTCGCCACCAGCCCCCGTCGCTGCGGCCGGCCATGCTGATGACCTTGCCCGCCGCCACCGTGCTGCTGAACTCCTTGGGACGTGCGGTGACCGTGATGCCCTTGTCCTTGAGGATGGCCACGGCCTCGTCGACGGGCTTTCCCACCACGTCCGGCAGCGGTCCGAGCGACACCGCGAGCGTGGCGGAGTCGCCCTGGTGCACGGTGCAGCCCTTCGCGCAGTCGACGTCCTTCCCGCCACCCGCGGGCTGGACGGTCGCGCCCACCACGGTGCCTTGGGCGTCGCCGGTGTAGTAGGTCACGTTCTTCGCCGCCACCTCGATGTGGGCGGCGGCCAGCGCGTCGCGCGCGTCGCGCTCCGGCTCGCCCGCGAGCGCGCCGATCTTCGCCTCGGCCGGTCCGCTGGAGACCGTCACCGTGACGGCGGAGTTCTTGTCCATTCGGGTGCCGGGGCCGGGATCGGTCGTGATC
>CALKHM010000274.1 GCA_937988695.1 uncultured Microbacterium sp. | reverse complement strand
CCACGACCGGCAGCACCTTCAGGGCGACCTTGGCCCAGATCGAATGGTGCTCCAGGCCCACGAGCCCCAGCAGGAAATCCAGGGCACCGGTGGTGACGAAGCCGATCGCGGCGCCGACGATGAACGACGCGCCGAACAGCGCGGCCGCGATCAGATCGCGGGTCTTCAGCAGAAAGTAGTTGCGTGCGTCGAACGGCAGACCGAAGATGTCCCGCACCGCGCGGCGGGTGAACGTGACGAATCCGATGGCCGTCCACGCCGCCACGATCACGGCGATGGCACCGGTGACGGCGAGCACGCCGCTGCTGCCGCGCACCACGTCGGCGATGGCGTCCTCCGGGATGAGGCCCTTCGGGGGAGTGCCGATCAGGCCGGGGAGGTACTGGTTGATGACGGTGATCATCTGGGCGGTGGCCTGGTCGCTGTTGCCCACCCAGGTGCCCAGGACCGCGAAGGCGACGTATACGACGGCGAAGATCGCGAACAGCGACTGGTAGCTGATGCTCGCGGCCAGCAGAAAGCCGTTGCTGCGCAGGAAGTGCCGCCACACCCGCACCGGGAACCAGGAGAGCGTGCGCCGGGTCAGCTCTGTCGCACGGCTGAGCGGCTCGTCGAACCGCTCTCGCAGGGCCAGGGCCGCGGCATCCCATCGGTCGCGCAGCGACTCGTCGTCCCCGTCGTGCACGGCGATCTCGCTCGGCGGATGCCGGCGGTGATCGCCGGTGGTCGTCCGGGCGCGGGTCTCGCTCACGCTCACAGACTAGCGATCATGCGCCCAGCGACAGCCTGCTCGACTCGCCGCGCCCGCGCAGGACGCCGCACACTCGTGCGCCGCGGCGCACGAGTCGCAGAGTGGGGTCTCAGCGACCGCCGCGCAGGACGGCCTGCTTGACCTCGGCGATCGCACGGGTGACCTGGATGCCGCGGGGGCACGCCTCGGTGCAGTTGAAGGTCGTCCGGCAGCGCCACACGCCCTCCTTGTCGTTGAGGATGTCCAGGCGCACATCGGCGGCGTCGTCGCGCGAGTCGAAGATGAACCGGTGCGCGTTGACGATGGCGGCCGGGCCGAAGTACTGGCCGTCGGTCCAGAAGACCGGGCACGACGAGGTGCACGCCGCACACAGGATGCACTTGGTGGTGTCGTCGAAACGCGCGCGCTCCTCGGCCGACTGGATACGCTCCTTGCCGTGCTCGGGGTGGGAATGAGCGATCAGGAACGGCTTCACGGCCTTGTACGCGTCCATGAACGGTTCCATGTCGACGATGAGGTCCTTCTCCAGCGGCAGGCCCTTGATGGCCTCCACATAGATCGGCTTCGAGATGTCGAGGTCCTTGATCAGCGTCTTGCAGGCCAGGCGGTTGCGGCCGTTGATGCGCATCGCGTCCGAGCCGCACACGCCATGCGCGCACGACCGGCGGAACGAGAGCGAGCCGTCCTGCTCCCATTTGATCTTGTGCAGGGCGTCCAGCACGCGCTCGGTCGGGTACATCTCGACGTCGTAGTCCACCCAGCGTGGTTCGGCGTCGACCTCCGGGTCGTAGCGGCGGATGATGAACGTGACCAGGAACGACTGGATCGGCGCCTCCTCGGCCGGCGCGTTCTGATCCGACTCGACGACTGCAGCCATCAGTACTTCCTCTCCATCGGCTGGTAGCGCGTGATGACCACGGGCTTCCAATCCAGCGTGATGTGATCGGTGGCGTCCGACGAGTGCGGGTCGCCGGTCAGGTACGCCATCGTGTGCTTCATGTAGTTCTCGTCATCGCGCTTGGGGTAGTCGTCGCGCATGTGGCCGCCGCGGCTCTCCTTGCGGTTGCGGGCGGCGTGGACGACGACCTCGGCGATGTCCAGCAGGAATCCGAGCTCGACGGCTTCGAGGAGGTCGGTGTTGAACCGGCGACCCTTGTCATCGACATGGATGTTCTTGTACCGCGCGCGCAGCTCCTCGATCGTGTTCAGCACGTCGCCGAGCGACTCGTCGGTGCGGAAGACCTGCGCCTTCATGTCCATCTCGTTCTGCAGCGTCTTGCGCAGCGCCGCCACGCGCTCGGTGCCGGGGTTGTTGCGCAGCCCCTCGAGCATCTCGCGCACCTCGCGCGCCGGATCATCCGGAAGCGGGAGGAACTCGGCGGTCTTCACATACTCCACGGCGTTGCGGCCTGCGCGCTTGCCGAACACATTGATGTCCAGCAGTGAGTTGGTGCCCAGGCGGTTCGAGCCGTGCACCGACACGCACGCGCACTCGCCGGCGGCGTACAGCCCCGGCACGATGTCGGTGTTGGTCTGCAGCACCTCGGCGTTGTTGTTGGTGGGGATGCCGCCCATCGCATAGTGCGCGGTGGGCATCACCGGCACCGGCTCGACGACCGGGTCGACGCCGAGGTAGGTGCGCGCGAACTCGGTGATGTCGGGGAGCTTGGATTCCAGGACCTCGGCGCCCAGGTGCGTGCAGTCCAGGTACACGTAGTCCTTGTGCGGACCCGCGCCGCGCCCGTCCATGACCTCCTGCACCATGCTGCGGGCGACGATGTCGCGCGGGGCGAGGTCCTTGATCGTGGGCGCGTAGCGCTCCATGAAGCGCTCGCCCGAGGCGTTGCGCAGGATCGCGCCCTCGCCGCGGGCACCCTCGGTGAGCAGGATGCCGAGGCCGTAGAGCCCCGTCGGGTGGAACTGGAAGAACTCGAGGTCCTCCAGCGGCAGTCCCTTGCGCCAGATGATGCCCACGCCGTCGCCGGTGAGGGTGTGCGCGTTCGAGGTGGTCTTGAAGATCTTGCCGAAGCCACCGGTGGCGAAGATGATCGCCTTGGCCTGGAATACGTGCAGCTCGCCGCTGGACAGGTCGTAGGCGACCACGCCGACGACCTGAGTCTTGCCGTCGGCATCCTTCGCGGTGATCAGGTCGAGCACATAGAACTCGTTGAAGAAGTTGATGCCGAGCCTGACGCAGTTCTGGTACAGCGTCTGCAGGATCATGTGCCCGGTGCGATCGGCGGCGTAGCAGGCGCGGCGCACGGCGGCCTTGCCGTGATCGCGGGTGTGCCCGCCGAACCGGCGCTGGTCGATCTTGCCCTCGGGGGTGCGGTTGAACGGCAGCCCCATGTTCTCCAGGTCGATGACCGCGTCGATGGCCTCCTTGGCGAGGATCTCCGCCGCGTCCTGATCGACGAGGTAGTCACCGCCCTTGACCGTGTCGTACGTGTGCCACTCCCAGTTGTCCTCCTCGACGTTCGAGAGCGCCGCCGCCATGCCGCCCTGTGCGGCTCCGGTGTGCGAGCGCGTCGGGTACAGCTTCGAGATGACCGCCGTGTTCGCGTTGGGTCCGGCCTCGATGGCCGCCCGCATGCCGGCGCCGCCGGCGCCCACGATCACGATGTCGAACTGGTGGTAGTGCACGCCGTCCTTGACGACGTCGCCGGATGTCTGGGTGCTCACGTGTCGGATGCCTCCGTGTCTGGGTGTCTCACGTCGTTGTCTGCTAGCCCCGGCACATCTGCCACAGCGAGCTGTCGGGCGTCACCCCGAGGCAGGGATCGAAGGTGAACACCACCAGGGTGCCCAGCAGGATCAGCAGCGCCGCCACGATCCACAGCGCCCAGATCAGCACGCGACGGGTGCCGTTGTGGGTGACATAGTCGTTCACGATCGTGCGCATGCCGTTGGTGCCGTGGATCAGGGCGAGCCACAGCATGATGACGTCCCACCACTGCCAGAACGGCGTGGCGTACTTGCCTGCCACGAACGCGAAGTCGATCTGTCGCACGCCCTCGCCCATGACGAGGTTCACGATGAGGTGCCCGAAGATGAGCACGACCAGGAGCACGCCCGAGCCGCGCATGAACATCCAGCCGTACTTCTCGAGGTTCACGCCCTTGCGGCGCGGCGCGACCGGCGTACGCGGGTCGGCGATGCTCTCGGCGGTCATGTTCAGTGCCCCCCGGTGATCTCGGCCATGATGACCATGAACTGGCGCGGGACGAAGCCGAGCATGAGCACGACCCACAGCCCGATGACGCCCCACCACAGCTGGCGCTGGTACTTCGCGCCCCACTTCGAGAAGTCCACGAGGATCACCCGCAGGCCGTTGAAGGCGTGGTAGGCGACCGCGGCGACGAGGATGATCTCGCCGACGCCCATGATCGGGTTCTTGTAGGTGCCGATCACGGCGTCGTACGCCTCCGGCGCGACGCGGATCAGCGCCGTGTCGAGGATATGCACCAGCAGGAAGAAGAAGATCCCGATACCGGTGATGCGGTGCAGCACCCAAGACCACATGCCCTCGTGACCGCGGTACAGCGTGCCGCGCGGAGTGCGGGAAGTGGTCTCGGAAACCGACGGTGTCACGCGTGCGGATGCAGACACGGCCGTCCTCCCAGAAGTCGAACTCGAGGTAGGGGCTTGCGATGCCCCCCGAGGCCGAAAGGACCTCGGCGTCACACACTGGCGCGAGCCCATCCTATTCCCCTCCTGTGGCGGGGGCCGATTAGGGCGGCCTTACCTCGCGGGCATCGACTTCTCACTCAGTAAGACACGATGGATGACGGGTGTGGATACCCTGGAGGGCATGTCGACGCCGGTCTCGCAGTTCTACGCCATCATCCCTGCCGGCGGGATCGGCAGCCGGCTGTGGCCGCTCTCCCGCGCGGACGCGCCGAAGTTCCTGCACGACCTGACCGGCTCCGGGCACACGCTGCTGCGCGACACCTGGAACCGCCTCGAGCCGCTGGCCGGACACGACCGCATCGCCGTGGTGACCGGGCGCGCACACCGGGCGGCCGTGGAGAAGGAGCTGCCCGGCATCCCCGACCGCAACGTCTTCCTCGAGTCGGAGCCCCGCGACTCGACGGCGGCCATCGGTCTGGCGGCGGCGGTGCTGGCCCGCCGCGAGCCCGATGTGGTCGTCGGCTCGTTCGCCGCCGATCACGTGATCCGTGTGCCGCACCTGTTCGACTGGGCCGTGCGGCAGGCCATCGAAGTGGCGCGGGAGGGGTACATCTGCACGATCGGCATCCCGCCGACCGAGCCGTCGATCGGGTTCGGCTACATCCAGAAGAGCGGCGAGCTCATCGTCGACGGGGCTCCCGAGGCGGCGATGGTGGCGCGGTTCGTGGAGAAGCCCGACCTGGCGACCGCGAAGGAGTACTACGCCGACCGCTCCTACCTGTGGAACGCAGGCATGTTCATCTCGCGTGCCGATGTGCTGCTGGGTGAGATCGCCGAGAACCGCCCGCAGCTGTATGCGGGGCTGATGGACCTCGCCGAGGCGTGGGACGACCGCGCCGCGCGCGGTCCGGTCGTGGACCGGGTGTGGCCGACGTTGGAGAAGATCGCGATCGACTACGCGGTGGCCGAGCCGGCCGCTGCCCGCGGGCGGCTGGCCGTCGTTCCCGGGCACTTCGACTGGGACGACGTCGGCGACTTCGCGAGCCTTGCGAAGCTCAACTCGCGGGGCCGCCCGGGCGACCTGGCGATCCTCGGCGAGAACGCCCGCGTCCTCTCCGATGCGGCCAGCGGGATCGTGGTCAGCCAGACCAATCGCGTGATCTCTCTGATCGGGGTCAAAGACATCGTCGTCGTCGACACCCCGGATGCCCTGTTGGTGACCACCAGCGAGAACGCGCAGCGGGTCAAGGGCGTGGTCGACGCGCTCAAGCTCACCGGTCGGGGCGACGTGCTGTGAACGGCTCGGAACGGCGACGGCGGCGTCCGTTCGTTTCGGCTTGGTAACCATTCGCCGGCACGGGCCGGATCCGGATGCAAATCCCTCGTCATACTGGGTAACTTCTTACTTGCCGCGAAGTCCGCGGTTCCTTTCTGTGGAGGTCGAGTTGACCATCTCATCTACCCGCAAGCTCGTCGGCGTCACCCTCGCCGCGGGCCTCATCGTCGCGCTCGCCGGCTGTGGCGCCGCGCCCGAAGCGACGACTCCGACCAACGGTGGCAAGACCGCCGTAGCCGGCTTCAAGCCTTGCATCGTCTCGGATGACGGTGGATGGAACGACAAGTCGTTCAACGAGTCGGCGAAGAACGGCATCGACAAGGCATCCCAGGAGCTGGGTGTGAAGTCCCTCGAGCTGGAATCCAGCGCCGAGAGCGACTACGCGCCCAACCTGGAGAACGCGGTCAGCCAGAACTGCACCCTGATCATCTCCGTCGGCTTCAAGCTCTCCGCCGACACGATCAAGTCGGCGCTGGCCAACCCGAAGATCAACTACGCGATCATCGACGACGCGGCAGACAACTCGGGCGCCACCGACAAGGACGGCAAGCCGATCCCGGACGGCAAGACCGACGCCCCGAACATCAAGCCGATCCTGTTCAACACCGTCGAGGCGGCCTACCTGGGCGGCTACGCCGCAGCCGCGTACTCGGATGCCTCCGGCGTCGACAAGGTGGGCACCTTCGGCGGCCTGCAGATCCCGTCGGTGTCGATCTTCATGGACGGCTTCATCGACGGTGTGAAGAAGTACAACGACGACAACGGCAAGAACGTCGCCACGTACGGTTGGGATGTCGCCAAGCAGAAGGGCTCGTTCACCGGCGGGTTCGCCGCGAACGACACGGCCAAGCAGACCGCGAAGGGCATCCTCGACCAGGGCGTGGACGTGATCCTGCCGGTCGGCGGCCCGATCTACAAGAGCGCCGCGGCCGCCATCGCCGACTCCGGCAAGAAGACCGTGATGCTCGGCGTCGACTCCGACCTGGCCGTCGCCGACCCGTCGGTCGCCGGCGTCACCCTGGTGTCGATCATGAAGCGCATCGACCAGGCTGTGTACGACACGGTGATGTCGGCGGCCAGCGGCAAGATGGACTTCACCCCGTACATCGGCACCCTCGAGAACGAGGGCGTGGGCCTGAGCTCGTTCCACGACTTCGAGAGCAAGCTTCCGGGCGGCCTCACCGACAAGCTCGCCGAGCTGCAGAAGCAGATCATCTCCGGCGACCTGAAGGTCACGTCGGTCAACTCGCCGAAGTAGGCAGTCCACTCGGTCGTTGAGCGGGGGCGCGCAGCCCTCGCTCAACGACCGTTCGCTCGATAGGGTGCACACTATGAAGCTCGAGCTGCGGGGCGTCACCAAACGCTTCGGGAGCCTCGTCGCCAACGATCACATCGATCTGGAGCTGCGCAGCGGTGAGATCCACGCGCTGCTCGGTGAGAACGGGGCGGGGAAATCCACGCTGATGAACGTCCTCTACGGTCTGTACCAGGCCGACGAGGGGGAGATCCTGCTGGACGGGGTGCCGCAGCACTTCCGTGGGCCGGGCGATGCCATCGCCGCGGGCATCGGCATGGTCCATCAGCATTTCATGCTCATCCCGGTGTTCACGGTGGCCGAGAACCTCATGCTCGGGCACGAGGAGACCAGAGCCCTCGGTTCGCTGGACATCGCCGCGGCCCGCCGCCGTGTCATCGAGCTGGCTGAGAGGTTCGGGTTCCGGATCGATCCGGACGCCCGGGTGGGCGACCTGCCGGTGGGCGTGCAGCAGCGGGTGGAGATCATCAAGGCGCTCGCGCGCGACGCGAAGATCCTGATCTTCGACGAGCCCACCGCGGTGCTCACGCCGCAGGAGACCGACGAGTTCATGGCTATCATGCGGCAGCTGCGCGACGAGGGAACGGCCATCGTGTTCATCACGCACAAGCTGCGCGAGGTGCGCGAGGTCGCCGATCGCATCACCGTCGTGCGGTTGGGCACCATCATCGGCGAGGCGAGCCCTGCCGCGAGCAACACCGAACTGGCCTCGATGATGGTCGGCCGGGCGGTGGAGCTCACCGTGCAGAAGGAGCCGCCTCGGGTCGGCGAGGGCGGACTGCAGGTGCGTGGACTGCGCGTGCTGGCAGCCGACGGAACGGTCGTGGTCGATGACGCCGACTTCGACGTGCGTCCCGGGGAGGTGCTGGCGATCGCCGGTGTGCAGGGCAACGGCCAGACCGAGTTGGCCGAGGCCATCGTGGGTCTGCAGGACCGGGTCACCGGCTCCATCACGCTCGGCGGCCAGGAGCTCGTCGGCCGCAGCGTGCGCGACGTGCTCGACGCCGGCGTCGGCTTCGTGCCCGAGGACCGACAGGAAGACGGCCTGGTCGGCACCTTCACGGTGGCCGAGAACCTCATCCTGGACCGCAGCGCCGACGCGCGGTTCCGCACCGTGGGCACGATCCGTCGTCGCGTGCTGGATGCCTTTGCCCGGGCGAAGATCACCGAGTTCGACATCCGCACGCAAGGGCCGTCGAGCCCCGCCGGCGCGCTGTCCGGTGGCAACCAGCAGAAGGTCGTCATCGCCCGGGAGCTCAGCCGCGAGCTGAAGCTGCTGCTGGCGTCCCAGCCTACGCGCGGCGTCGATGTGGGCTCGATCGAGTTCATCCACAAGCGTATCGTCGCCACCCGCGACGCCGGGGTGCCGGTGATCGTGGTGTCCACCGAGCTCGACGAGGTCGTGGCGCTCGCCGACCGCATCGCGGTGATGTATCGCGGGGCGATCGTCGGGATCGTCCCGGCCGACACCCCGCGTGACGTGCTCGGCCTCATGATGGCCGGGGAGAACCCCACAGAGGATGCCGCATGAGCGACCGTGTTCCCGGAGCCGCCTCCGAACCGGGTGGACTGCCTCCCGAGCAGCTGCCCTCAGCCTCCGGCCCCCTCACCGGCACGCGCCCGGCGGAGGTGCCGCCGGCGCCGCGGTCCAACCAGCTCATGCGCGAGATCCTGCGCGGCTCGGTGGCGACCACGGTCCTGGCCATCGTCGCCTCGATGATCGTCGGCGGCATCCTCATCGCCGTCACGAACGAGGACGTGCAGAAGGCCTCCGGCTACTTCTTCGCCCGCCCGCAGGACACGTTCGCGGCCATCTGGCAGGCCGTGGCAGGCGGATACTATGCGCTGTTCCAAGGCGCGGTGATCAACCCCGAGGCCGACACGTTCGAGAAGGTCATCCGGCCGCTGACCAACACGCTCGGCTTCGCCGCACCGCTGATCGCCGCCGGCCTCGGCGTCGCGCTGGCGTTCCGATCCGGTCTGTTCAACATCGGCGCGCGCGGCCAGATGCTCGTGGCCTGCGCAGTGGCCGCATTGGCGAGCTTCGAGCTCGACCTGCCGATGTGGATCCACCTGCCGCTGACGATCGTCGCGGGCATCGTCGGCGGTGCCCTGTGGGGCGCGATCGCGGGTCTGCTGAAGGCGCGCACCGGTGCGCACGAGGTGATCGTCACGATCATGCTCAACTACGTGGCGCTGTACCTGGTGCGCTGGCTCATCCGCACCCCGGGGCTGCTGCAGAAGCCGGGCTCGAACCAGCCGATCTCGATGGCCACGCCCGACACCGCGCAGTTCCCGTCGCTGTTCGGAGACCAGTTCCCGCTGCTGAACTGGGGGTTTCCTGCCGTCGTGGTCGCCACCGTGATCGTCTGGTGGCTCATCGAGCATTCCAGCCTCGGCTTCCGCCTGCGTGCCGTCGGGGAGAACCCGAACGCTGCGCGGGCCGCCGGCATCAGCGTGCAGCGCATGTACGTCTACGCGATGCTGTTCGCCGGGGGCCTGGCGGGCCTTGCCGGCATGAACCAGATCCTCGGCTCGGTGACGACCGGATTCGGCGACGGGATCGATGCCGGCATCGGGTTCGACGCGATCACCGTCGCCCTGCTCGGACGTTCGCGCGCTTGGGGCACGTTCTGGGCGGGGCTGCTGTTCGGCGCGCTGAAGGCCGGTTCGTTCACGATGCAGGCCGCCCAGAGCATCCCGGTCGACATCGTGCTGGTCGTCGAATCCCTCATCGTGCTGTTCATCGCGGCGCCACCGCTCGTGCGCACGATCTTCTTCCTGCCCAAGGACGATTCGGAGCGCTCGGCCGGCAAGCGCGCGCGTCTTGCCAGACGTCGAGAGCGCGACGACGAGCACAAGGCGGTGGCGTCATGAGCGCGCTGACCGTCACGAGCCCCGCCGATTTCACCGTCGTGCGCACCCGGCAGCTGAAGCTGCCGATCACGCTGAGTATCGTCACGGTGCTGCTGGGCGTGCTGTTCCTGGTTTCGCCCGTGGCGGGGGAGAGCGTCTTCCGGATCGGCGACGGCATCGCCATCGCC
>CALKHM010000273.1 GCA_937988695.1 uncultured Microbacterium sp. | reverse complement strand
CCGCCGAGGGGTAGTCGGCGATCGAGGTGCGCTCGCGCACTGTCCGCGCGTCCACGATCTTTGGGGCCGTAGGCCTGCGACTCGCATTATGCGTACATTCGGCGAACTTTCGTTTGAAACCGACAGAAACGTTGCTAGCATGGGCAGCGGATCCCCCGAGGTCGCCGGATCACGCGAAGGAGAAGACATGCCGAACGGACTCATCGCCGCCGACAGCCTGCGAGTGCACCCCGAGGGCCTCGCCCTGAGTCTGACCATCCCGTGGTATCGCAGTCTGTGGCTGTCGTCGGTGACGACGATCCGCGTGACCGTAGACGGCATGGAGGTGCCCGAGGGCGATCTCACGTTCGAGCTCGGTGGCATCCGCTACGCCATCGCCGACCTGCCCACGCGCAGCGAGGTGCTCTGGTACCTGCAGGAGCATCCTCTTCTCATCGCCCGCCGCGATGTGCCCGTCGTTCTCGGCGAGCAGCACGAGGTGACGATCCACGGCGAGCTGCGTCTGCCGTACATGCAGATCGCGCCCGGTCGAGACGGCGGCCCCGGCATCTACGTGCCCAACATCGTGCACCAGCAGCTCGCGCTCACCGTCACAGATCGCGATGCTCCGGTGCCCGTGCTGGTGACGGATGTCGCCCCTGCTCCGGCGGCAGAAGACGACCCGTTCCGACTCGGCCTGACCCTGTACTCGGCCAGCGCCGAGTTCCGCGCCGGCTGGTTCGACTTCGACGGCCTGCTCGACCGGGTCTCGCAGCTGGGCATCGGCCCGGGCATCGAGATCGTGGCCTCCCAGATGCTGCCCACGTACCCGCACGTGTCCGACGACTTCGAACGGAGCTGGCGCGCGGCGTTCGACCGCCACGGGTTTGACGCCAGCTCGTTCGGCGCGAACCTTGACATGGGCAGGCGGCGCGATCGCGACATGACGCCCGACGAGGAGTTCGAGTTCTCGAAGCTCATGTTCGAGGGGGCCAAGCGGCTCGGCTTCCCGCTGGTGCGCATCCAGTCCGCCAAGCCCGACCTGCTGCGCCGGCTGCTGCCGATCGCGGAAGGGCTCGACCTGAAGCTCGCCTACGAGATCCATGCACCGATGGGGCCGAACGCGCCCGAGATCCTGCGCGTGCGCGAGACCTACGCCGAGCTGGACTCGCCCCTGCTCGGATTCGTCGCCGACTTCTCTGCGACCATGCGCGCGATGTCACCGACCCTGCTGCGCGCCGTGCAGCGCGCGGGGCTCGACGACCAGGCCCTGGCCAGGCTGCAGCGCATCTGGGCGACGGATGCCGCGATGCGCGAACGGCAGGAGGAGTTCATCGGGTACCTGCGCGGGCGCGATTTCGACCCCGGGCGGCTCGGCTCGTTCGCCCACCTCGCCTTCAACATGCATGGCCACGTCGACCCGCGCGAATGGGCTGACATCATGCCGCAGATCCTGCACGTGCACGCGAAGTTCTACGACATCGACGAGAGCGGACAGGAGCCGGCGATCGACTATCCCGAGCTCGTGCGCGTGTTCGTCGAGGGCGGATACCGCGGGTACTGGTCCAGCGAGTGGGAGGGACACGCGTTCGCCGAGCTCGGCGAGGTCGACCCGCTCGTGCTGGTGCGCCGCCAGCACGACCTCATCCGCTCCACGATGCGGTCACTGGCGGACTGATCGAGTGAAGGCCACGACATGACGGAAGAATCAGCAGACGTCGACATCAGGCGGATGCCGCTGCCCGATGCCCTGCGCTGGCTGCGCGAGCACGGCGAGCCGGCCGATCCGCGCACCGACATCGACACGGCGTCGCTGAAGCGCCGCTTCCCGCGACTGGCGAACGTGACCACGCACGAGCTCGTCGTCGCCAGTGCGCACGGACCGCAGCCCGCACGCGCGTACCGGGACGACAGCGCCGTGGCGTCGGGCCGTGCGCTGGTCTGGGTGCACGGTGGCGCGTTCATCGGCGGATATCTCGACATGCCCGAGGCGCACTGGGTCGCCCTCGAGCTTGCGAGCCGTGGCATCCCAGTGCTCGCCGTCGACTACACGAAGTGCCTCGGCGACGTGCACCATCCGGTTCCGTCCGACGACGTGATCGCCGCGTGGGAGTATGCACGCGCGCACGCGCGCGACCTCGTCGGCGTGGACGCCGACGCCCTCCTGCTCGGCGGCGCCAGCGCCGGCGGCGCGCTGACCTCCGGCGTCACCGCGCAACTGCGCGACGCGGGGGCAGCACTGCCGGCGGGTCTCGTGCTGGTCTACCCCGTCGCCCATCCCGACGGAGGCAGGCCCGGCCACCTGCCCGATCCGGCGTCGCCCACGACGCAACTGGCCCTGAACTATGCGGGCTCCGCCGAGGCGCTGGCCGACCCGCACGTGTTCGCGGGGTTGGGCTCGGGCGAAGGATTCCCGCGCACCCTCATCGTGGTGTGCGAGCTCGACGGGCTGCGCCCGTCGGGTGAGGCGTTCGCCGCGCTGCTGGCCGATGCCGGTGTCGACGTCACGCTGCATCTGGAGCCCGGCGCCGATCACGCGCACATCAACGAGCCCGCCGATCCGACCGCGCTGCCCACGGTGGAGGCGATCGCCGACTGGATCAGGGCATGACCGGTGCGCCGGCCCGGCGGGAGCGGCCGCCCGCTCGGCTGGAGCGGCTGAAGGTCTCCGCCGACGGACGGCGCCTGGTCACGGCATCCGATCGCCCGTTCCTCTATCTCGCCGATACTGCGTGGACTCTCCCGCAGCGGCTCAAATGGGACGACGCCCGTTACTACATGCAGCGGCGCCGGCAGCAGGGCTTCACCGCATTGCAGATCGTCGCGCTCGATCCTGAGCGCGACGTCGAGATGCGCGATCCCGCCGGCGATCCCGCCCTGCTCGACGGCGACCTCGATCGGCCGAACGAGGCGTACTTCGGGTATCTGGATCGCCTTCTCGACCTCGCCGAGAGCCTCGGCTTCTACGTGCTGCTGCTTCCGGTGTGGGGGCAGCTGGTCGTCGGCGACAGCTGGGGCGGGGGCACGTTCCCGCGAACGGTCACCGTCGAGAACGCCTACGGGTTCGGCCGATGGATCGGTGATCGCTACCGGGATCGGACGAACCTCATCTGGTGCCTCGGCGGCGATCGCCAGCCGTTGCACAGGGGCGTCGACTATCGCGATGTCTGGCGCAGGCTCGCCGAGGGCATCGCCCACGGCGTGACCGGCGAGACCGCGCAGTGGGATGTCCCGTCCTCGGTGTGGGACCGCGTGCTCATCACGTATCACACGTGCTACGAGATGGAGACGGGGGAGTTCTCCACGATGTCGTACTGGGGCGACGAGGAGGCCTGGATCAGCTTCATCACGCTGCAGTCCGGGCACGGCCGGCACACGCGCAGCTACGCCGCGGTGCGCCGGGAGGTGGAGCGCGCACGCGTGCTGCCCGTGCTGGATGCCGAGCCGGCCTACGAGCGGATGCCCATGAACTGGCCGGAGCCGTTCCCACTGCACGGCGACTGGATCGTGCGGATGCGGGCGTACGGGAACCTGCTGGCGGGCGCCTTCGGACACACCTACGGGCACGCGTCGGTGTGGTGCATGATCTCCGAGAAGGAGCGCAACGAGGTTCTCGACGCGACCTGGTTCGATGCGCTGTCGCATCCGGGCGCCGGGCAGATGACGGTGCTGCGTGGCCTCGCCGAGGCCATGGACCTCCACCGGTGGGTGCCGGCGCAGTCGATACTCGCGCACGAGGCGCAGTGCGGCCCGCAGTGTGTCGACCGGCATCGTCAGGCGGCCGTCGACCGCGACGGGGAGTTCCTGCTCGTCTACCTCACCGACGGCGGCAGCGAGACCCTGAGCCTGGAGCGGCTCGCGAGCGGTCGGACATATCGCGGCGTGTGGTTCGACCCGCGTTCGGGCGAGCTCGCAGGCGAGCCGTTCGAGGTTCCCCTCCTCCGGCAGACGCTCGTCACGGCGCCCACCGCCGGGCCCGAATGTGACTGGCTCCTCGTGGTGACCTCGCGTGCCGGGCAGCTCGAACGGCTCGCGCAGCCGCCGACGTGGGGCGAGCCCCCCGACGTCGGCGGGATGTCGATGGTCTGGGCCGAGTAGTGCGTGGCATGCGGGCGGCCGGGTCGCGCCCCTGCACGCGCCCGAGCGAAGGAGGACATCGATGAGCGACTGGCGTGTCGCCGGCCGGACGCTGCTGCACCGGGATGCCCCCGTGCTGCTGGTCGGCGGGCAGGTGCACAACTCCTCCGCATCCAGCCGCGACGGCATCGCGCAGTCGTTCCGGCACGTGCGCGACCTGGGCGGCAACACGGTCATCGCCCCGGCGTGCTGGGACCTCTGCGAGCCGACCGAGGGCGCGCTCGACTTCTCACTCGTCGATGCGATGCTCGCGCAGGCCGATGCCTGCGGCCTCCGGCTCGTGCTGCTGTGGTTCGGGGCGTTCAAGAACGCCGGATCGACGTACGCTCCGCGCTGGGTGCGCGCCGACACGCAGCGGTTCCCGCGCGCCCGCGTCCGCGCGGGCATCCGCCCCGCGTTCACCTACGACGGTGCCACGCACAAGCCCGTCCTGAGCGTGTTCTCGCGCGAGCTGCGCGACGCCGATGCGCGCGCCTTCGCGGCGCTCATGGCGTTCATCTCGCAGCATCCGCGGGGTGACCGCCTCGCGCTGGTGCAGGTCGAGAACGAGGTGGGGCTGCTGGCCGACAGCCGCGACCGATCCGAGCTCGCCGAGGCGGCCTGGAACGCGCCGGTCCCGGCGGAGTTCATCGCATTCGCAAGGGATGCCGCGGTGCAGTCGGCCGCCGGCCGCCTGTGGCGCACCGCCGGCTCGCGCACCGACGGGTCCTGGGCCGAGGTGCTCGGCGAAGGCGACGAGTGCGACGAGATCTTCATGGCGTGGGCGTTCGCGACCTACGTCGAGACGCTCGCCGCCGCCGGCGCGGCGACATGTCCGGTCCCGCTCTACGTCAACGCCTGGCTCGGCCCGCAGCCGGGGCAGGAACACCCCGGTCAGTACCCCAGCGGCGGACCCGGTGCACGGGTGCTCGACGTCTGGCGTGCCGCGGCGCCGACCCTGGCGATGCTCAGTCCGGACATCTACATCGACGATGCGGCCGGGGTCGTTCAGACCTACGCGTCCGGCGGCCACGCGCTGTTCGTCCCGGAGTGCCGGCTGCGCGCGGGGGATGCCGTGCTGTCGATCGCGCGCGGCGCGCTGGGATGGTCGGCGTTCGGCATCGACGACGCCCGTGCCGGCGGCCAGACCGCCCGGCTGCTGGGACTGCTCGCACAGCTGGAGACGACCCTCGTGGCCGCGCAGCGGGAGGGCAGGATCGCGGGGATCGTCCTGGAGCCGGGAAGCGAGCGCGCCGAGGTCGCCCTCGGCGGGTTGCGGATCGTGGCGCGCGGGACGCGGGAGCTGTTCGGCCGGATGCTGCTGGACGCCGGGGTCGCCACCCTTCCGCCCGCGCCGGAACCGCCCGCCGAGACGACCGACGGGGCGCGCATCGGGGCTGCGCACGACACCCGCCCGCTCGCGCTGATCGTGGCCGAGTCAGACGACGAGCTCCTGGTCGTCGGCGAGGGCGTCACCCTCGACTTCTTCCGCGACGATGCCGTCGTCGAGGTCGACGCGGTCGTGGAGGGGACGTTCACCGAGGGGCGGTGGGTGCCCGGGCGCGCGCTCAACGGCGACGAGCGGCTGAACCTCCTGCCGTTGGACACCGTGGGCGCCATCCGCGTGCGGCTGCTGCGACTGCCGCAGGAAGGATCGAGCTGATCGTCGTCAGTCCTTGCCCACGCTCGAGGCGAGCCCCGACAGGCGC
This sequence comes from uncultured Microbacterium sp., assembly GCA_937988695.1. Lineage (GTDB taxonomy): Bacteria > Actinomycetota > Actinomycetes > Actinomycetales > Microbacteriaceae > Microbacterium. The sequence goes on along the minus strand of CALKHM010000273.1, from coordinate 12,749 downwards.
ACGCAGAACGCGTCGAACGTCTCCGGCTCGTCGGACCAGAACCGTGGCCCGTACATCGTGCGGAAGGCGCACGCCTCGTACACGACCCGCGCGGCCGAGGCGGCGGCATCCCGATCGTGCACCGGCAGCGCCGCCGCGATGCGCTGCTGCAGTCGTCGCGAGGACGCCGCGCCGTGTGCGAGCAGCCAGGGGTCTTCGACCGCTCGCCGGATGACCGCGCGCAGCAACGCCGCATGCCGGTCGAACACGCCGGCCGTCGCGGTCACCACCCCGGCGATCGTGCCGTCGGCGGCGGAGAACAGCTCCTCCTCGGTGGCCACGACCGCCCGCATCCCGTCTTCGTACACGGCGCGGAAGAGCCCCGCCCGCCCGTCGACGCGGGCATAGATCGACGGAGCAGTCGCCCCGGCCCGACGGCACACCTCACTGATCGTGAGCGCGTCGTAGCCGCCGGATTCGAGCAGCTCGCGACCGGCGGCGATCACCCGCTCCCAGCGCGCGCGGCTGCGTTCCTGGAGCGGTTCGCGCACGGCGCGGCTCACGGGCGTGGCCCGGCTCATCGGGCGGGGCTCAGGATGCCGGCACCCATCTCGTCGAGCTGCTCCACGATCTCTCGCGGGCTGCGCTCGCCCACCTGCTTCTGCAGCATCGGCGTGTGATCCAGGACGGCGTCCCGCAGCGGCCGGAGGAGTGCGGGGGCGTGATGGAACATGCGACCGAGGATATACGCCTGCTGCACTTGCGCCGTCGTGTGCGGGATGCGCAGCGCGTCGTACCGGTCCAGCACCGCGCGCACGGCGGCCGTGTCGGCGAGGTCGACCCCGGCAAGCAGCTGCCCGAGGAAGTACCCGTCGCCGATCGACATCCCCGCCCCGTATGCCGCATACGGCGAGGTGGCATGCGCGGCATCGCCGGCCAGCGTGATGCGGCCCTTCGACCATCTCTTCAGCGGCACCCGGTCGCGGATCACCCAGCGCTGCACGTGCGCGTCGGGGGTCGCCTCGATGAGCGCCGGCAGCGGGCCGAATCCCTGGCTCAGCCGCAGCGCGTGCGCGCGCAGATCGGCGGGGGCCGCGGCATCCGGATCGCAGGCCTCGAGCGTCCACCACTGGTAGCCATCGCGGCCGTCGCTGCGGATCGCGGTGTAGGAGCCCTGCACCGTGCGGTTGTGCGAGATGATCGCCTCGCCCTTCTCGGTGCCGGGCACCTCGGCGAACGTGTATCCGCCGATGATGTGCAGCCGGTGCTCCCGCTTGGGAGAGGCGCCCCACAGCCGGGCACGGACGATGGAGTCGATGCCGTCGGCCCCCACGAGCAGCGGGGTGGTGGTGCGCGATCCGTCTTTCAGCGTCAGCTCGACGTGGTCGCCGCGGTCGGCGATGCCGGTCACCTCGGTGTCCACCCGCAGCATCCCCTCGGGAAGGGCGGCGAGCATGCGACGGTACAGGTCCGGGCGCAGCATCCCGATGAATCCGCCGCCGTACTGCCGGATGACCTCGCTGGGGATCCGGATGTCGGCACGCACGTGGCCGGATGCGCTGCGGAACGTGGAATGGCATGGTGCGCCGAGGTCGTGCGTGTCCACGCCCATCGCCGCAAGGGCCTTGATGGGCGGTGGCCACAGGTTCAGGATGTTCCCGGCGGGGCGGGCCTGGGGGTAGCGCTCGTAGATGACCGCCGAGTGGCCGGCGGTCATCAGGCTCAGGGCCGTCGCCATGCCGGCGGGTCCGCCGCCCAAGACGACGATCGGCTGTTCGGGCGTGTGCATTGCTCTCCTCCTCGAGTGCGATGCAAGAACTGTAATGCCTTTATAGTTCGCTCGGTCATCGTCGATTGTGATAGTCGAAATCAGCCAGACTAATGACAAAACCACGCAAAAGGTGTGCCAGGATGAGCCGCACACCAGTCACCGAGGACGGATCACATGACGACGACGTATCTGAAGCTGCCCTATGTCGACAGTGTCCTGCGGCCCGGAGCCCTGCGAGCGGTCGTGCTCGCGCGGGGCCCGGTCGGCTTCACGCTCGACATCGGGCTCAACTACTATCGCGGCCTGCCGCTGTCGACCATCGAGCGTTTCGAGCTCACCGTCGACGGCGAGCGCATCGCCGATCATCTGCTGTTGTTCGAGCACGACCGGACGCTGCTTCCCCTCAGCGCCCTGGCGCAGGCCTTCACCGAGTTCTGGTCGGTCAAGAAGCCGCTGCGGGTGCGTGTCTACCAGGGCGGGCTCGCCTCGGGCGACCACGAGGTCGGCGTGACGCTGGTGCTGAGATCACCGTATATGCGCCTCGGGCCCGGTGCCTGGGGGATGATCGACGGCTCGGCGTCGCGCACGCTCACCCTGCAGGAGGCGGAATGAACATCGGCGGCATCGAGCAGGGCGTCTCGCTGTACGGCTTCGACCAGCGGTGGGTGGAGGATCCCGACTACACGATCGAGGACTGCCTCGACGACGTGCACGAGCTCGGCGTGCAGCGCTTCGAGCTGGTCGGCGCGGTCTTCTTCGACAGGTATCCGCGTCCGTCCGTCCAGGAGATCGACCGCGTGCGCGCCGCCGCAGATCGCCGCGGCCTCGTTCCGTTCAGCTACGGCGGCTACGCCGATGTGGGGCGCATCACGGGGCACGAGCCGGTCGACGAGGACTACATCCTCGATCTGACCGCCGACCTCATGACCGCCGTGGAGCTGGGATGCCACCACCTGCGGGCGGGCGCCGTGCCGCTGCATCTGCTTCCGCTGGCCGCGATGCTCGCCGAGCAGTACGACGTCAACGTCGGCATCGAGGTGCATGCGCCGTCGAAGCCGAGCGATCCCGACGTCCAGCAGATGCTCGCGGAGTTCGAGCGCATCGGCAGCCGACGACTCGGCTTCGTGCCCGACTTCGGATGCTTCATCGAGCGACCCGCCGAGCCCGCCCTGGCACGCTACCTGGCCGCCGGCGCCGATCGGCGCCTGCTCGAGTTCGTCATCGAGAACCGGCACTCCGGGATGACCGAGGACGAGGTGTTCGCCCGCGTGCGGGAACAGGGCGGCGGACAGGCCGAGCGGATGGCGATCTCCGACTTCTTCGGCTTTCTGTCGTTCGGGCCGGCAGACCTGGACGGCTTCGCGACGCTGCTGCCGTGGACGCAGTACTTCCACTCGAAGTTCTACCATGTCGACGCGCAGCTGGAAGACCCCACGATCCCGCTCGAGAAGCTGCTCGGCGCGATCGTCGCCTCCGGGTTCCGTGGCGTTCTGATGAGCGAGTACGAGGGGCACGCGTTCCACAACGGCGACGCGCTCGAGCAGCTGCGCCGCCACCTGCTGCTCGAGCGGCGGATCCTGAGCGGAGGGAGTGGACGATGACCGACACCGATGTCGTCATCGTGGGCAGCGGACCGGTGGGCTGCGCGTTCGCCCGGCTGGTCGCCGATGCGCGGCCGGGCACCCGCATCACGATGCTCGAGCTCGGCCCGCAGGTGTCCACACCGCCGGGCACCAACGTGCGCAACCTCCCCGTCGCCGAGCGCGACGCGGCACGCGAGCGCTCGCAAGGCCCGCGGGGTTCGTCGCCCGCGGACGGCGAGCGCCCCCTGCACGTGGAGGGCACGATCATCTCTCCCGGCGGCACGTATCTGGCCGCGCCCGGCCAGCAGAGCGGGATGCCGGCCGCGGCCATGTCCAGCTGCGTCGGCGGCATGGGCGTGCACTGGACCTGCGCGACGCCGCGCCCCAACGACGACGAGCGCATCCCCTTCATCCCCTCCGCCGAGCTGGACGCGCACCTGGATGAGGCCGAACGGCTGATGCACGTGACCACGCTTCCGGAGAACCCGTACGGTCGTGCGATCAAGGACATGCTGCGCGAGCAGTTCGCCGGCGTCCTGCCGCCGGACCGGCTGCCGGACGGACTGCCGATGTCGGCGATGCCGCAGCCCGACGGCTCGGTCCGCTGGGGCGGGGCCGACACGATCCTGGCGGGACGGCAGGTCGAGCTGCACGCCGACACCATCGCGCGCCGGCTCGTCGTGGACGGCGACCGGGTCGTTGCCGTCGAGGCCGAGCACCTGCCGACCGGCGCGCGCCGGTCGATCTCGGCGACGGTCGTGGTCGTGGCCGCGGGTGCGTTCCAGACCCCGCAGCTGTTGTGGGCATCCGGCATCCGGCCGGAGGCCCTGGGCCGCCACCTCACCGAACACGTGCTCGTGTACAGCGTCGTCGCCCTGCGCGACGAGGTGCAGGAGCGCGCCGGCGTGGACACTCCGGTCGCCGAGCTCGTGAAGGATCCGACCGCCTCGACCTTCGGCATCCCGTATGTCGCCGGCATCCATCCGTATCGCACCCAGGTCATGCACATGGCCGACGCGCCGTTCCCCGTGGACGAGGCGTCGGTGCGCGTCGGCGCCGCCCGCTTCGTGGCGATGGGCAACGGCGTGCGCAAGTTCCCGCGTGCGCAGGATCGGCTGGTCTTCTCCGACGATGCGACGGATGGCTGGGGGATGCCGCAGTTCTCGATCGAGTACGAGATCACCGAGCGCGAGCTCGCGGAGGTCGAGGCGGCCTCGGCCGATCTGCGAGCGGTGGCCGAGCGCATCGGGCGGTTCGTCCCCGGCGGTGAGCCACGGCTCATGCCCGCCGGCACGTCGCTGCATTACAAGGGCACCGTGCGGATGGGCGATGACGGCGGCGCGGCGTCGGTGGTCGACGACCGCTCGCGCGTGTGGGGCCTGCGCAATCTCTTCCTCGGCGGCAACGGGCTGATCCCCACCGCGACGGTCAGCAACCCGACACTGACCAGCGTCGCGCTGGCGGTACGGGCGGTCCCCGCGGTGCTCGCAGAACTCGGTGCCCGCTGACCTCGACGCCCTGAGGGCGGGACCCCCTTCGCTTATGTCCGATATTGAGAGAAGTTATGTGCGTTTCTGGCGCATGTGTCGCATACTGATCTCACCAGCCCGGTGCCTCGAAGAGCGAGCCGCCGACAACGAAGTCAGAAAGGCCCGACATGACACAGCAACGTCGCTCTCGTGCGGTCCGCGCCGGCGTCTTCGCCACCGCGGTCGCGGGAGCCCTCATCCTCGCCGGATGCTCGGGAACGAGTGGAGACGGAGGGAACACCACCACCGACACGAAGCAGTTCTCGCTCGCGTTCGGCGTCTCGAACGAGGTCGAGACCGGCTACGAGAAGCTCGCCAACCAGTACATGACAGAGAACCCGGGCGTGAAGATCACGCTCAACAAGCTGCCCGGCGAGACCTACGCACAGACCATCCGCACCCAGCTGCAGGCCGGCAACGCCTCTGACGTCTTCGTCGCGGCTCCCGGTGTCGGCCAGGCCTACAGCCTCGTCACCCTCGCCAAGGCGGGCCTGCTGGCGCCGCTGGACGACACCGCCAAGAAGGTCATCCCGGCCGGTGCGGACGCGCAGTTCATCGTCGATGGCAAGACCTACGGTCAGGCGCTGGACATCGCGTTCGTGGGCAACATCTACAACGATCTGCCCGGCGTCGCCTACCCGTCCGACTTCCAGGGCGTTCTGGACACGTGCAAGAAGATGGCCGCCGACAAGAAGTCGCTGTTCGTCATCGCCGGGTCGGTGGGAGCGAACACCGGCATCATGGCGCAGACCATCGCGGCGACGCGGGTGTACGCGCAGGACCCCCAGTGGGATCAGGAGCGCCTGGCCGGCAAGGTCACCTTCGCCGACTCGCAGGGCTGGAAGGACACCCTGCAGGCGATCGTCGACATGAACAAGGCGGGCTGCTTCCAGAAGGGTGCCGAAGGCGCCGGCTTCGACGCGATCACCAACGGGCTCACGCAGGGCGCGGCCCTGGGCATGTTCGGACCCAGCGGCGCGGCCACCGAGATCAACACGGCGGCGCAGGGTCACGCCAAGTTCGCGGTGTACGCGTTCCCCGCGGCGACCTCCAGCGACAAGGCCTACGGGATCGCCAGCTCGACCTACGCGTACTCGATCGCCGCGAGCTCGAAGAACAAGGTCGCCGCACAGAAGTTCCTGGACTGGATGGCCGACCCTGCGCAGTCGAAGGCGTTCGCGAAGGACCAGGGCACGATCCCGGTGTCCGGCTACGAGGACATCGACTTCAAGGACTCGGTGTACGCCCCCGTCGAGAGCGTCCTGAAGGACGGCGCCTACACGCCGATCCCCAACTCGTCGTGGCCGAACGCGTCGGTGTACGACGCGCTGGGCGCCGGTGTGCTGGGCCTGTTGACCGGTCAGAAGACCATCGACCAGGTGCTCGCCGACATGGACGCCGCCTGGGCGAACTGATCGCGAGCGGTCGCCCGGCACCCGGTGCCGGGCGACCGCGTGCACACGACGGCGTGGGAGGACGACGATGACGACGACGGTCGAATCCGAGACAGAGCGGGTGATCGTGCCCGGCCGGGGCGGCTCCCGGCGCGGCACACGTCCGCGCCGACCCGGCCTGCTGAAGTTCGGCCACTGGTGGTGGGCACTGCCCGGCGTCGTGCTCGTCATCGCGATCCACTACATCGCCACCGTCTTCGGCGGCGCCTTCGCGTTCACGAACTGGTCGGGGCTGGGCTCCTTCGACTGGATCGGCTTCGAGAACTTCCGCAGGATCTTCCAGGACTCCAGCAAGCTGCTGGCGCTGGGCAACACGCTGTTCCTCGCGTTCGGCTCGGTGATCCTGACCAACGTGCTCGGCCTGGCCATCGCGCTGGGGTTGAACCGCGGGCTGAAGACCCGCTACGCGCTGCGCGTGCTGTTCTTCATGCCGGTGGTGCTCAGCCCCCTGGCGGTCTCCTACATCTGGAAGTTCATCTTCGACTACAACGGCCCGTTGAACACGGTGCTGCGCGCGATCGGCCTCGACTCCGTGGCGCGCGCATGGACCGGCGATCCGACCTGGGCGATCTGGACGATCCTCATCGTGATCGTCTGGCAGCAGACCGGCTTCTCGATGGTGATCTACATGGCCGGCCTTGCCGCCGTCCCCGTCGAGATCGAAGAGGCCGCGGCGATCGACGGCGCGAGCCTCTGGCAGCGCTTCTGGCACGTCACGCTCCCCGCGATCCGGCCGGCGGTCGCGATCTCCACCACCCTGGGCCTGGTCAACGGGCTGCGCGTGTTCGACCAGATCATGGCGCTGACCGGAACCGGGCCGGCAGGGGCGACGGCCACGCTTGCCACCGAGGTGTACAAGCAGGCGTTCACCCTCGGCAACTTCGGCTACGGCGCCGCGCTGGCGCTCGTGCTGACCGTCATCATCCTGGTCTTCGCGGTGATCCAGCAGCGCGTCTCCAGCGGTCGCGAGGAGGACTGACCGATGTTCCGCTACACGAAGCTCACCGCCCTGCGCGAGGTGCTCATCTGGGTGCTCGCGCTGGTCTTCCTCATCCCCTTCTACTTCCTCGTCGCCACGGCGTTCAAGTCGAACGACGAGCTGTTCACGACCTCGCCGCTCGCGCTGCCGGACGCGCCGGCCTGGGGCAACTTCACCGAGCTGTTCACCGCGCAGGGCAACAGCAACATCGTCCAGGGCCTGATCAACAGTGCGATCATGACCGTCGGTGCGATCATCGGGCTGGTGCTCCTGGGCTCGCTCACCGGCTATGTCATCGCCCGCAGCACGCGCCGGTGGAGCAAGGTCGTGTACTACCTGTTCCTCGTCGCGATCGTGCTGCCCTCGCAGCTGGGCACCGTCCCGCTATACATCGGCGCCCGCGCGATCGGGCTGACCGGCACCCTCTGGGGCATGATCGTGCTGTACACCGGGATGCTGCTGCCTCTCGCGATCTTCCTCTACGCCGGCTTCTTCCGGAGCCTGGGCACCGAGTACGAAGAGGCCGCGACGATCGACGGGGCCAGCCGCACGCAGATCTTCTTCCGCATCGTGCTGCCGCTGATCGCGCCGGCGACGGGGACCGTGGCGATCCTGACCGGCCTCATCGTGTGGAACGACTTCTTCACGGCCCTCATCTTCCTGGGCGGCTCGGCCAACCAGACCCTGCCGGTGGCCATGTACTACTTCATCGGGTCGCTGGTCTCGCAGTGGAACAAGATCTTCGCGATCGTACTGGTGTCGATGATCCCGATCCTCGCCTTCTACCTGTTCGCCCAGAAGCGCTTCATCCAGGGCTTCGCCGGCGGGCTCAAGGGCTGAACGATGCCCGAGGTGACCAGCCGCCGTCCGGCGGACGCCGGCGACGGCAGCTTCCGCAACCCGGTGCTGCCCGGCGACCGGCCCGATCCCAGCGTGCTGCGCGTGGGCGACCAGTACTACCTGACGTACTCGTCGTTCGACGCCGCGCCGGGGCTCACCATCTGGCGTTCACCCGACCTCGTCAACTGGACGTTCGTGACCTGCGCGCTCCGCCATCCACTGGCGACCGTGTTCGCCCCCGACTTCGTCGAGCACGACGGCCGCTACTACATCTACATCCCGTTCATCCCGAGCCCGTGGTCCGATGCGATCACCGAGCCGCAGATCTGGGTGATCACTGCCGACAGCCCGGAGGGGCCGTGGACCGATCCGGTCTTCACCGGGATCAGCGGCGCGATCGATCCCGGCCATGTCGTCGGAGAGGACGGCGAGCGGTATCTGTTCGTCAACGGCATCCGCCGCTGCCGGCTGAGCGCGGACGGCCTGCGCGCGGTCACCGGACTCGAGCAGGCGTACGACGGATGGCGCTACCCGGACGAGTGGGTCACCGAGGCCTACGCGCTGGAGGGCCCGAAGTTCTTCCGGCGCGGCGACTGGCTCTATCTCGTCAGTGCGGTCGGCGGCACCGGCGGCCCTGCCACCGGCCACATGGTGATCGTGGCGCGGTCGCGCAGCGTGCTCGGTCCCTGGGAGAACTCGCCGTACAATCCCGTCGCGCGCACCCGATCGGCCGAGGAGGCGTGGTGGTCGCGCGGCCACGCCACGATCCTGGAGGCCGCCGACGGCTCGTGGTGGATGATGTCGCACGGGTATGAGAACGACTACCGGACACTCGGGCGCCAGGCGCTGCTCGAGCCCATCGTGTGGACCGACGACGACTGGCCGACGGCGCCTGCCGCCGATCTCGGGGCCGCACAGGCGATGCCGACCGCGCACGGGATGCCCACGGCCGTGCCGGCCCCCGACGACGACTTCGCCGAGCCCCGCTGGGGCCAGCGCTGGGTGTTCGACAACCCGTCGCCCGACGAGACGTCCCGGGCACGCTTCGGCGCAGACGGTCTGATACTGCGGGCCAAGGGGACCGCGCCCGCCGACTCGTCGCCGCTGACGACCTGGTCGATGGACCGCGCCTACGAGGTCGAGGTCGAGGTCGAGACCCGCGCCGGGGCTCTGGGCGGCCTGCTCCTCTACTTCAACAGCCGGCTGTTCTGCGGCATGGCCTGGGACGGGCAGACCATGATCAGCTACGCCGGCGGCGCACGTTCGCACTGGCTCGAGCGCGTCGAGCCCGGTCGGATGCTCCAGCTGCGCCTGCGCAACGACCATCACATCGTGACCGGCTGGTACCGCCGGCCCGGAGCATCGTGGGTGCGGCACGGGGTGCGGTACGACACGCAGGGCTACCACTCCGCCACGATGAACGACCTGAAGAGCCTGCGACCGGCGATCTTCTGCGCCGGCGACGGCCACGTCACGTTCCGGTCGTTCCGCTACCGTCCCCTGGACGCCGGGACGTCCTCGTGAGCGCGCGCGTGGACGCGCTCCTTGAGCGCATGACGTGGGAGCAGAAGCTCCTCCAGCTGCAGATCGTGTGGCGCGCGGACACCGCCATCCAGCACGACCTCGCCCGCCGCGGGATCGGCGCACAGTTCTGGCCACCGAGCGTGGCCGCGGTCAACGCGCTGCAACGCGTCGCCGTCGAGGAGTCCGAGCTCGGCATCCCGCTGCTGGTCGCACTGGACGTCGTACACGGTCAGTTCACGATCTTCCCGACCCCGCTCGCTCAGGCGGCAAGCTTCGACCCGGCGGTGGCGGCCGCCGATGCCCGCGTGTCGGCGGCGGAGGCGCGGGCGAACGGCGTGAACTGGACGTTCTCACCGATGGTCGACGTCACCCGGGATCCGCGCTGGGGCCGTGTCGTGGAGGGGTTCGGCGAGGACGTGTTCCTGTCGAGCCGGTTCGCCGAGGCGAAGGTGCGCGGATACCAGGGTGACCGCCTCTCCCGGCGTGACGTCGTCGCCTCCTGCCTGAAGCATTTCGTGGCGTACGGCGCCGCCGAGGCCGGCCGCGACTACAACACGACCGACATGTCGCACCGTCGGCTGCGCGAGACCTACCTCGAGACCTTCCGGGCCGGTGTCGCGGCGGGCGCCGCCTCGGTGATGGCGTCGTTCAACGCCCTCAACGGCATCCCGATGCATGCGAACACAGGACTGCTGACTGGCGTGCTGAAGGACGAGTGGGGGTTCGCCGGTGTCGTCGTCGGCGACGCCGACGGGGTCGCACAGCTCGTCGACCACGGGATCGTACCGGACGAGAAGACCGCCGTGGCCCGTGCGATCGAGGCGGGTGTCGACGTCGTGATGGGCGGATCGCTGCTCGTCGACGACGACGGCGTCGCCGTGCTGACCCCCGGCGAGCTCTCCCCGGCACGCGTCGACGACGCGGTGCGCCGCGTGCTCACGCTCAAGGAACGGCTGGGGCTGTTCGAGAACCCGTACGCCGACGAGCGCCGCGAGGTGCGCTCGGCCACTGCGCCCGCCCGCGCGCACGCTCGAGCGGCCGCGTCGCGCTGTCTCGTGCTGCTGCGCAACGAGGGCGCGGTCCTGCCTCTCGCACGCGGCGCGCAGGTGCTGCTGGCCGGGCCCTTCGCCCGTAGCACCGACCATCTCGGCGCGTGGGTGCAGAGCTTCGCATCACCGGTCTCGCAGACGCTCGCCGACGCCCTGGCCGAGGCGATGACGGATGCCGCGCTCGAGGTCGCCGACGGTGCGGACGTCTTCGCGGTGTCCGAGGAGCATCTCGCCGACGTGGTCGGTCGCGCCGCCCGCGCCGACGTCGTGGTGCTCGCGGTCGGCGAGCCCAGCGCGCTGTCGGGCGAGGCGAGCTCGCGCGCCGACATCGCACTGCCCGCCCCCCAGGTGCGGCTCATCCGTGCGGTCGCGGCCACCGGCACGCCGGTCGTGATCGTGCTCGCGACCGGCCGCCCCCTCGTCGTCGAGGACTGGGTGGATGAGGTCGACGCGGTGCTCGTGGCCTGGCATCTCGGCGTCGAGGGTCCCGCAGCCATCGCCGAGGTCCTCGTCGGGCGGACGAACCCTGGCGGCCGGCTGCCGATGACGTTCCCACGCGCGGTCGGCCAGGTGCCGATCCACTACGACCACGAGAGCACCGGCCGGCCGCCGCGCACGGGCGGACGGATCCAGGGCGAGGCCCACCCGGGGCTGGCCGGCCCGGACAACACCGACGACTACTACACGTCGAAGTACCTCGACCTTCCGCTCGGCCCCCGCTTCGACTTCGGCGCGGGGTTCGGCTATACGACGTTCGCGCTGGGCGACGTCGCGTTCGGCCGCGTCGTCGCGCTCGCCGACCTCGAAGCCGGCGCGACGATCGATGTGCGCGTGCGTGTGCAGAACACCGGCACCCGCGTCGGCGACGACGTCGTCCAGCTGTACGTGCGCGACGAGATCGCGTCGGTGACGCAGCCGGTGAGACGTCTGCGCGGCTTCACGCGCGTGACCCTCGAACCCGGTGACGCCACCACCCTCGCGTTCACGCTGGGAGCCGACGACCTGCGGTTCTGGACCGACGACGGCACGCAGCTGCTCGAACCAGGGGCCTTCACGGTCTGGATCGACGACGGCGTCTCCCGGGTGCACGCACGCTTCGAGCTCACGCAGAGGGAGGATGCCGCATGACGCTGCAACGCCTGCAGGACGCCGTCGCCGGCACGGTGCCGGGCGCGATCATGCCCCTGTTCTGGCAGAAGGGCACCGGAACGGCGACTGTACGCGAGGAGATGGAGCGCATCGGTGACGCCGGCATCCGTGCGGTGATCCTCGAGGCGCGTCCGCACCCGGACTTCCTCGGCGACGGCTGGTGGCATGATGTCGACGCCGTGCTGAAGATCGCGCGCCGGCGGGGCATGAGGGTGTGGTTCTTCGACGACGACTCCTTTCCCACGGGGCACGCCGGTGGTGCGGTGCAGGATGCTGCCCCCGAGCTGCGCCGCCGCTTTCTCACCGAGCGCCATACCGACGTCGTGGGCCCCGCCGCCGGCGCGTCGCTCATCGTCGAACGCCGTCAGTTCTGGGGCCCATCGGCGGCGCTGGACCCCGGGACCCTGCTGCGCGTGGTGGCCTACCGGCGAGCAGAGGACGGGCACGAGCTGACCGGCGACCCCGTCGAGCTCACCGACCGGATCACCGACGGCATCCTGCACTGGGACATCCCGGACGGCTGGTGGCGCGTCTTCTTCCTGACCGCCGTCGCCGATGGCGGCAGCCAGCGGCATGCCCAGCACATCGACTACCTCAACGCCGCCTCCACGCAGCTGCTCATCGACAACGTGCACGAGCGCATCCACGCGCGATACGCAGCCGAGTTCGGCTCGACCATCGCCGGGTTCTTCAGCGACGAGCCGGGCATCTACAACGACCCCGACACGTTCGACTTCGGCTCGCAGCTGGGCAAGAGCGTGCCCCTGCCGTGGAACGACGACGTCCTCGCCGGGCTGGCGGGCGCGGTCGGCACCGATCCGTTGCCGCTCCTGCCGCTGCTGTAGATCGGAAGAGCACACGTCTGAACTCCAGTCACGCCAATATCTCGTAT
>CALKHM010000272.1 GCA_937988695.1 uncultured Microbacterium sp. | reverse complement strand
CGACGGACAGCTCTGGAACGTGGTGGAGTTCCAGCACGTGAAGCCCGGCAAGGGTGGCGCCTTCGTGCGCACCAAGCTCAAGAACGTGCGCTCGGGCAAGTCGGTCGACCGCACCTTCAACGCGGGCACCAAGATCGACTTCGCCACGGTCGACCGCCGCGACTTCCAGTACCTGTACAACGACGGCGACGGCTTCGTGTTCATGGACACCGACGACTACGACCAGATCACGGTGCCGGCCGCTGTGGTCGGCGACGCGAAGAACTTCCTGCTCGAGAACCAGGCCGTCACGATCGCGCTGCACAACGGAGACCCCCTGTACGTCGACATGCCGGCGTCGGTGATCCTGGAGATCACGTACACGGAGCCCGGGCTGCAGGGCGACCGCTCGTCGGCAGGCACGAAGGCCGCCACCGTGGAGACGGGCTACGAGATCCAGGTGCCGCTGTTCCTGGAGACCGGCACCAAGGTCAAGGTCGACACCCGCACGGGCGACTACCTCGGCCGCGTCAACTGAGCCGCGCCGTCCCCGATGAGCGCACGCACCAAGGCGCGCAAGCGCGCCATGGACATCCTGTTCCAGTCCGACGTCCGCGGCGAGCGGATCGCGACGATCCTCGCCGCCGAGGCGACCCGCGCCGCCACCGAGCCCGCCCGCGAGGCGTCCTGGCTGTACGCGCGGGAGATCGTCGACGGCGTGATCGACAACCAGGGTGAGATCGACGAGCAGATCAGCACCTTTGCGAAGGACTGGTCGCTCGAGCGGATGCCGGCCGTCGACCGCGCGCTGCTGCGCATCGGAGCGTGGGAGATCCTGTTCAACGACGAGGTCCCCACCGCGGTCGCCATCGACGAGGCCGTGGAGCTCGCCAAGGAGTTCTCCACCGAGGAGTCGGGGTCGTTCATCCACGGGGTGCTCGCCCGCATCGACCGCTCGTCCTGATCCGCCCGCCGACGGCGCGCCGCCGGACGCCCCACTGTCCGCTGCCTCTGCGAGGATGGACGCCGTGCCCGCTGCGTACCTGGACCCCGAGGATGCCGGTGGGCGTGCAGGCCATGCCATGCCTGCAGAGCCGACGTGGCGCAGCATCCTTGCCCCTGCTCCGCGAGGGCGGGGGACTGCGCCGCTCGCGCTGGGAGTCGAGCTGCGCCAGCGCGTGGCGCGAGGCCAGGCGCACTGGGCGCCGGCGCGCGTGGAGACGGCGACTGCCCGCAGCATCGCGACCGCAGGCGGAGAGCTATCCGTCGGCATGCGGCCGCTGGAACGCAGCCGCTCCAGCGGCCGATGGATCAAGGGCCAGGTCTCATGGGAGGCATTGCGCCGGCTGGGCGGGGTCAACGACCCCGACCAGATCGCCTGGATGCTCGAGCTGTACGGCATCGCGCGTAACCCCTGGTCGATGAGCGGGTACTACGACAACTCGGAGTGGCTCACCCTCGACACGGTGCGCTCGGCGCTGATCTGGCCCCACCTGGCGACCGCGGCCGAGCACGGCATCGAGATCGTCGCGACGGCGAGGATGCAGAGGGTGCGTCTGGCCGAGACCGGGGAGGCGCGCGTGCACGTGGCGCGCAGATCCGATGGCGGGCTGCAGCTGACGCCGCAGATCGTCGTCGACGGCGTCACGGCAGATCCGGCCGGGGTGCTGCCCGTTGAGCGCACCGGTGTCTGTACGTACGACGTGCATCGCTCCGAGGTGCACGTCACGCTCGTGCCCGCGCGCCTGAGCGATCCGGTCGTCGTCTTGCTGAAGGAGCGCGAACCGGTCCGGATCCCGCCGGACGAGGCTGCGCAGTTCCTCCGAGAGGGCTATCCGCGGCTTGCGCGCCGCGTGCCGGTCACCTCGTCCGGCGGACTGCACCTCGCGCCGTCGGCGCCGCCCGTGCTCGAGCTGACTGTGCGGTACCGGCCGCGTGACACGGTCGAGTACGCGCTGGAGTGGACGTATCCGGACGGTTCGCGATATGCGTACGAGGCCGATGCCGCGCCCGACCGGGACGGCGATGCCGAGGCGGCGCTGCGCACGGCCGTCGGCGCGGCCTGGAGCACCGTCGCCGTCGACGGCAAGGCGGCGTCGGGCACCCTTGCCGGCGTCGAGGCGGCGGAGTTCGTCGCACAGATCATCCCCACCCTGCACCGGCTCGACGGTGTTCGGGTCGTCACGAGGGGCACACCGCGCGCATATCACGAGCTGTCCGACGAGCCGGAGATCACGGTCTCAACGGTGGAGAGCACCGACCCGGACTGGTTCGACCTCGGCGTGCTGGTGACGATCGGCGGCCGCACCATCCCGTTCCAGCCGCTGTTCACGGCGCTGGCCAAGCGGCAGCACAAGCTGCTGCTCGTCGATGGCAGCTACTTCTCGCTGCGGCATCCGGCACTGGACAGGCTGCGCGAGCTCATCGACGAGGCCGCGCAGCTGAACGAATGGGAGACCGGTCCGCGCTTGAGCAGGTACCAGACCGCGCTGTGGGCGGACTTCGAAGACCTCGCCGAGGTGGCCGAGCCGGCCGTGTCGTGGCGGTCGACGGCCGAGGGCCTGCGTGATGTCGACCGCGTCGCGCCCAGCGCCGTCCCCGGCGGCCTGCGCGCCCGGCTGCGCCCCTACCAGAAGGCCGGATACGACTGGCTCGCGTTCCTGTGGCAGCACCGGCTGGGCGGCGTGCTGGCCGACGACATGGGCCTGGGCAAGACGCTGCAGATGCTGGCGCTGATCCTGCACGCCCGTGAGCCGGGTCGCCCCGTGCTGGTGGTCGCGCCCACCTCGGTGCTGTCGACCTGGCACGACGAGGCAGCACGGTTCGCCCCGGACCTGCGGGTGGCCCTCGTCGATGCCACTCGTGCGCGGCGCGGCGCGCTGCCCGTCGACGCCGACGTGGTGGTCACCTCGTACACCCTGCTGCGCCTGGACGAGGACGAGTTCGCCGAGACCGCGTGGGCGATGGTCGTGCTCGACGAGGCCCAGTTCGTCAAGAACCCGGCCACGAAGCTGTATCAGGCCGTACGACGGTTGCGCGCCGACGTGCTGTTCGCCCTGACCGGCACCCCGATGCAGAACTCGCTGGCCGAGCTCTGGGCGCTGCTGTCGCTGACCTCTCCCGGACTCTTCCCCTCGGCGCGCAGGTTCCGCGAGGAGTACGTCGGGCCCATCGAGAAGGGCAAGGTGCCCGAGAACGAGGAGGGCGGCCCGTTCCGCGCCGCACGGCTGCGACGGCTGCGAGAGCGCATCCGGCCGTTTGTGCTGCGTCGTACCAAAGAGCTCGTCGCCGCCGATCTGCCGCCCAAGCAGGAGCAGCAGCTGTGGGTGGAGCTCGCGCCCGCCCATCGCGCGCTCTACGACACCGTGCTCCAGCGTGAGCGGCAGAAGGTGCTGCGTCTGCTCGACGACCTCGACCGCAACCGGTTCATCGTGTTCCGATCGCTGACCCTGCTGCGGCTGCTGAGCCTGTCGCCGGGACTGGTCGACCCGGCCCACGCCCGCATCCCCTCCGCCAAGCTCGACGCTCTCGTCGAGCAGGTCACCGAGCTTGCCGCCGAGGGTCACCGCTGCCTGGTGTTCAGCCAGTTCACGTCGTTCCTGCAGCAGGCAGCGGGCCGGCTGGATGCCGCGGGCATCCGATCCGGCTATCTCGACGGATCCACCCGCCGGCGGAGCGACGTCGTGCAGGCCTTCCGCACCGGTCATGCACCCGTGTTCCTGATCAGCCTGAAGGCGGGCGGCTTCGGACTCACACTCACCGAGGCCGACTATGTGTTCGTGCTCGACCCCTGGTGGAACCCCGCGGCCGAGGCGCAGGCCGTGGACCGCACGCATCGGATCGGGCAGAGCCGCAGCGTGTTCGTGTACCGGATGATCGCCGCGGGCACCATCGAGGAGAAGGTAGATCGGAAG
>CALKHM010000271.1 GCA_937988695.1 uncultured Microbacterium sp. | reverse complement strand
GGGAACCTGCACGCGTCATGAGCGCAAGGCCGCCCGCGATGCCGGCAAGTACGCCGACATCACCGCCTATGAGTACTCCGACGAGGAGTACGACCGGATCCACGAGGCGATCATGGGTGAGCAGGCCGACATCCGCGGCGAGAGCCCGCGGTACTGGGAGGACGTCGTCGAGGGCGAAGAGCTGCCCTCGATCGTGCGCGGGCCGCTCTCGCTGATGGACACCATGGGGTTCCTCGTGGGCTCGGGGCGCGGCCACACGAACGGCGTCGTCTACCAGGCGGCCATGAAGCACCCCGGGCACTTCTTCCGCAATCCGGAGGCGGGCGGCGGCATCGAATACACCGGGATCGGGCATCACCGCGAATCCGTGGCGAAGGCGGTGGGAGTCCCCGGGACCTATGACTACGGCCCGCAGCGGTCCTCCTGGATGGCGAGCCTCGTCACGAACTGGATGGGCGACGCGGGGTTCCTCAAGCGCATCCGCACGCAGATGAGGCGGTTCAACACGATGGGTGACACGACCTGGTGCAAGGGACGCGTGACCAGGAAGTACCTGAAGGACGGCCACGCCCTCGTCGACCTGGAGATCTGGGGCGAGAACCAGCGCGGTGACGTGACGACGCCCGGCATGGCGACCGTGGTCCTCCCGTCGCGCAGTGTCGACCTGCGGCCGTTCATCGACGGCTCGGGGCTCGACCTCGAGCTTCCCGTCGTGCGCTGACGGCACGCAACGGGGCGGTGAAGAGGTGATTCATCATGACCAATGACGCGCCATTGGCCGGGATCAGGGTGGTGGAGCGCACCTGCGGGGTGGGCGGCGCCTATGCGGGCAGGCTGCTGGCGACCCTGGGGGCGGACACCATGATGATCGAACCCCCTGCCGGACACGCGCTGCGTCGAACGCCGCCCCTGCTCCCGTCAGGCCAGAGCAGCCTGTTCACCTACCTCGCCGCCGGCAAGCGCAGCATGACGCTGGATGTCGGCGACGCCGTCGATCGCGCGGTCCTCGAGCGGGAGCTGGCGCGCGCCGACGTCTACATCGACGACTTCCCCGCCGAGGAGCGCGACCGCGTCGGCCTCGCTCCCGGCGCGGTCGCGGCCGCGCACCCCGACGCGGTCGTGGTGTCCGTGCGCCCGTTCGGCATGAGCGGCCCGAAGGCGGGCTGGGCCGGCGAGGAGCTGTCGGTGTTCCATGCGTCGGGAGAGGGGAACCTGCTGCCGAACGGCCTCGCGCAGGAGCGGCATCCGCACCGGCCGCCGCTGAAGATCTTCGGGTACTTCGCACATCTGCAGGCGGGGGTGGCAGCGGCGGTGGGGGTCCTTGCCAGCATGGTCCGCGAGGTCGGTCAGGTCGTGGACATCTCGGTGCAGGATGTGGTCGTCGCGCTGACGGCGTTCGGTGTGCAGCGGTACGGCGACGGCTCGATCGAGCATCGCAGCACACGTTCCTTCCGGTACGGTGGCGTGCTGGAGTGCTCCGACGGGTACGTGGAGCTGCTCACGCTCGAGGACCGGCAGTGGCGAGGCCTCGTCGAGCTCATGGGAGCTCCCGATTGGGCCGCCGATCCAGCCCTCGCCGACGGCGTGCAGCGCGGCCTGCGCGGCGCGGAGATCAACACCGCGCTGCGCGCCTGGGCCCACACGCAGAAGGCCTCCGAGCTCGTCGCGGCCGCGCAGCGACTGGGAGTGCCCGCCGCGAAGTATGCGTCGCCGGCCGATGTCCTGCGGGACGCCCACGAGATCGCGCGCGGCCTCTTCCAATCCGTGGAGGTGCAGGGCATCGGGAGCATCCCCGTCCTCACCGCGCCGTTCCACATCGACGGCGGGCCGTTGCGGCTTCGCGGCGGCCCGCCCGCCGTCGCCGACCGAGAACGCCCGCCGGTGACCTCGAACGTGGAGGCGGGACGATGAGACCCCTCGAGGGAGTGCGGGTGGCGGACTTCACGATCCACGCCGCAGGCCCCTTCGCCACCCATCTGCTGACGCAGATGGGAGCGGAATGCATCAAGATCGAGAGCGCCGCGCGCCCGGACATCTTCCGTAAGCCGCACGCGGTGTACGGGCGCATGGGACCTGCGACCTTCGATCAGGTGGCGTCGGGAAAGCAGTCCGTCCGGCTCAATCTCAAAGACCCGCGCGGACGCGATCTCGCGCGCCGGCTGGTGGCCATCTCCGACATCGCCGCTGAGAGCTTTCGCCCCGGTGTCATGCAACGGCTCGGTCTGGGCTACGAGGATCTGCGCGAGGTCAAGCCCGACATCGTGATGCTGTCGGTGTCGTCGTGCGGGCAGACCGGACCCGACGCGGGCTTCGCCGGCTATGCACCGCTCTTCGGTGCGTGGAGCGGGTTGGGCACCCTCACCGGGCATCCCGACGGGCCTCCCGTCGAGCTGCGCCACGTGATGGACCATTCGGTGGGCCTGAACGCCGCGATGGCCACCCTGGCCGCTCTGGTACGCCGCCGGCGGTCCGGAACCGGCGCCCACGTCGACATCGCAGCGCGCGAGGTGGCCAGCTCGCTGATCGGCGATGCCCTCGTCGAGGCCGCTGCCGGCGCAGAGCCGGCGCGATTGGGCAACGCCAGCGCGGCGATGGCGCCGCACGGGGTCTACGCGACGGGCGAGCCGGATGGATGGGTGGCCGTCGCGGTCGCCTCGGACGCGCAGTGGCGTGCTCTCGTGGACGTCATCGGCGACGGTCTTCCCGACGGGGTGCACCGCCAGTCGCCGCTTCGCGAGCGCATGGACCGCCGACCGGCGATCGATGCGTGGGTGCAGACCTGGACGCGGGCGCGCAGCGGCCGGGAGGCCGCCGCCGCGCTGCAGGACGCCGGCGTGCCGGCCCACGACGTGTGGAGCACCGCCGACGTCGTCGGCGACCCGCACCTTCGCGCGCGTGGAGCGATCGTGCCGGTCCGAGAGCGTTCCGGGCGGCCCCGGCTCGCGGTGGGCGTGCCCGTCAGGTTCTCGCTCACCGCGGATGTCGGCATCTCCCGGGGCACTCCCGAGCTCGGCGAGGACGAAGACCACGTGTTCGGCGAGCTGCTCGGCCTCGGCCGCGCCGAGCGGGATCGACTGGAAGAAGAAGGAGTGATCGCATGACCGCCGAGACGGTGGAGCTGACCGGCTGGGTCGGCCGCACACAGGAGACCAGCGCGGAGGTGACCCCGGGCCTGGACGGCATCCTGCGCGGCGTGCTCGGGATCCAGGAAGACCCACACGCCGGGCTCCTGCACGGACTGCACTGGCTGCTCTTCGACCGTTTCGTCCCGGCCGCCGAGACCGGTCCGGACGGCCATCCGCGTCGCGGGGGGTTCCTGCCGCCGATCGAGCTGCCGCGACGGATGTGGGCGGGCAGCAGGATCGAGTTCGTGGGATCGCTGCGCGAGGGGACGCGGGTCACCCGGCGAAGCCGGATCAGCGCGCTCACCCCGAAGGAAGGACGCACGGGTCCGCTCGTGTTCGTCACCGTCGAGCATGAGGTGCTCGACGACACCGGTGTCGTGATTCGCGAGCAGCAGGACATCGTGTACCGGGACATCGGGCCCTCCGCCCCTCGCCCGACTCCAGCCGAGTTCGCGCGGGAGGGGTCGTGGAGCATGACGTTCCGTCCCGACGAGGTCACGCTCTTCCGCTACTCCGCACTCACCCACAACAGCCATCGCATCCACTACGACGGGCAGTACGCGCGTGAGACCGAGCTGTATCCCGCCCTCGTGGTGCACGGTCCGCTGACGGCGACCATGGTGATGTGGGCGACGGCGACGTGCGCGGGAGCGCCGCTGCGATCGTTCGCCTTCCGCGGCCAGCAGCCTCTCTACGTGAACGACGACATCCACGTCGATGTCAGCCGCGACGGCTCAGATCTGCGCGCGACAGCGCGCAACGTCGCCGGCGCGGCGGCCATGAGCGCGACGGCGACGGTGCGGCCGTGACCGGCGGGTACCGCGGCTCGGCGCTCGGAGCGGCGCGCACGCTCCTGTTCGTCCCGGGGAGCCGACCGGATCGCTTCGACAAGGCGTTCGCGGCCGGAGCGGACCTCGTCGTGCTCGACCTGGAGGATGCGGTCGGGCCGGACGCGAAGCAGGAGGCGAGGAACGACGTCGTCGAGGCCGTGCGACGGGCGGGCCGCACGCCGGTAGCTGTTCGCATCAACGCTCCGCGGACGCCGTGGCACGATGAGGATGTCGACGCCCTGGCCGGCCTCGAGTGCGGCGTGATGGTGCCCAAGGCCGAGTCCACGGCGGCTCTGCGCGCCCTGGCCGCTCGGCTGCCGGGTGCTTCCCGGGTCATCGCTCTCATCGAGTCCGCGGCAGGCGTCCTGGCCGCCGAGGACATCGCGCGATCGCCGGAGGTCGCCCGGCTGGCATTCGGGAGCCTGGATCTGGCGGCGGAGCTGAATGTGGACCCCGACGATCGTACGGCGCTGCTGTTCGCCCGGATGCGGCTGCTGTTCGCCTCTGCGGCCGCAGGGCTGGCGCCGCCCATCGACGGGGTGACCGCCGACGTGCGTGATGCGCAGCGGCTGGAAAGCGACGTGGAGTACGCCAAGCGCCTCGGCTATGCCGCGAAGCTGTGCATCCATCCCGCGCAGCTGGCGACCGTCGAGCGACTCTTCCGCCCCGGCGCGGACGAGGTCGCATGGGCCCGGCGGGTGCTGGATGCCGCCGCCGGCGTCGAGGACGGCGGCGTGGTCACGCTCGACGGAGCGATGGTCGACGCGCCCGTCGTCAAACGCGCCCGGTCCATCGCGATGGCCGGGCGATGAGACCATGGCTATCGAACTGCACTGGCCGATCCCACCCGTTGACAGGAACGTCGGAGCGGGGATACGGTGCTCTCAGCCGAGTCTGGCACGCAGAAGCCAGACCGTTCTTGAGGCCTCAGTGGAATCGCCCCGTTCGTATCGACGGGTATCGACCCTCCGCCTGGAGTGCAGCTCAAATTCCCGTGCGTGTTCGCATGCGCGGACCGAATGAGTGCGCGCACTTCGTATGGAGGTATCGACGATGATCCCAGAGACCAGCAATCACGACGGCCTGAACGGACGAGTGGCCGTCATCACCGGCGGCTGCGGCGGAATCGGCCGCAAGGTCGCCGTCGCACTCACGGCCCGGGGTGCGCACTGCTATCTGCTGGATGTGAGCGGCCCGGCCGATGAGGCGGTGCCGTTCGTCCACGCCGACGTCCGCAGCTTCGACTCCGTGCAGGCGGCGGTAGACGACGTCCTCACGCAGGCGGGCCGCATCGACATCGCGGTGGGGTGCGCCGGGGTCGTGTCCGGTACGGGGCTGCTCGAGCTCACCGACGAAGAGACGCAGATGATCCTCGAGGTCAACCTGCTCGGCTTCGTCAACCTGCTGCGTGCAGTGGTCCCCGCGATGACGGCCCAGGGCAGCGGAAAGGTCGTGGCTCTGGGCTCGGTGGCCAGCCGGGTGGGCGGAGTCAAGTCCGGCCCGGTGTACGTCGCCGCCAAGGCCGGGGTCGCCGGCGTCGTCAAATGGGCCGCGAAGACCTATGGGCCGCACGGCATCCAGGTGAACGCGGTGGCCCCCGGCCCGGTGCTCACGCCGATGTGGCAGGGCTTGAACGACGGCGCCGTCAACGAGGACGCCACCGGGTACCCGCTCGGTCGCCTCGGTCGCCCCGAGGACATCGCCGAGCCCATCGCGTTCCTGGCGGGGCCGGAATCGAACTGGATCACCGGCCAGACGCTGGACATCAACGGCGGGAGCTACTTCTCATGACCGTCGAGCGGATGTGGATCCTGAACTGCGGATGGATCGGCGTCGAGAACAGCCTCCTCATGTATCGCGAGGGCTTCGGCCAGCGGCAGGTGATCCCCGTGACCGCCAACCTGGTCCAGACCGACGAGGGCTACTTCCTCTTCGACAGCGGGCTCAACGTGGCCGCCGTCACCGACCCGGAGGGGGCGCTGGGCGCGAAGGCTGCGACGCTGGTAGACCTCGACGAGGGTCACGGCATCCTCGCGCACCTGGAGTCGCTGCACATCGATGTCGGCGACGTGCGCTGGCTCGCCAACTCGCACCTGCACTGGGACCACACCGGCGGGAACTCCCACCTCACCGGCGCCCAGATGCTCGTGCAGCGTGAAGAGCTGAGGTTCGCCCTCGAGCCGGACGCGTTCGTCTCGGCGATCTTCCTGCGCCAGCAGTACGGTCTGCCGGAGGCGCCGACCGTGGTCGAAGGGGACTATGTCGTCACCGACGGGCTGGGGCTGATCAACACCCGGGGACATACCCCCGGACACCAGTCCCTGATCGTCAGGCTCCCCAGCGGCCGCTCAGCGCTGTGCGCGGGAGACGCGGCGTACCTGCAGGCGAACGTGGATCAGGCATGGCCCCCGGGCAACGCCTGGTCCATGCCCGACGCGTACAGATCACTGCGGCGGATCGCCTTCCTGCGGGACTTCGCACGGACCGAGCTCCTCGTCGGACACGATCCTGCCCTGTGGGAGCGCACCGGTCCTCGAGTGCGAGAGATCCGCTGACGAACGCGGATCCACTGACAAAGGAGTGAGTGAGATGACCAGAATCGGATACGTCGGCCTGGGTGCGATGGGCGGCGGGATGGCCCGCAACCTTCTGCGCAAGGGGTGCGACCTCACCGTGTTCGACATGCGCAGCAATGTGGTCGACGACTTCGTGTCCCTGGGCGCGCGGGCAGCCGGATCGGCGGCCGACCTGGCCGCACAGGTCGAGATCGTGTTCACCTCGCTGCCCGGCGCGGCCGAGGTGCGGGAGGTCTACCTCGGCGAGGACGGGATCGTGGCAGCGCTGTCGCAGGGCTCGCTCGCCGTCGACATGAGCACGATCCCGCCGGCCGTCTCCCAAGAGGTGGCGGCTGCGGCGCGGCAGGCCGGGTCGTCGTTCCTGGACGCCCCGGTCGCCCGCACGAAGCAGGCCGCCGCCGACGGCACGCTGGCCATCATGGTCGGCGGCAGCGACGAGGACTTCGAGCGGGCACGGCCGGTGCTGGAGCTGATGGGCACCTCCATCAGCCACGTCGGCCCGGTCGGCAGCGGGGAGATCGCCAAGCTCGTCAACAACGCCGTGCTGATGGCGAACATCCTCGCGGTCAGCGAGGGACTCATGCTCGGTCGTCTGCTCGGTGTGGACACGGCCACCCTCGCACGGGTGCTGACAGAGGGATCGGCGGACTCGTTCGCCCTCCGCAACCACGTGATCGGCTCGGTGCTCCCGAACGTGTTCGGCGAGGGGCGGTTCCCGCTGCTGTACGCCATCAAGGACATCGACTACTTCACGCGCGCTGCGCAGTCCGTGGACCTCGTGAGCCCGCAGCTCACGCAGATGGCGGAGTTCTACAACTCGGCGCTGGGCAAGGGCCTCGACCACGAGTACTTCCCCATCGCCGTCACAGTCCTCGACGAAATGAACAACTCATCGATCGTCGGTTCGGATAAGCGATCCGACAACCTTTAGAAACCCGGAGAATGTCATGGATTCTGTGCATGCCGTGCGGGCGATGGTGCCCCTTGCAGCGGTGGCTCTTCTTCTCTCAGGCTGCGGCCTGGCCGCCGCGACCGATCCCGGCGGGCCCAGCGCCGGCGTGGACACCGCGAAGAAGACCGTCGAGATCGGCGCCTTCGTCCCGGAGACGGGTCCCGTGCCGTCGTACAAGCTCATCGCCGAGGGCGCGCGTGCGTACATCGACTGGGTGAACGCCAACGGCGGCGTCAACGGGTACAAGATCAACTACACCCAGCTCGACGACGGCTACGACCCGGCTCGCAGCCTGGCCGACGCCAAGCAGCTCGTCGAGCAGTCTCACGTCCTGGCTCTGGTGGCTCCGATCGGCACGCCGACCAACGCTGCCGTGCAGCCCTACGCGGTGGCGCAGAAGCTGCCCGTGGTCGGGGCTGTCGGCGGCTCGCCGGACATGGCCCAGCAGGACAATTACTTCGTCCTCCTGCCCAACTACCATGACGAGGCACACCTGGATGTGTCGTATGGAGTCGACGAGCTCGGCAAGAAGCGGATCGCCGTCCTGTACGAGAACGACGATCTCGGCAAACCGGCTCTGGAAGGCGCGAAGGCCGCCGCGCAGGAGAAGGGCGTGAAGGTGGTCGCCACTGCGGCCTTCAACGTCAGCGACACGGACCTGACCGCGCAGATCACGCAGGCCAAGAACGCCGGTGCCGACCTCACCGTCGTCTGGGGCTCGAACAGCAACGTGGCCACCGCCGTCACCACCGCGAAGCGTCTCGGCTTCGACACGCAGTTCTTCGCGCCGTTCTACACCGCCGATCCGTCGACGTACAAGCTGGCCGGGTCGGCTCTGGATGACACGCTGTTCGGGTCGTGGTTGCTGCCCACCAGCGACGATTCTCCGTCGGTGCGCGCGTACAACGAGCAGATGAAAGCCGACGGCCACGGCGACGACATCGGCGTGTTCAGCCTCAACGGCTGGACGAACGCCGCCCTGTTCGCAGCCGGCCTGGACAAGGCGACCAAGAACGGCGAAGAGCCGACTCGCGAGTCGTTGATCGCCGCACTGTCCACCTTCGACGGTGTCGCCGTCGGTGCGACGCCGTCGGTCACCTTTACGCCCGGGGACCATGTCGGCACCCGGTCGCTGTCGATCATCAAGGCGACCGGCGGGGACTTCACGACCGTGACCTCGAAGCCGATACCGCTCGGTTCGAAGTGAGCTTCTGAAGGAGGGAACGAGTCGTGCTCCAGGTGGTCTTCCAAGGCATCGTGACAGGCCTGCTCTACGGCATCGCCGGCCTCGGCCTCGTGTTCATCTACCGGGCGACGGGCGTGGTGAACTTCGCCCACGGCAACATGCTCACCCTGTCGCTGTTCGGCATGGCCACGGTGATCGCCCTGCACGGCTCGTTCCTGCTCGCCCTCGTCGTCGCGGTCGGGATCGCCGCGCTGTTGGGGGCTGCCACGAATGCCACGCTGGGACTGATCACCGAGCGTGATGAGCTCAACCTGGTGATGGCCACCCTCGCGATCGGCTTGATGATGCGCGGACTGGTCACTCTCACCTGGGGGTCGCAGACGCGCAACATCGCGCTGCCGTTCCCGGGCGGCGGAGGCCATCTCGGCCCCGTCTTCGTGGAGTGGAGCCAGCTGATCACCCTGATCCTCGGAGTGGTCATCGCGGCCAGCGCATTCCTCCTGATCAACAAGACGCGGATCGGGCTGGGCATGCGTGCGGTGTTCGAGAGCGAGCCGCACGCCCGTCTCCTCGGGATACCCGTGCGGCGGCTGCGCGTATACGCGTGGGTGCTCGGTTCGATCTATGCGACCCTGGCGGCGGTCCTCGTGGTGCCGCAGACGTATCTGAGTGAGAACAGCCTGGTGACCTTCGCGCTCGTCTCGTTCGCGGCGATCACGATCGGCGGACTGGGCAACATGTTCGGCACTCTCGTCGGCGGGGTGCTGATGGGGGTCGCCGTGAACCTCACCGCGCTCTGGTTCTCGTCATCGCTGGCCAACACCGCGACGCTGCTGCTGGTCGTGGCCGTGCTCTATCTGAGGCCGCAGGGGCTGCTGTCCGCTCGACGGATTTCGAAAGTGTGAGGCGCTGAACATGCTTCCTTCGTCAGATCTCGCCGACGCCGCGGTCGCATCCGGACCGGCTCCTGCCCGTCGCGGTCCGCTGTCCTCCGCGATCGGATGGCTGCGTGCCCACCGGGCCGCGGGCATCGTCGTCATCCTCGTCCTGCTTCCGCTGTTCGTCCCGCCCACCGCGCAGTACAACACCGACCTGTGGGCCTCCACCGCGATCATGGCGCTGAGCGTGGTCATCGTGACCGGTGCCTCCGGTCAGGTCACGCTGGGGCACGCCGGCCTCATGGCCGTCGGCGCCTACGGTGCCGCGATCGCGGCCACCCAGTGGGGGATGCCGCAGCCCATCC
Organism: uncultured Microbacterium sp.; assembly: GCA_937988695.1. Taxonomy (GTDB): domain Bacteria; phylum Actinomycetota; class Actinomycetes; order Actinomycetales; family Microbacteriaceae; genus Microbacterium. The sequence continues at coordinate 8,776 of CALKHM010000271.1, read as the reverse complement.
CGCTTCTCGTGGCGATCGTGCTGGCCACGGCGATCGGCATGCTGCTGGCGGTGGCGTGTCTGCGACTGCACGGCATCTATTTGGCGGTCGTGACTCTCGCGTTCGGGTGGGCCGTGCCCGAGCTGGCCTTGAAGTTCGAGGGCGTGACCGGCGGGTACCAAGGGGTGTTCACGAAGCCGGTGGCCATCGGCGGGTTCTCGCTCTCCTCGGGCCTGGGCGGCGTGTACTTCGGGGTGGCCGGGGTGGTGGTCGCCTACCTCATCGCCCACAACATGCTCAGCGGATGGTCCCGGCTGAACGTTCTGGCGGTCAAGCAGTCCGAGGCGCTGGCCGGCGCGTTCGGCGTCGCCCCGGCGCGGCAGCGCGTCTGGGCGTTCGCGGTGAGCTCGGTGCTCGCGGGCGTGGCGGGTTATGTCTATGCCTTCACCGTGGGCGCGGTGACCCCCTCATCGTTCAGCTTCGACAACTCCGTCGCGTTCCTGGCCGCGGCCGTGATCGGGGGAGTGACCTCGCCCATCGGCGCCCTGCTGGGCGCGGCGTTCGTCTCGATCGTTCCGCACGTGCTGGCCTCAGACGCCCAGGTGTCCTCACTCGTGTACGGGGCGCTGCTGTTCGGCGTGATCGCTCTCCGCGGCGCGCTGCGACGGCTCTCCGCGGCACGCAGAGTCGAGACGGAGCAGCGATGACGCAGGATCCCACGACAGCCGACGTCCTCGATGTCGAGAGCATCGGCATCCGATTCGGCGGCCTGACCGCGCTGCGCGACATCTCCTTCGCCGTGCGCGCCGGCGAGGTGGTCGGTCTCATCGGGCCCAACGGCGCCGGCAAGTCGACCGTGCTCAACTGCATCTGCGGCTTCTACAAGCCCAGCACCGGGACGGTGCGGATCGACGGCGAGGACGTCTGCGGGGCGGTGCCGCACACCTTGCGTGGCCGCGGCGTCGTGCGCACCTTCCAGGAGACCCTGCTCATCGAGGACGTCCCGCTGATCGACAACGTCATGCTCGCCGGCACGGAGCTGCGTCTGCGCGAGATGCTGCTCAGCCCGTTCGGCACTCTTCGTGCGCGGCGCCGCTACCGCGACGCGCGCGACCGGGCATATGCGCTGATGGAGGACTACGGCCTGGGCGCGTGGGCCGGCGCGACGGCGGCATCCGTCCCCTACGGGGTGCGCAAACTCGCCGAGGTGGCCCGTGCGCAATACGCGCAGCCCAGGCTCATGCTGCTCGACGAGCCGGCGGCAGGGCTCGGGCCGGTGGATGCCGAGGCGCTCGCCGACCGCCTGGTGGAGCTCTCCGCCGCCGGCATCGCGATCGTCCTCATCGACCACAACATGGACTTCGTCGCGCGGGCCGCGCGGCGGGTCGTCGTCATGAGCGCCGGCGCGGTGCTCGCCGAGGGGAGCCCGGCGCAGATCCGCGACGACGAGGCCGTCGTGGAGGCGTATCTGGGTGCGGGAGGGCATCGTGCTGGAGATCGCTGAGCTGACGACGGGGTACCGTGCACGTGTCGACGTCCTGCACGGTGTCTCGATGCGGATCGCGGACGGGGACTTCGTCGCCATCCTCGGTGCCAACGGCGCGGGCAAGTCGACGCTCGCCCGGACGATCAGCGGCGTGCTCAAGCCACGCAGCGGGTCGATCACGTGGAACGGGGCTCCTCTGCCGAGCAATCCGGAGAAGACCGCGCGGCTGGGGATCGCCCACGTCCCCGAGGCTCGTGGCGTGTTCCCCGGACTGTCCGTCGCGGAGAATCTGAGACTGGGCGCGTACTGGCTGCGCGACCGGGCGGTTCTGCGGGAGCGCCTGGAGAAGGTGTACGAGGTCTTCCCCATCCTCGGCGAGCGCGCACGCCAGCAGGCCGCCGCCCTGAGCGGCGGGCAGCAGCAGATGCTCGCCATCGGCCGCGGGCTGATGTCGAGCCCGACCACGCTCATCGTCGACGAGCCGTCGCTGGGCCTCGCGCCCAAGCTCGTCGAGGACGTGCTGCACACGGTGGCCGAGCTCAACGACGCGGGGGTGACCGTGATCCTCATCGAGCAGAACGCCATCGCGCTCGAGTTCTGCCGACGCGCGTACGTGCTCAGAAACGGCAGGGTCGTCATCGCAGACGACGCGAACGCGCTCATCGGCAGCGATGTGCTGCGCGAGAGCTACCTGTGAGGAGGACGGTATGACCGACGTGCTGCTGCTCATGGATCTGCAGGAGGGCATCTGCCGCTCGGACGGGGTGATCGGCGCCGGCGGCATGGGGCACCAGGCCGAGGAGCGGGGCGTGCTGGATGCCGCCCGCCGCGTGCTGACACGGTTCCGGGAGCGCGACCTCCCGCGGGTCTTCGTGCGCGTCGCGTTCGACCCCGCGTTCCACAGGCTGTCCAGCGCGTCCCCGCGGTTCGCGATGTTCCGCGAGCGCGGTCTGATGCTCGACGGCTCCGATGAGGCCCGCATCTGCACCGAGGTCGCGCCCGAGCCCGGGGAGCCGGTCGTGTCGAAGGGGTGCGTCATCCCCTTCATCGGGACGAACCTCTCCTCGGTGCTCGCGCGGCGGGGTGCGAGGCGCCTGGTCCTCGGCGGGGTCGCCACGAACATGGTGGTCGAGGGCACGGCCCGCTACGCCGCCGACGCCGGCTACGAGGTCGTCGTCCTGGAGGATCTGTGCGCGAGTGCGACGGCACAGGACCACACCCATTCGATCACGCGCATCCTGCCGTCGTTCGGCGAGGTCGTCGACTCCGCCGAGTACCTGAGCAGGCCCGCGCAGTGACCAAGCTCGGTGGCGTTCCGTGTCGAGGCGGGGCGCCACCGATCCCCTCGTGGCGCAGGTCAGTATTCCGTGCCCTCGGCGCCGGCCCGCAGCTCGACGAAGCGACGGACGAGGTCGCGGAAGGCGGCGATGACCGCGCGCTGCGCGAGTCCGTGGTAGCGCAGCTGCACGAACTCGATGAACTGGGCCGCGTCGGTGTCCAGGCTCATGCCCACCAGCGCCTGGCAGACGAACTCGTCGGCGACCGGGGTCGCCAGCGTCGATGAGGCCTCGAGCACGCGGCCGTCCCGCGGGTTCACTCGGGCGACGAGAGCAAGGACCTTGTGCAGCTGCTCGGCACTCGTGCCCTGCGGCAGCTTCCCGTAGCCTGCGACGATGATCGAGTCGTCGGCGACATCCATGGGGCGAGTCTATCGGTGCGCGCCCGTGCAGACCGGCCCGCGCGGCGGGCGTGGATCGTGGGCGCTTGCCGCGACATCCATCACGCGGTAAACTTGAGCCACATCGACTCAAGTTTGTAAAGAGACGCGAGTCCCACAGGTTTCAAGGAGACAGATGAACGCACAACCGCAGGCCGGACAGGAGGAGCAGCAGAGCGCCCTCGAGCAGTTCGGCATCAACCTCACCGATCGCGCCCGGCAGGGCAAGCTCGACCCCGTCATCGGACGGGACAGCGAGATCCGCCGGGTGAGCCAGGTGCTGACCCGGCGCACGAAGAACAACCCCGTCCTGATCGGCGAGCCCGGCGTCGGAAAGACCGCCGTGGTCGAGGGGCTCGCCCAGCGCATCGTCGCCGGCGACGTTGCCGAGTCGCTCAAGGACAAGGAGCTGATCGCCCTCGACATCTCGGCGCTGGTGGCCGGCGCCATGTATCGCGGCCAGTTCGAGGAACGCCTGAAGAGCGTGCTCAAGGAGATCACCGAGTCCGAGGGCCGTGTCATCACCTTCATCGACGAGCTGCACGTGCTGATGGGCGCGGGCGGCGGCGAGGGGTCGGTCGCGGCATCCAACATGCTCAAGCCCATGCTGGCCCGTGGCGAGCTGCGCCTCATCGGCGCGACGACGCTCGACGAGTACCGCGAGTTCATCGAGAAGGATGCCGCGCTGGAGCGCCGCTTCCAGCAGGTGTACGTGGGCGAGCCCAGCGTCGAGGACACCATCGCGATCCTGCGCGGGCTGAAGGGCCGCTATGAGGCGCACCATGGCGTGACCATCAGCGACAGCGCGCTGGTGGCCGCCGCCGCGCTGTCCAACCGGTACATCCCGAGCCGGCAGCTGCCGGACAAGGCGATCGACCTGATCGACGAGGCGATGAGCCGGCTGAAGATGGAGATCGACTCGAGCCCCGTCGAGATCGACGAGCTCAAGCGCCAGGTCGACCGGATGCGGCTGGAGGAGCTCGCGCTGAAGAAGGAGAAGGACGACGCCTCGAGGGAGCGCCTGGCGAAGCTGCGCGAGCAGATGGCCGTCGCCGAGAAGGAGCTCGGCGGCCTGGAGGCCCGTTGGGCTCGGGAACGGGCGGGCCTGACCCGCGTGGGCGAGCTGAAGAAACAGCTCGACCAGGCCGTCACCGACCGCGATCGCGCGCTGCGCGAGGCGGACTACGCGAAGGCGTCGCGGCTGGAGTACGAGACGATCAAGAAGCTGCAGCTGCAGCTGGCCGAGGCCGAGCAGGCCGAAGCGCAGCCCACCGAGCCGCGCATGGTGAACGAACAGGTGACCGATGACGACATCGCCGCCGTGATCGCCTCGTGGACCGGAATCCCGGTGGGGCGACTGCTGCAGGGCGAGACCGAGAAGCTGCTGCACCTGGAGTCGGAGCTGGGCAAGCGGCTGATCGGGCAGAAGGAGGCCGTGAAGGCCGTGTCGGATGCCGTGCGCCGGTCGCGCGCCGGCATCAGCGACCCCGACCGGCCCACCGGATCGTTCCTGTTCCTCGGCCCCACCGGCGTGGGCAAGACCGAGCTCGCCAAAGCACTGGCGGAGTTCCTCTTCGACGACGAGCACGCCATGGTGCGCATCGACATGTCCGAGTACGGCGAGAAGCACTCCGTCTCGCGGCTGGTGGGCGCCCCTCCCGGCTACATCGGATACGAGCAGGGCGGCCAGCTGACCGAGGCCGTGCGCCGACGTCCGTACTCGGTCGTGCTGCTCGACGAGGTCGAGAAGGCGCATCCCGAGGTGTTCGACGTGCTGCTGCAGGTGCTCGACGACGGGCGCCTCACCGACGGGCAGGGGCGCACGGTCGACTTCAAGAACGTCATCCTCATCCTCACCTCGAACCTCGGCTCGCCGATCCTCATCGATCCGACGCTGTCGACCGAGCACAAACGGGAACAGGTCATGGCGCTCGTGCGCCAGTCGTTCAAGCCGGAGTTCATCAACCGGCTCGATGACATCGTGATGTTCCAGGCTCTGAGCGAGGACGACCTCGCGCAGATCGTCGAGCTGTCCGTCGACCAGCTGCAGCAGCGGCTGCACGAGCGGCGACTGACCCTCGCGGTGACGCCGGATGCCCGTGCGTGGCTGGCCACGCGCGGCTACGACCCCGTGTTCGGGGCTCGTCCGCTGCGCCGGCTCATCCAGAGCGAGATCCAGGACCGTCTCGCGATGGCGATCCTGGGCGGGCACGTGCACGACGGCGACGTGGTGCGGGTGGATGTCGACGCCTCCGGGTCGCAGCTCGTGCTCACCAGCGACGGCCCGGCCGCGGCATCCGACGACGTCATCGAGGCCGAGCTGCTGGACTGAGCGAGGCCGCGCGCAGGCGAGGGCACCCGTTTCGACTCGTCGCTGCGCTCCTCGCTCAACGACCGGGGATCACCCGCTCACTGAGCGAGGCCGCGCGCAGCGGGGCCGCCCCCGTCCGGTCGCTGAGCGAGGTCGCCCGCAGCGGGGCCGAGTCGAAACGGCCGGCGCCGCATCCTGTCGCGGGATTCGGCGGAAGAATCGAAGGTGAGCCGTGGGGTGCAGTCGTCGCCCGAGCACACGGCGTAGCCGAGAGGAGATCGTCGATGGCGCGGATACGAGGACCGAGGCGGCTGGGGCCGCTGTCGTGGCTGGTCGGTGAGTGGGAGGGGGACATCGGTCAGGACGTCTCGTATCACAACAAGGACGACGAGACGACGCCGACGGAGTACTTCGAGAAGGCATGGTTCCGTCCGATCCCGATTCAGGAGAACGGGCACCAGGTCATGGACGGCCTGAACTACAAGATGACCGCCTGGCGGCATGGCGAAGAGGCGATGGACCCGTTTCACGACGAGGTCGGGTATCTCCTGTGGGAGAAGGCCACGCAGCAGGTGATCCGCACCGTGGTGTTCGGCCGCGGCATCGCGATGATGGCCGGCGGCGACGCCCAGGAGTATGACGAGGGCTTCGCGCTGCGCGCCGCGCCCGAAGACGTGAACTACGGCATCCTGCAGAACAGGTACCTGTCGCAGCGTGCCGAGCTGCGTCGGTTCGACTGCACGTTCACGCACAACGACGACGGCACGTTCACCTACGACCAGACCCTGGTGCTCAAGCTGGCCGCCACCGGCGGCCTCGAGATGGACCACACCGACCGGAACACCCTGCATCTGGTCAAGCGCATCCACCCGAGTGCGCAGTTCGCCTGACCGCGACCCGGCAAGGGCCGCTCAATGGGCGGTCGCGAAGCAGAGCCAATAGCCGTCGTGGTCCTCGATGACGACCTCGGTGGTCGCGACCGGCCAGGTGGCGTAGCTCTCCGGTCCGCGAGTGATCGCAAGGCCGGCCTCCCGTGCGGCCTCGACGACGTCCTCGAGCCTGTTCATCCAGATGAACAGGTCGGCGACGTGCGTGCCGTGGCGGTGATGGGGTGTCGCGCGCGGCCCCTTCATCAGGTGCACCTGAGCGCCCTCGCGGTCGAGCACGATGTACTCGTCGTTCCCGTCGAAATACCGCAGTCGGCGGAAGCCGAAGACCCGCACATAGGTGTCCATGGTCCGCATCGGGTCGGGCACCGGGAGAATCGGCGCGATGAGGCCGTCTGCCGGTCGCTCGCTCGTGTGCATGTCGATCGCCTCCGCGCACAGTCTCACCCGCCGCCCGGCCATCCGCAAGGGCCGGCGCAGGATGCGCCGTCGGCCGCGGCATCCTGGACCGGCGTACGGTGAGACCCATGGAACGACTGGAAGCGGCGGGCTCCGCCTACCCCGCACCCGAGCTCGACGTGAGCCGGTGGTTCGGCCCGGAGTCGTCGCTGGCGCAGCTTCGCGGTCGGGTCGTGATGATCGAGGCGTTCCAGATGCTGTGCCCGGGATGCCTGAGCTATGGGCTGCCGCAGGCACAGCGCGTGCAGCGCCTGTTCCCGGAGGTCGCCGTCATCGGCCTGCACACCGTGTTCGAGCACCACGAGGTCACCGGTCCCGACGCCCTGGCGGTGTTCCTGGCCGAGTTCGGCATCCCGTTCCCGGTCGCCGTCGACCGGCACGACGTCGATCACGGGATGCCGGTGACCATGCGCGCCTACGCACTGCAGGGGACGCCCTCGACGATCCTCGTCGACCGGGCCGGCAACCTGCGGTTCACGCACCTGGGAGCGCTTGCCGAGCTGCAGCTGGGTGCCATGCTGGGCGAGCTGCTCGCCGAACCGTCCGCCTGACCCACGCACCAATCTCGGAGAACCGCGCGAGCCTCGCAGGATCGCGGCGGAATGCTCCGGAGATCGCGCGGTCTTCCGAGGCTGGTGCGAGGCGGGATGCGGCGGTGGCCGCGTCGCCGGTCAGGCGATCTTCGAGGTGGCCCAGTCGGCCGGGCCGGTGGAGCCCGCCGGATACTCCTCGAGGGGTACCTCGCCGCGCGCCCAGGAGTCGCGAACCGGCTGGATGATGCGCCAGCACTCCTCTGCGGCATCCGCACGCACCGACAGGGCGACGTCGCCGTCCAGCAGCTGCGCGAGCACCTCGGTGTAGGCCAGCAGCGTGCTCTTGCCGATCTTGGTGGACAGCACCTCGCGGCGCAGGGCGAACGGGTCGTCACCGCCGTTCACGTTGAGCTCGAGCTCGATGCGGTCGGGGCTGAGCCCGATGCGCAGCAGGCCGCCGTCGGAGGGGGCGCCGGTGAGTCCGTCGGGGATGTGCCGCACCGGACGGAAGGTCACGACGATCTCGGCGGTCTTCTCGCCCAGCGCCTTTCCGCTGCGCAGCGTGAACGGCACGCCCGCCCAGCGCGACGTGCGCACCTCGCACACGATCTCGGCGAGGGTCTCGGTCTGACGCGCCGGGTCGACGCCGTCTTCGTCGGCGTACGAGGGGAGTGTGCGCTCGCCGATCGTGCCGGCGGTGTAGCGGGCGCGCCGCGACGAGCGGACGGTGTTGTCGTCCCAGATGTGCGTGGCGCGCAGCGCGGCGCTCTTCGCGTCGCGCAGGTCGATCTCGTCGAGGTCGACGGGCTCCTCCATCGCGAGGATCGCCAGCACCTGCAGCAGGTGGCTCTGGATCATGTCGATCATGGCGCCGGCCTTGTCGTAGTAGCGGGCGCGCCCCTCCAGAGCGAGCGACTCGTCGTAGCGCACCAGCACGGACTGCACGTGGTCGGCCGACCACACCGGCTCGATGAGCCGGTTCGCGAACCGCACGCCGAGGATGTTCAGCAGCGTCGAGCGGCCGAGGAAGTGGTCGACGCGGAAGATGCGGTTCTCCGGCACGATGCGCTGCAGCGTGGCGTTGAGCTGCCTGGCGCCCTGCTCATCGCCGCCGAACGGCTTCTCCAGCGCGAGCACGGTGTCGTCGGGGAGGGTCAGATCGGTGAGCACCTCGCACGCGGCGACGGTGATGGCCGGAGGCAGCGCGAAGTAGATGACCAGCGCCCCGTCGACGTCGGCGACCAGTCCCCGCAGCGCATCCCGATCGGTGACATCGGCCTGCTGGTAGCTGGTTCCCGCAATCCGCTCGAGCTGGTCCTCGGCACCGGCCGAGGCGAAGGCCGCACGCACGGCATCCTTCCATCGGCGGGCGGTCCAGGCATCCGATCCCGCGCCGCGGAGGAT
>CALKHM010000270.1 GCA_937988695.1 uncultured Microbacterium sp. | reverse complement strand
ACTTCACGCAGGTCTCCGGCGCGATCTGGTGGCCGATGGTCTACGACCTGCCGCTGGAGGCCAAGCAGAACTTCGCCCGGCTCAAGCGCGACGCGCAGAACAAGCGCGCGATGTACTACATCGAGAAGGTCGACGCCGAGCACGTGTTCCCGATGGCGGGTCCGCCGATGTTCCTGCGCGACGAACTGTTCCGCTTCAACGGGTGGGGCAAGGACGACGACGCCATCTTCACCGACCAGGCGCAGTTCCTCGCGCACATGGCCGAGCACCGCCCCGCGCAGAAGGGCTACCTGTTCGTGCCCGGCACGCAGGTCGACCTGGAGCACGGCGAGATCTCCGTGACGCAGACGCTATACACGGATGCCGAGATCGAGCGGATCTTCACCGACAAGTGGAACTACCTCGCCGAGCAGCAGGCCGCCCGCCAGCAGGAGCTGCGCGACGAGGAGGCCTCGCGCGCCGCCGTGCTGCCGCCCGCCGAGATGCTCGCCGAGCTGAAGGCGTGGTGGGAGCCGCTGCTGCGCAAGTCCCGCACGATCCGGCTCGGCGTCGGAGGACCGGTGCGCATGACGATCGGCGACCTCGACCTCGTCGTCGACTTCCCGAGGGCCAAGGTACGCGAGTACGCGGGGGAGGACTGCGAGTTCTGGTACACGGTCGGCGCCGATCTCGTCTCGACGAACATCCGCGACCACGAGATCGACTGGTCGAACTCGATCTTCCTGTCGCTGCAGTTCAGCGCCGGGCGCAAGGGCAAGTTCAACGAGTTCATCTACACGTTCTTCAAGTGCCTGTCGGCCGATCGCATCGAGTATGTGGAGAACTGGTACTCGGAGCAGGCCGACACCAGCGAGGACGTGCAGCTCGAGGACTGGATGGTGCAGCGCCGCTGCCCGCACCTGCGCGCGGACCTGTCCAAGACCGGCCGGATCGAGGACGGTGTGCTCACCTGCAGCATGCACGACTGGAAGTGGGACCTCGCCAGCGGCCGGTGCCTGACCACGCAAGGACATCCGATCCGGTCGGAGCGGTGCGCACTGTCGGAGGAGGCTCTGCGTCCAGCGGGCTGAGGCCCACGCCGGCGAGATTCGATCGACGGCTCGCGGAGGTCGCCCGCGCCCACGGCGTAACCGTCGTCGGAGCATGAGCCGAAGCCGATAGACTCGAACACATCAGCATCCTTTAACACCGTCCTGTGAGGCGGAGAAGGGAGCGGCGATGAGCACGCGAACCGTGCTGCACGACGCTGACATATCACGCGCATTGACCCGGATCTCGCACGAGATCCTGGAGTCCAACAAGGGCGCACAGGATCTCGTCATCCTCGGTATCCCGACCCGCGGCGTCACCCTGGCCCGGCGTCTGGCGACGCAGGTCGCGCAGGTCAGCGGATCACCGGTGCCCGTCGGGGCGCTGGATGTCACGATGTACCGCGACGATCTGCACCGGCATCCGACCCGAGCCCCCCAGCCCACCGACATCCCTCCCGGCGGGATCGACGGCAAGACGGTCGTGCTCGTGGATGACGTGCTCTTCTCCGGACGCAGCATCCGCGCGGCCCTGGACGCGCTGCAGGACATCGGCCGGCCGGCCATCGTGCGCCTGGCGATCCTCGTCGACCGCGGTCACCGCGAGCTGCCGATCCGTCCCGACTTCGTCGGCAAGAACCTGCCGAGCGCGCGGGACGAGCGCGTCTTTGTGCGACTGACCGAGGTCGACGGGACCGAGGAAGTGGCGATCGAGTCATGAGGCACCTGCTGGACACGAAGACCCTCGCGCGGGAGGACGCGCTGCGGATCCTCGACGTGGCCGAGGACATGGCCGACACCCAGCAGCGCGAGGTGAAGAAGCTGCCGACCCTGCGTGGGAAGACCGTGGTCAATCTGTTCTTCGAGGACTCCACGCGCACGCGCATCTCGTTCGAGGCGGCGGCCAAGCGGCTGTCGGCCGACGTCATCAACTTCTCCGCGAAGGGCTCGTCGGTCTCCAAGGGCGAATCGTTGCAGGACACCGCCCAGACGCTGCAGGCCATGGCCGCCGACGCCGTCGTGATCCGCCACAGCGCGTCGGGGGCGCCGCGGACGCTCGCCACCAGCGGCTGGATCAGCGCCGGTGTCGTCAACGCGGGCGACGGCACGCACGAGCATCCCACCCAGGCGCTGCTGGACGCGTTCACGATCCGCAAGCGCCGGTACGGCGCCGACAGCCGCGGTCGTGATCTGACCGGGATGCGCGTGACCATCGTCGGCGACATCCTGCACTCCCGGGTGGCACGGTCGAACGTGTGGCTGCTGCACACCCTGGGCGCCGAGGTCGCACTCGTCGCGCCGCCTACCCTGGTGCCGCAGGATGTCTCGGCCTGGCCGGTTCGCGTCGGCTACGACCTCGACGAGGCCGTGGGCGAGGGACCGGACGCGCTCATGATGCTGCGCATCCAGCTGGAGCGCATGAACGCGTCGTATTTCCCGAACGAGCGGGAGTATTCCCGCCGGTGGGGACTGGACCCGGAACGTTTCGCCGCGCTGCCGCAGAGTACGATGGTGATGCATCCCGGCCCGATGAACCGGGGCTTGGAGATCTGCGCAGAGGCCGCGGACTCGCCCCGCTCGACGGTGCTCGATCAGGTCACCAACGGGGTGTCCGTGCGCATGGCGGCGCTCTACCTGCTGCTGGCGGGGGAGCGGCCCGCGCCGGGGGCCGACGACGACGCGCAGAAGGAGGACGCACGATGAGCGAGGCCCTCCTGTTCACCGGCGCACGCATCGAGGGCGGCGCGTCTGCCGACATCCTGGTGGCGGACGGCGTGATCGCCGGCGTCGGCAGTGGCCTGGACCGCCGCGGCGCACGCATCGTCGACGCCGACGGCCTCCTGGTGCTGCCCGGCCTCGTCGACCTGCACACGCACCTGCGCGAGCCCGGCTACGAGGACTCCGAGACGGTGCTCACCGGGTCGCGGGCCGCCGCTGTCGGAGGCTACACGGCGGTGTTCGCGATGCCCAACACCTCTCCGGTCGCCGACACCGCCGGGGTCGTCGAGCAGGAGCTCGCGCTCGGCGAGGCAGCGGGCCTGGTCACCGTGCAGCCGATCGGCGCGGTCACGGTCGGCCAGAAGGGCGAGCGGCTCGCAGAGCTCGGCGCGATGGCCGCCTCACGCGCCCGCGTGCGCGTGTTCAGCGACGACGGCTCCTGCGTGTGGGACCCGCTGATCATGCGTCGTGCGCTCGAGTACGTGAAGGCGTTCGACGGCGTGATCGCGCAGCATGCGCAGGACCCCCGGCTGACCGCGGGCGCCCAGATGAACGAGGGCACCGTGTCGTCGGAGCTGGGGCTGGCCGGCTGGCCGGCGGTGGCCGAGGAGTCGATCATCGCCCGCGACGTGCTGCTGGCAGAGCACGTCGGGTCGCGTCTGCACGTGTGCCATCTGTCCACCGCAGGTTCGGTGGACCTCATCCGCTGGGCCAAGAAGCGCGGGGTGCAGGTCACCGCCGAGGTCACCCCGCACCACCTGCTGCTGACCGAGGATCTCGTGCGCGGTTACGACGCCCGCTTCAAGGTCAACCCGCCGCTGCGCCGCAACGAGGACGTGCAGGCGGTCCGCGAGGGCCTGGCCGATGGCACGATCGACATCGTCGCCACCGACCACGCCCCGCACCCCGCCGAGGCCAAGGCCTGCGAGTGGCAGGCGGCGGCCAACGGCATGGTGGGGCTGGAGTCGGCGCTGCGGGTGGTGCACGCGGCGATGGTCGACACAGGGCTTCTGGAATGGACCGACGTGGCGCGTGTGATGTCTCGTACCCCTGCCGCGATCGGGCAGCTGCCCGGCCACGGTCGCCCGATCGCCGCGGGGGAGCCCGCGGAGCTGACGTTCTACGATCCCGCAGCGGGAGGGGAGTTCGGCGTCGCCGACCTGCGCGGACGCAGCGTGAACTCGCCGTATCTCGGACGCCGGCTGCCCGGCGACGTCCGCTTCACCGTGCATGCCGGCCGCTTGACGGTCGCCGACGGTGCCCTGACCGAGGAGGCTCGCGCGTGAACCGTGAACAGGCCCTGATGCTCATGATCGGCATCGCGATCGTGCTGCTGGCACTCATGGCCTGGGGCTGGTACCGACGAACCAGGCGCGACGCCGAGCCGCTGACCGGCGCACACGACCTGCCCGAGGGCACGGCCGTGCGCGCGCGGTACGACGGGCTCTACGTCGCGACGACCCGGCACGGCGAGCCGCTGGAACGGATCGCCGCCCCCGGGCTCGGCTACCGCTCGCGCGCCGAGATCACCATCGCCGATGCCGGCATCGCCCTGGACATCCCCGGGCAGCAGCGGCTGGTGATCCCCGCGGAGCGCCTCGTGGAGGTCGCTCAGGCGACCCTCGCGATCGATCGCGTCGTCGAGAAGGACGGGCTGGTACGTGTCGCTTGGCGCACCGACCCCGGCACCACCGTCGACACCTATCTTCGGGCACGGGATGCCTCCGCCGCCGCCCTGGCAGGCAGCATCCGCCCCCTCATCCAAGACTTCCGAACAGGATCCGCCGCATGACACTTGCCACCGACCCCGCCGTCCTCGTCCTCGAAGACGGCACCCGCCACCGCGGCCGCGCCTATGGCGCGCGCGGCACCACCCTCGGCGAGGTCGTCTTCTCCACCGGGATGACCGGCTATCAGGAGACCCTCACCGATCCGTCCTACGCCGGCCAGATCGTCCTGCAGACAGCGCCGCACATCGGCAACACCGGGATGAACGACGAAGACCCCGAGTCGCGCCGCATCTGGGTCGCCGGCTACATCGTGCGCGACCCGTCCCGCGTCGTGTCGAACTGGCGCGCGAACGGCTCGCTCGACGACGCGCTCACGCACGACGGCATCGTCGGCATCAGCGGGATCGACACGCGCGCGGTGACACGCCACATCCGCTCGGCCGGCAGCATGCGCGGCGGCATCTTCTCCGGAGAGGCCGCGAACCTGGACGCCGATGAGCAGGTGCGCATCGTGCGCGAGGCGCCCGAGATGGCCGGCCAGAACCTGTCGGCGACGGTGTCGGTCACCGCCGGCGCGATCACCCCGGCCCAGGGCGAGCGGATCGGCAACCTCGCCGTGCTCGACCTCGGCATCAAGCAGGCCTCCGTCGACAACCTCGCCGCTCGCGGATTCGAGGTGCACCTGCTGCCGCAGGATGCGACCTTCCAGGCCATCCGCGCGATCGACCCGGTCGCGGTGTTCTACTCCAACGGACCCGGCGACCCGGCTGCCTCCGATCGTCACGTCGAGGTGCTGCGAGCCGTGCTGGATGACGGCATCCCGTTCTTCGGGATCTGCTTCGGCAACCAACTGCTCGGGCGTGCGCTCGGCTTCGGCACCTACAAGCTGCCGTTCGGTCACCGCGGCATCAACCAGCCGGTGCTCGACAAGCAGACCGGGCGGGTGGAGATCACCGCGCACAACCACGGGTTCGCCGTCGATGTGCCGCGTAGCGGCCCGGTCGACAGTCCCCACGGCTATGGCCGTGTCGAGGTCAGCCACGTCGATCTGAACGACGACGTCGTCGAGGGCCTGCGAGCTCTGGACATCCCCGCCTTCTCCGTGCAGTACCACCCGGAGGCCGCCGGCGGCCCGCACGATGCGAACTATCTGTTCGACCGGTTCGCCCAGATGGTGCGCGAGCACCTCGACTCCCAGAAGGCAGGCCACTGATGCCAAAGCGCGACGACATCCGCTCCGTCCTGGTCATCGGCTCCGGTCCGATCGTGATCGGCCAGGCCTGCGAGTTCGACTACTCCGGTACCCAGGCGTGCCGGGTGCTGCGTGCCGAAGGCGTACGCGTGATCCTCGTGAACTCGAACCCGGCGACGATCATGACCGACCCCGACTTCGCCGATGCGACCTACATCGAGCCGATCACCCCCGAGGTGATCGAGACGATCATCGCGAAGGAGCAGCCCGACGCGATCCTGCCGACCCTCGGCGGGCAGACGGCGCTGAACGCCGCGATGGCCCTCTACGAGCGCGGCATCCTGGCGAAGTACGACGTGGAGCTCATCGGCGCCAAGCCCGACGCCATCGAGCGCGGCGAGAACCGGCAGGTCTTCAAGGAGCTCGTGATCGAGGCCGGTGCCGAGGTCGCCGCCAGCCGCATCTGCCACACGATGGACGAGGTGCTCGCCGGCGCAGCCGAGCTCGGCTACCCGCTCGTGGTGCGCCCGAGCTTCACGATGGGGGGCCTGGGCTCGGGCTTCGCCTACGACGAGAGGGATCTGCGCCGCATCGCGGGTGCGGGGCTGCACGACTCACCCACGCATGAGGTGCTGTTGGAGGAGTCGATCCTCGGCTGGAAGGAGTACGAGCTCGAGCTCATGCGCGACGCGGCCGACAACACGGTCGTGGTCTGCTCCATCGAGAACGTCGACCCGGTGGGCGTGCACACCGGTGACTCCATCACCGTGGCCCCCGCACTCACGCTCACCGACCGTGAGTATCAGAAGATGCGCGACGTCGGCATCGAGATCATCCGGCGCGTGGGCGTGGACACCGGTGGCTGCAACATCCAGTTCGCCATCGACCCCGCCGACGGGCGGATGATCGTCATCGAGATGAACCCGCGCGTGTCGCGCTCCTCGGCGCTGGCCTCCAAGGCCACCGGCTTCCCGATCGCGAAGATCGCCGCGAAGCTGGCCATCGGGTACCGCCTCGACGAGATCCCCAACGACATCACGCGGGTGACGCCGGCCAGCTTCGAGCCGACGCTGGACTACATCGTGGTCAAGGTGCCGCGGTTCAACTTCGAGAAGTTCCCGGCCGCCGACACGACCCTGACCACCACCATGAAGTCGGTGGGCGAGGCCATGGCCATCGGGCGCAACTACACGACCGCGCTGCAGAAGGCGCTGCGGTCGCTGGAGAAGCGGGGATCGAGCTTCCATTGGGGAGCCGAGGAGCGCTCGGTCGGGGAGCTGATCGCCCAGGCCAAGACGCCCACCGACGGCCGGATCGTGCTGATCCAGCAGGCGCTGCGCAAGGGCGCCACGGTCGCGGAACTGTTCGAGGCCACGGCGATGGACCCCTGGTTCCTCGATCAGATCGTGCTTATCAACGAGGTCGCCGACACCGTGCGGACCGCCGCAGAGCTCGATGCCGACACGCTGCGCCTGGCCAAGGAGCACGGCTTCAGCGACGCCCAGATCGCGCAGCTGCGAGGACTGGGCGAGGCCGAGGTCCGCGGCATCCGGCACGGGCTCGACGTGCGTCCGGTGTACAAGACCGTGGACACCTGCGCGGGGGAGTTCCCCGCCCTCACGCCGTACCACTACTCCAGCTACGACGCCGAGACCGAGGTGGCCCCGTCCGACCGGACCAAGGTGGTCATCATCGGGTCGGGTCCGAACCGCATCGGCCAGGGCGTCGAGTTCGACTACTCGTGCGTGCACGCGTCGTTCGCGCTGGCCGACGCCGGGTTCGAGACCATCATGGTCAACTGCAACCCGGAGACCGTGTCGACGGACTATGACACCAGCGACCGGCTGTACTTCGAGCCGCTGACCCTCGAGGACGTCCTCGAGGTGCTGCACGCGGAGGCGCAGTCGGGCACGATCCTCGGCGTCATCTGCCAGCTGGGCGGACAGACGCCGCTGGGCCTCGCGCGCGGCATCGAGGATGCCGGGTACACGATCCTCGGCACGAGTCCGGCGGCCATCGACCTGGCCGAGGAGCGTGGCCTGTTCAGCGGCATCCTCGACGACGCGGGCCTCGTGGCCCCCCGTCACGGCACCGCGATCGACGTCGAGGGCGCCGTGGCCGTGGCCGAGGACATCGGCTATCCCGTGCTCGTGCGCCCGAGCTTCGTGCTGGGCGGGCGCGGCATGGAGATCGTGTACGACACGCCCAGCCTGCGCGACTACTTCGTGCGCATCGGCGAGGCGGCGATCATCGGCGAGGGCAAGCCGCTGTTGGTGGACCGCTTCCTCGACGACGCGATCGAGATCGACGTGGACGCGCTGTACGACGGCACGGAGCTGTTCCTGGGCGGGGTCATGGAGCATCTCGAGGAGGCCGGCATCCACTCCGGCGACTCCAGCTGCGCGCTTCCGCCGATGAGCCTCGGCCGCACCGAGATCGACCGCGTGCGCGAGGCCACGCGCGCCATCGCCGCCGGTGTGGGC
This sequence comes from uncultured Microbacterium sp., assembly GCA_937988695.1. Taxonomy (GTDB): domain Bacteria; phylum Actinomycetota; class Actinomycetes; order Actinomycetales; family Microbacteriaceae; genus Microbacterium. Next base: position 4,032 of record CALKHM010000270.1, on the reverse strand, counting down.
GTGCGCGGGCTGCTGAACGTGCAGTTCGCGGTCAGCGCGGGTGTCCTGCACGTCATCGAGGCGAACCCTCGCGCCAGCCGCACGGTGCCGTTCGTGTCCAAGGCGCTCGGCACGCCGCTGGCCAAGGCCGCCGCCCGCATCATGGCGGGTGCGTCCATCGCCGACCTGCGCGCGGAGGGCATGCTGCCCGCGTGCGGCGACGGATCGTCGGTCTCGCCGACGGCCCCGGTGGCCGTGAAGGAGGCGGTGCTGCCGTTCAAGCGGTTCCGCACCGCTGAGGGCAAGACCGTGGACTCCGTCCTGGGCCCGGAGATGCGCTCGACCGGTGAGGTCATGGGATTCGATCGCGACTTCCCCACGGCGTTCGCGAAGAGCCAGGCCGCCGCCTACGGCGGCATCCCGCGCACCGGCACCGTGTTCATCTCGGTGGCCGACTCCGACAAGCGCGCGGTGATCCTGCCCGCGCACCGGCTGCAGCAGCTGGGCTACACGCTGACGGCCACCGAGGGCACCGGTGAGATCCTCGCGCGCAACGGCATCGATGTCACGATCGTGCGCAAGTACAGCCAGACGCAGGAATCGGGGGAGCGCAACATCGTCGATCTCATCGACGACGGCGAGATCGACATCGTCGTGAACACGCCCAACGGCATGTCGGCTCGTGCCGACGGCTATGAGATCCGTGCCGCCGCGGTGGCCGCGGACAAGGCGTTGTTCACCACGATCGCCACGCTGGGCGCCGCCGTGAGCGCGCTGGATGCGACAGGCGACGGCTTCCAGGTGCGCAGCCTGCAGGAGTACGCCGCAGACCGCGCAGCGGTGACCGCGTGACGGGCTTCGGAGCGCGTCTGCACGCGGCGGTCGCACGGCGGGGCCGGCTGTGCGTGGGCATCGATCCGCATGACGCGCTGCTGCGCGGGTGGGGACTGGATGCCACCGCCGACGGCGTGCGCACGTTCGGGCTGCGAGTGGTCGAGGCCGCCGCCGGCCGCGTGGCGGTCGTGAAGCCCCAGGTGGCGTTCTTCGAGCGCCACGGATCGGCGGGCATGGCGGCGCTGGAAGACGTGGTGCGCGCGGCGCGCGCTGCCGGGCTGCTCGTCATCGCCGACGCGAAGCGCGGCGACATCGGGTCGACGATGCGCGCGTACGCCGAGGCATGGCTGCTGCCGGGTGCGCCTCTGGAGGCGGACGCCGTCACGGTCAGCCCCTACCTGGGCGTCGGCGCGCTGGAGCAGACCATGCACCTGGCCCGCGAGCACGGCAAGGGGGTCTTCGTGCTGGCCGCCACCAGCAATCCGGAGGGCGCCTCGGTGCAGCGTGCGGCCGCCGGGCAAGGACGATCGGTGGCCGCCGACGTCGTGACCCGCGTGCGCGCGGCGGATGCGGCGGCCGGAGACCGGCACGCCGTAGGCGTGGTGGTCGGGGCGACGGTGGACCGCGTGAGCTTCGGGCTGACCGACGAGCTGCTGCGCGGCATCCCGGTGCTTGCCCCCGGGTTCGGCGCCCAGGGGGCGGCGTTGTCGGACGTGTCGCGGCTGTTCGGCGCGCTGGCGCCGCACGTGCTGGCAAGCGCCAGCCGCAGCATCCTCTCCGCAGGCCCCGACGGGCTCGCGGAGGCCATCGAGAACCATCAGAGCGAGTTGGAGGCCTGATCCGTGGCTGACGCCAGACATCCCCCCGAGGTCGACCGGGTCGCTGCGTCGCAGAAGGCGATCGCCGCGCGGCGCGCGCGGGCCAGCCTGAAGCGCGACCTGATGACGCGGGTGGCCACGCCGCAGGATGTCGTGCGTCGCGCGATGGATGATGCGGCGTCGGCTGCCGGGACGATGCGGATCACCGACTTCCTCACCGCACTGCCGGCGATCGGCGAGGGTAAGCGGGACCGGATCCTTGCGGAGCTCGAGATCTCGCCGGTGAAGCGGCTGGGCGGGTTGGGCGTACGCCAGCAACGGGCGTTGGCGCAGTGGCTCGACGGGCGCTTCCCCGAGCCGCGGCCGCGCGCGGGGCGCAGCCGGTTGCTGGTGCTGGCCGGCCCGACCGCGGTCGGCAAGGGCACGGTGGCCGCGTGCGTGCGGCAGAACCATCCGGAGATCCTCTTGTCGGTGTCGGCGACCACGCGCCCGCCGCGCCCCGGAGAGGTCGACGGGGAGCACTACTTCTTCGTGGACGACGCCGCCTTCGACCGGATGGTCGCCGATTCCGAGCTTCTCGAGCACGCGACCGTGCACAACAAGTACCGCTACGGAACGCCGCGGGTGCCCATCGAGCGGGCGCTGGCGGAGGGGCGCACGGTGCTGCTGGAGATCGATCTGCAGGGTGCGCGGCAGGTGCGCGCGGCCGATGCCTCCGCGACGCTCGTGTTCTTGCTGCCGCCCAGCTGGGACGAGCTCGTGCATCGCCTCGTCGGGCGGGGGACCGAGGACGAGGAGGAGCGCGCGCGGCGCCTGCGCACGGCGAAGGTGGAGCTGGCCGCGCAGGGCGAGTTCGACTACCGCGTCGTCAACGACGATGTGTCCCGCGCGGCGGCCGAGGTCGCTGCCCTCGCCCGCTGACCCGCCCTCGCCGAGCTTGCCCCCGTCTCGCCGAGCTTGCCCTCGTTTCGCCGAGGTTGCCCTCGTTTCGTCCAGGTGGCCCCCGCCTCGCCGAGGTTGCTCGGGCACCCCAAGAGCAATCTCGGCACACGGACGGCAATCTCGGCGCTTCGACGGCAAGGTCGCGAGGAGGGCGGGTAGGATGGGTGGTGCGCGCGTGCGCGCATCCGACTTCCGCGCCCGTCGGCGCGGCCTTCCCCCTCGATCAGGAGTCTTCCCATGGCCGGAACGAACCAGGGCATCATCGAGCCCCCCATCGACAGTCTGCTGCAGAAGGTCGACTCGAAGTACCAGCTCGTGATCTACGCGGCCAAGCGTGCGCGCCAGATCAACGACTACTACTCGGATCTGCACGAGGGCAACCTGTTCGACAACGTCGGCCCGCTCGTGGACTCGACCGTCGAGGACAAGCCGCTGACCATCGCGCTGCACGAGATCCACGAGGACAAGCTGCGCCTGCGCCCGGCCGAATAGTCATCAGCCGTCATCCAGAGCCCCCAGCGCCCGTCGTGTCGGATGCTGGGGGCATACTGGTGCCCGTCCGCGTCCGCAACCTGGGAGCATGATGACGTCGCTTCGCCTGTTCACGTCCGAGTCGGTCACCGAGGGACACCCCGACAAGATCTGTGACCAGATCTCGGACAGCATCCTCGATCAGCTCATCGCGAAAGACCCGGGTAGCCGGGTCGCCGTGGAGACCCTGGTCACAACGGGCCTCGTGCACGTGGCGGGGGAGGTGCCCACCGACGCGTGGGGGGACGTGCCCGGCACGGTGCGCGACGTCGTGAACCGCATCGGCTACACGTCCAGCGAGACCGGGTTCGACGGCGACTCCTGCGGCGTGAGCGTGTCGATCGGCGAGCAGTCCAGCGACATCGCGCACGGCGTGGACCGCGCCCTCGAACAGCGCGAGGCGGGATCGACAGATCCGATCGACGAGCTCGGCGCCGGCGACCAGGGCATCATGTTCGGCTATGCGACGACCGAGACCCCGCAGCTCATGCCGATCACGGCATGGACCGCGCACCGGTTGGCGGAACGGCTCACCCAGGCGCGTCGGTCCGGGTCGCTCCCGTTCCTGCGTCCGGACGGGAAGACGCAGGTCACCGTCGGCTTCGAGGGCGACGTTCCCCGCACGATCGAGGCCGTGGTTCTGTCCACCCAGCACCATCCGGACATCTCCATGCCGGCGCTGCGCGCCGCGGTGCGGGCGGAGGTCATCGACCCGGTCCTCGCCGCCACCGGGCTCGACGCCTCGCACGCGGAGTTCTACATCAATCCGGCGGGACCTTTCGTGACCGGCGGCCCCAAGGGCGACGCCGGACTGACCGGCCGCAAGATCATCATCGACACGTACGGCGGTGCCGCACGACACGGCGGCGGGGCCTTCAGCGGCAAGGACCCGTCCAAGGTCGACCGCTCCGGCGCCTACGCGATGCGC
>CALKHM010000269.1 GCA_937988695.1 uncultured Microbacterium sp. | reverse complement strand
CTGCGCCCGCCGGTGAAGCTGTCGGCGGTGTGCACGGCGTTGCCGCCGAGACCGACGTAAGCATCCAGGATCGCGTGGCTGTCGGCGAGGTCGATGTTCCAGCCGAACTCGGCGCCGCCGAGCATCAGCGGGAAGATCTCGATGCCGCTCTCGCCGAGCCGGGTGCGCACCGTGGCGCCCACCGGCGCCCCCTGCACCGGGATGGGTGCGGAGGGGTGCGGCGGAAACGACACCGGGGAGGTCTGCAGGGGGGCTCGGGTGACCTCGCGATCGCGCGACTGCGCGTCGGAGCCAACGCCGAACGAACTCATCCCCCACCCCCTCACGAATCGTTACGATCCGCGTGATCTCTGTATGCGCCCGGGGCGCGTACTTCGAGGGTAGGACACCGCACCGACATCAACGCGCCGCCAGGCGGCGCTGCGGTAAACATTGCGTAACGCTTTGTGGAGTCCGTGTCGTCGGGATCGACGAATCGGCGGTGACCGGGCAGAAGCGGATGCCCGCCCCGGTTCGGGACGGGCATCCGCTCATGCAGTGTCAGCCTTCGGCGGGAGCCTCCGGGCCGGGATTGGCCGCGTCGCGACCCTCCTGGTCGGCGGCCTCTTCGAGGACCGGCTCCAGCGACAGCTTGCCGCGGTCGTCGATCTTCGTGATGCGCACCAGCAGCTTCTGCCCGACCGAGAGCACGTCGTCGACGTTCTCGACGCGCTTGCCGCCGGTGAGCTTGCGGATCTCGCTGATGTGCAGCAGCCCGTCCTTGCCCGGCAGCAGCGAGATGAACGCGCCGAACGTCGCGATCTTCACGACCGTGCCGCGGAACTGCTCGCCGACCTCCGGGTTGGTGGGATTGGCGATGGCGTTCACCTGGGCACGCGCGGCCTCCGCGGACGGTCCGTCGACGGCACCGATGTAGACGGTGCCGTCCTCCTCGATGGAGATGTCGGCGCCGGTCTCATCCTGGATCCCGTTGATCGTCTTGCCCTTGGGGCCGATCAGCTCGCCGATCTTGTCGACCGGGATCTGCACGCTGATCACGCGCGGGGCGGTCGGGGCCATCTCGTCGGGCGCGTCGATCGCGGCGTTCAGAACGCCGAGGATCGTGATGCGGGCGTCGTGCGCCTGCTTCAGCGCAGCCGACAGCACCGACGATGGGATGCCGTCGAGCTTCGTGTCCAGCTGGATCGCGGTCACGAACTCGCTGGTACCGGCGACCTTGAAGTCCATGTCGCCCAGCGCGTCCTCGGCGCCCAGGATGTCGGTCAGCGCCGCATACCGGGTCTCGCCGTCGACGGTGTCCGACACCAGCCCCATCGCGATGCCGGCCACGGGCGCGCGCAGCGGCACACCCGCATTCAGCAACGACAGCGTGGAGGCGCACACCGAACCCATCGAGGTGGAACCGTTCGAGCCGACGGCCTCGGAGACCTGGCGGATCGCGTACGGGAACTCCTCACGGCCCGGCAGCACCGGCACGAGCGCCCGCTCGGCGAGGAACCCGTGACCGATCTCACGACGCTTGGGGCTGCCCACCCGACCGGTCTCACCCGTCGAATACGGCGGGAAGTTGTAGTGGTGGATGTAGCGCTTGTGCGTGACCGGCGACAGCGAGTCGATCTGCTGCTCCATCTTGAGCATGTTCAGCGTGGTGACGCCCAGGATCTGGGTCTCGCCGCGCTGGAAGATGGCCGAACCATGCACGCGCGGGATGACCTGCACCTCGGCGTCCAGCGGGCGGATGTCGGCAAGGCCGCGTCCGTCGATGCGCACGCCCTCGGACAGGATGCGTCCGCGCACGATCTTCTTCGTGACGGCCTTGTACGCGCCAGAGAACTCGCTCGCGGCGATCTCCGGCAGCTCGCCCGCCTCGATCGCGGCGGTGAGCTCACCCTTCACGCGCTCCTTGATCGCATCGTCGGCGTTCTGCCGCTCGATCTTGTCCGCGATCTGGTACACGCCGGCCAGCTCCTCGTACGCGCGCTGCGACACGAAGTCGTAGGTCTGCTGCGAGTACGGCAGGAACACCGGGTACACGCCGGGCTCCTTCGACGCGTGCGCGGCCATCTCGGCCTGCGCCTGCACGAGCTGCTTGATGAAGGGCTTGGCAGCCTCCAGACCGCCGGCGACGACCTCCTCGGACGGCTTGGTCGCACCGCCCTTGATCAGGTTCCAGCTGTGCTCGGTGGCCTCGGCCTCGACCATCATGATCGCGACGTCGCCGTCGTCGAGCACGCGGCCGGCCACGACCAGGTCGAACACCGCCTCTTCGAGCAGCTTCGCGTTCGGGAACGCGACCCACTGGTCCTCGTGCTCGCCGTGGCCGGGGACCAGCGCCAGGCGCACGCCGGCGATGGGGCCCGAGAACGGCAGACCCGAGATCTGCGTCGAGGCGGATGCGGCGTTGATGGCCAGGGCGTCGTAGAACTCGCCCGGGGCGATCGAGAGCACGGTCACGACGATCTGGACCTCGTTGCGCAGGCCGTCGACGAACGACGGGCGCAGCGGGCGGTCGATCAGACGGCACACCAGGATCGCATCCGTCGAGGGGCGGCCTTCACGGCGGAAGAACGAGCCGGGGATCTTGCCGGCGGCGTACGAGCGCTCCTCGACGTCGACGGTCAGCGGGAAGAAATCGAACCCTTCACGGGGGTGCTTGCCGGCGCTGGTGGCCGACAGCAGCATGGTCTCGCCGTCGAGGTAGGCGGCAACCGCGCCCTGCGCCTGCTGGGCGAGTCGTCCGGTCTCGAACCGGACGGTACGGGTGCCGAAGCGGCCGTTGTCCAAAACGGCCTCGGCGGCAGTGATCTCAGGACCTTCCAAGAGGTCTCTCCTTCTTTGTTTAGACTCGTCCGCGCGTCTCGTGGGCGAGTAGGTGCGAAGGAGCAGAAGCAGGCAGATATGAGCGCGCGACGGCGTGCGGTCATGCACGTGTCGTCGCGTGGGCCGCTTGCGCTGGTCACCAGTAGAAGATCACCCTCCCGAGGAGAGGAACCCACCACAGGGGACCAGCTTCCTGCCCGCCTGCTCCATGAGCTCAGTATTCAATTGAGCGGATGCCACAGGGCAACCTTCACGAGCCTACCAGGCGGTGCCCCATCGTCGTGCGAGACCGCATCATCGCTCGCCCCTGCTCCGTGTGCCGGTGCCCCGATGGCACACCCGGAAGCACTCACCTAGAGTGGAGACATGAGCGACGACGAGACCACCAGCGGCGCGGCATCCGACGAGATGAAGCGCAAGTTCCGCGAGGCGCTCGACAGGAAGAACGCCCAGCAGCGCGACGGGCAGTCGCCCCTCGACGGCCAGAGCTCCGTCCACGAGCCGCATGGACGCGCGGGCCACAAGCGGGAGTTCCGCCGCAAGAGCGGGTGAGGCCTGGCCGCCCGGGCAAGGGAAGGGGCAGCGCGATGAGCGATTTCCGGGACGTCGATCCCGACGAGGAGCGAGAGGTTCCTCTCGACGACGAGGCCGAGTTCGACCCGCCGCCGGCGACGATCGACCCGGAGGAGCGGATCGAGGTCGACGAGGACTTCGAGGACGACGAGCCCGACGACTGACCGATGCGGGACCGTGCCCGGCCGCCGGCAGGCCCGGGACTACTCCCCCGCGAACCCGCCGAGAAGCTGGTCGAACGAGCTGCCGCCGCGCAGATAGCTCGCCGGATCGAACGGATCGGACGCGGTCGCGGGTGCACGACGGGCGACGGCGTCGGCGAGCTCGGCTGCACCCTTCTCGATACGGCTGCCCAGCGGAGCGACCTGGTCGCCGGTGCCGCCCCAGTCCTCGGACGCCGCAAACACCCCGGTGGAGACGGCCTGCGCGTGCAGGTAGGCGAACAGCGGCCGGATGGCGTAGTCGATGGCCAGCGAGTGGCGCGGCGTGCCGGCGGTCGCCCCGATCAGCACGGGCTTGCCGACGAGCGCCTCCTTGTCGAGCACGTCGATGAACGACTTGAACAGGCCCGAGTAGCTGGTGGTGAAGATCGGCGTCACGACGATGACCGCGTCGGCCGAGACGACCGTGCTGATCATCGACTCCAGCTCGGGCGCGGCGAAGCC
>CALKHM010000268.1 GCA_937988695.1 uncultured Microbacterium sp. | reverse complement strand
CGCAGGTCGAGGAATCGCCAGTCCATGCGCTTGTCCATGCTCGAGTCGGCGGCGATCGGGGTCTCCGGCAGGGCGGCGGAGGCCACCTCGAGCCCGGAGATCTTGACCTCGATGCCGCCGAGCTTGACCCGCTCGTCGTGCTTCAGATCACCGGTCACGGTCAGGAACGTGCCGTGCGCGAGGTTCGAGATCGTGTCGGTGAGCGCCAGGGCCGTGGCATCCTGATCCGCGGCCTCCGGGTCGGGACGTGTGGCCGGGTTCACCAGCTGCACGGCTCCGGTCTCATCGCGCAGGATGACGAACTGCACCTTCTTCTGATCGCGGACGGTCTCCACCCACCCCGACACGCTGACGGGGCCGTCGGATCGTTCGGCGAGCTGGTTCACGAGGATGCGTTCGGTCACACATCCCAGTCTACGGGCCGGGATGCCGTGGCCCTGTGCGGGCGCGGGCGCTCGGGCGGGGGGCTGGGGGCGGGAGGCTCGCGGCGGAGGGTTCGGGGGAGCAGCACCGAGCAGGACCTCTCTGCCGGCGCACCGTGGCCGACGTGCGCGGCGGCGGCGTGTCCGTGTCCGCGTCCGGCCGCGTGCACGCGCAGGCATGCTCGGCCGTCCGCTGCGTACGATGACCCGTGTGACCTTCGACGATGCAGCGATCCTTGCCGAGCTCGATGCCCTGCGTGCGGCGGACGCGCCCACGCACGGTGGGCGTGTGCTCTCGTACGTCTACGACTCCGGCGTGCCGCAGCTCGACGAGCTGGCCGCGCAGGCCGTGCGCCGCATGCAGGCCGTCAACGGTCTGGACCCCACCACGTTCACGTCGGTCGCGGCCCTCGAACGCGACGTCGTGGCGTTCGCCCTCGGCATCCTGGGCGGAGGGGTGGATGCCGCCGGCACGGTCACGTCGGGTGGCACCGAGTCGTGTCTGCTGGCGGTGAAGACCGCGCGCGATCTCTGGCACGCGTCCGGTCGCGGTGCCGGGCAAGGCGGCCCGGGGCGGCTCGTCGCCCCGGTCACGGCGCACGCGGCGTTCCGCAAGGCCGCCGAGCTGTTCGGCCTGGTCTTCGACGGTGTTCCGGTGTCGCCTGAGACCGGAACCTGCGACGCGGCCGCGATCATCGATCGGCTCGGGCCCGATGTGGCCCTCGTCGTCGTGTCGGCGCCGTCGTATCCGTTCGCCGCGATGGACCCGGTCGGCGCGGTGGCGGCCGCGTGCGCGGCATCCGGCATCTCGTGCCACGTCGACGCGTGCATCGGCGGATGGATCCTGCCGTTCTGGCCGGATGCCGCGTCGCTGCCGGCCTGGGACCTGCGCGTACCCGGCGTGACGAGCCTGTCGGCGGATCTGCACAAGTACGGATACACACCCAAGGGCGTGAGCGTGCTGCTGCACGCCACCCGCGACCGGCAGCGCGCACAATACTTCGCGACCACCGACTGGCCTGGCTATCCGGTCGTGAACCCGACGCTGCTGGGGTCTAAGTCGGCGGGTGCGCTGGCCGCTGCCTGGGCCATCATCCGTGCTCTCGGCGCGGACGGGTTCACCGAGCTCGCCGCGCGAGCGGCCCGCGCGACGCATGTGCTGATCGCCGCGGTGGCGGGAATCGAAGGACTGCGGGTGGCGGGTCGGCCGGTGGGACCCCTGCTCGCCGTGGCGACCGACGAGCAGGTGCCGCCAAAGCGGCGCGTCGACCCGCACCACTGGGCGGATGCCGCGCGCACCGCCGGCTGGGTGCTGCAGCAGCAGCCGGGACTCGGCCAGGCCGACGGCATCCGTCTGCCGCACACCACGCATCTGACGGTCACGCCGGTCACCGAGGCCGCGCTCGACGAGCTCGTTCCGGCGCTCGTCGCCGCTGCCGACGCCGTGCGCGGCGAGCCGCCGGTGGATGCCGCGCAGGTGCTGCAGGTCGTACCCGCGCAGCTGCCGGAACGCCTCGACTCCGACGCGGCTGGAGCGCTGCTGGCCGGCATGGGCCTGGGTGGCGGGGGCGCGCTGCCGGAGCGCATGGCCCCGTTCCTGGCGCTCGTCGAGGCGCTGCCGCATCCGGTGGTCGAGCGCCTGCTGGTCGAGCTGCTGGCCCGGACCGTCGCGCCGTAGCCGTCCCGGCATCCCGCCGACCTTGCCGTGGGTTCGCCGACCTTGCCGTCGGTGTGCCGAGGTTGTCGTGGGTGTGTCGAGGTTGCCGTGGGTTCGTCGACCTTGTCGTGGGTGTGTCGAGGTTGTCGTAGGCAACCTCGACGAACTAAGAGCAACCTCGGAGAGTGGAGGGCAAGGTCGACGGAATGGGGGCAAGGTCGGGGCACCGGGAGCAAGGTCGGCGGGCGGGTTCCCAGCCCCTTCTGAACCGGCGCGCCCGTAAACTGGAGGGCGTGCCCGCCGATCGCCTCCATCTCGTGCGCCATGGGGAGGTCCATAACCCCCGCCGCGTGCTGTACGGGCGACTCCCGAACTTCGCGTTGAGCGCCGCGGGCCGGCAGATGGCGCGCCAGGCCGCCGAGTATGTGCACGGGCTCAAGCGCCCCGTCGCCGCGCTGGTGTGCTCGCCGCTGCAGCGGGCGCGGGAATCGGCCGAGCCGTTCGCCGAGCTGTTCGGCATCGAGCCGGTCATCGACGCGCGGGTCATCGAGCCGACGAACGTGTTCGAGGGCAAGCGCATGACCCGCGCCGTCGTGAACCCGGCGAACTGGTGGCACCTGCGCCGCCCGTCGCTGCCCAGCTGGGGCGAACCCTATGCGCAGGTCGTCGCGCGCATGGATGCCGCGATGACGGATGCCTGGACTCGCACCGAGACTGGGGACGCCGTGATCGTCTCCCACCAGCTGCCCATCTGGGTCACCCACCTGGCGATCGAGGGGCTGCCTGCCAAGCACGACCCGCGTCGGCGCCGGTGCGCGTTGTCGAGCGTGACGAGCTTCGCGCGCTCGGGCGAAGGATGGGTCGAAGTCGGATACGCCGAGCCGGCCACGGTCGCCGGCTCGATCGATGTGGGGGCCGTGTGATGACGCAGCTCGATGAGCGGGATCGACACCGGAGGCGCGGGACGACGACGCGCGACATGACGAGGCGCGCGACGACGGGGCGCGCCGGTCGTCGCGGGCTGCAGGCTGCGGCATCCGTCGTTGCCGCCGTGATCCTTGCCGCGGGCCTGACGGCCTGCACAGGCGGGAACGACGATCTCGCGAACCAGTACCGTGCCGGTGACAGCAAGGGCTACATCGCGGGCGACTCCACCGTGCACGAGTACAAGGCCGGGGACCAGCCGCCGGCCATCTCGTACTCGGGAACGCTCGATGACGGCAAGACCGTGTCGAACAAGACGTACTCCGGCAAGGTCACCGTCGTGAACTTCTGGTGGGCGCAGTGCGCTCCCTGCCGCGCCGAGGCCCCGGTGCTGAAGAAGGTCGACGCACAGTTCGCCGGTCAGGACGTCGCCTTCCTCGGCGTGAACGTCTACGACCAGGCCGCCACCGCGCAGAGCTTCGCGAAGGAGTTCGGCATCACCTACCCGAGCATCATGGACGTCGACACGAAGTCGGTCACCGCGGCGTTCGCCAGCATCGTGCCGTTGAGTGCCACGCCGTCGACGGTGATCCTCGGCAAGGACGGACGCCCGACCGCGCGGATCATCGGACCGATCCCCGACGAGTCGATCTTCGCGTCGCTCATCAAGACTGCGCTGGGCGAGGCGTCGTGACCGCACTGGTCGCCGGCGGTGCCCTCTGGGTCGCGATCCCGATCGCGGTCCTGGCGGGGCTCGTCTCGTTCCTCTCCCCGTGCGTGCTGCCGCTCGTGCCGGGCTACCTCGGGTTCATCGGCGGAGCGGTGAGCTCACGGGGGCGGGATGGGGCATCCGCGGCGCCCGTGGTCACGCCGCGTGGGCGTCTCGTGCTGGGCGTGCTGCTGTTCGTGGCCGGGTTCACCGTCGTGTTCATGGCGGTGAACATCTTCAGCGGCTCCGTTGGACTGTTCTTCCTGCGCTACAAGGATGTCATCACCCGCGTCATGGGCGTCGTGATCATCCTGCTCGGCCTCGTGTTCATCGGCCTGTTCGGGTTCGCGCAGCGCACGTTCAAGCCGCAGGTGCGCGGCAACCTGGGTCTGGTGGGTGCGCCGCTGCTGGGCCTTGCACTCGGGGTCGGCTGGGCGCCGTGCATCGGTCCGACACTGGCGGTCATCATCAACATGTCGCTGGACGGCGCATCCGCCTCCCGCGGAGCAGTGCTGGGCCTCGCGTACTCGCTGGGTCTGGGGATCCCGTTCCTGCTCATCGCGCTCGGCTTCGGCTGGGCGACCCGCTCGGTGGCGTTCCTGCGCCGCCACGTCCGCACCGTCAACCTCATCGGCGGCGCAGTGCTCATCGTCCTCGGCGTGCTCATGGTCACCGGGGTGTGGGGAGTTCTCATGTCACAGTTGACGGGGGTGTTCTTCAGTGTCACGCCCGCGCTCTGAGTCCACGGTCGACGAGTCCGACCCGCTGCGGCCGGCCGACCACGTCGACGGGTCGGGCGAGGTCGTCTCGCCCCGCCTCGGTCCGCTCGGCTGGCTGCGCTGGGGGTGGCGGCAGCTGACCAGCATGCGCACTGCCCTCGTGCTGCTGCTGCTGCTGGCCATCGCCGCCGTGCCCGGCTCACTCGTGCCACAGCGTTCGGCCGACCCGAACGGCGTGACGAACTACTTCACGGACCACCCCGCGCTCGCCCCGGTCCTGGACAAGCTGCAGCTGTTCGACGTCTACACGTCGGTGTGGTTCTCGGCTATCTACATCCTGCTGTTCCTCTCGCTCATCGGCTGCGTCATCCCTCGCGTCAAGCACCACCTGAAGGCGCTGCGCGCGCGGCCGCCGCGCACTCCCGCGCGGCTCGGCCGCCTGGGCGACCACCGTGAAGACCTCGTCGAGCTCGCTCCCGGCACGAGTGCGCAGGATGCCGCATCCCGTGCGATCGAGATCGCCGCGAAGCAGCTGAAGGCCGGCGGCTACCGCGTCCAGCGGTATGACGGCCGCGGGTCGTTCTCGGTCTCGGCCGAGCGCGGCTACCTGCGCGAGACCGGCAACCTGATGTTCCACATCGCACTGCTGGGCGTGCTGCTGGCGGTCGGCATCGGCGGCGGCTTCGCCTACACCGGGCAGCGTGTCATCGTGCAGGGCACCACGTTCTTGAACTCGGTGGGTACGGACTACTCGTCGTTCAACCCGGGCCGCTTCGTCGACCCCGACAGCCTGACGCCCTACACGATGATGCTCGACAGGTTCGACGTCACGTATCAGCCGATCGGCTCGGGCGCGCAGGGACAGGCCGGCGACTTCGTCGCGCACCTGACCACGCAGCTGCCCGGGCACAAGGCCGTCGACGACGAGATCCGGGTGAACCACCCGCTCAGCATCGGCGGCGACCGGGTGTACCTGATGGGCAACGGGTACGCCCCCACCGTCACCGTGCGCAACCCGGCCGGCGACGTCGTGTTCCACGACAGCATCCCGTTCCTGCCGCAGGACAACAACCTCACCTCGCGCGGGATCATCAAGGTGGCCGACGGCCTGAGCCAGCAGCTGGGCATGGTCGCGCTGTTCTACCCGACGCAGGTCAAGAACAGCATCGGCCTGTTCTCCTCGGGCTACCCGGCGCTGCTAAACCCGGTGCTGTCGATCAACGTCTACGAGGGCGACCTCGGCATCAACGACGGCATCCCGCGCTCGGTGTATGCGCTGGATACCACCGGAATGACCCAGCTCACCGGGGCGAAGACCGGTGTCGACTCCCTGGAGCTCGCTCCCGGGCAGACCGTCGATCTGCCCCGGGGGCTCGGCACGATCACGTTCGACAACACGTCACCGCTGGGTACGAAGGATGCCTCGCAATCGGTCAAGCGGTTCGTCTCGCTGTCGATCCACCGCGATGTTGCAGGCCCCTGGGTGCTCGGCTTCGCCGTGCTGGCCGTGCTCAGCCTGCTGCTGGCGCTGTTCGTGCCGCGCCGGCGCATGTGGGTGAAGGCCACGCCGGACGGCGGGGTGCTCAAGCTGGAGTATGCCGGACTCGCGCGCGGCGAGGATCCGACCCTGGGCGCGGCCGTTGACGCGCTGGCGGCCAAGCACGGTGCGGCAATCGACGCCGACCCCGCGCACGAGCACGCCGGCGCCCCGGCCGATCCCGCCGACCACGCGTAAACTGAGCCCATGCCTTCGCTCGAACAGGTCTCCGTGCTGCTCATGTGGACCGCGGTCGCGATCTACGCCGTGGCGTTCATCTTCTACACCGTGGATCTGGCTCGCCGCTCGTCGCAAGCCCTCGACGCGAAGGACGCCGTCGCCCGAGAACGCGAGCTCGTCGGCGCCGCCGTCGCCGGTGACGCCGTGGCGTCCGCGCGAGCTGCGGCATCCGATCGCCCGTCCCGTCCGGCGGGTGCCAGAGCCCGTGCGATCGACTCCTCGCCCTCGCCGCTGGCGGTGGCTCCGTCGCAGCGCGTGCGGCCGGTCTTCGCCCGCATCGGCACATCACTGACCTGGCTCGCGTTCCTGTTCCACGTGGGTGCCGACGTCACCCGCGGCATCGACGCCGGCCGCGTGCCGTGGGCCAACATGTACGAGTTTGCCCTGACCGGCGTGATGCTCATGGCGGCGGTCTATCTCGGTGTGCTGTTCCGCTACGACCTGCGGTTCCTGGGTGCGCTGATCACGGGCCTTGCCGTGCTGCTGCTGGGCGGGTCGTACCTCGCGTTCTACGTGCAGGTCTCGCCGCTGGCCGACCCGCTGAAGTCGCCGTGGCTGGTCATCCACGTGTTCGTGGCGTCGCTGGCGACCGCCTTCTTCGCGCTCACGTTCGGGTTGTCGCTGCTGCAGCTGCTGCAGACCCGGCGCGAGCACAAGGCCATCGCCGGCTCCCCATCGCACAGCTGGGGCTTCCTGAAGACGCTGCCGTCGTCGGAGGCGCTGGAGTCGCTCGCCTACCGCTTCGCGATCGTCGGCTTCATCTTCTGGACGTTCACCCTCATCGCCGGCTCCATCTGGGCCAACGACGCGTGGGGCCGGTTCTGGGGTTTCGACACGAAGGAAGTCTGGACGTTCATCATCTGGGTGCTCTACGCCGGATACATCCACGCCCGCGCGACGCGCGGCTGGCGCGGCACCCGGTCGGCATGGCTGGCGATCATCGGCTTCGCCGCAGTGCTGTTCAACTTCGTGGTGGTCAACGTCTTCTTCAAGGGCCTGCACGCCTACAGCGGCCTGACCAGCTGACGCCTTCCGGCTCCTCCTGTCAGGGCCGTCGGCCGGGGCGATGCTCCGCACGTCGCCGATGATCGGATGTAAGGATTCGTGCCGCTGCGGCAACATCCTTCATAGGGGGAGTGCGGGAGGAGGTGCGACCTGGGGGAGCAGGAGTTCGTCGAGCTGTATGACGCCCACTTCCTGCGGGTGTTGCAGTATGTGCAACGGCGTGTGCAGGATGCCGGCGACGCGGAGGAGATCGCTACCGAGACGTTCGCCGTCGCCTGGACGAAGCCCACGAGCAGCGACGTCTCGCTGCCGTGGCTGTTCGTGACCGCCCGCAACAAGATCAAGGCGTACCACCGTCAGTCCGCACGGCGCCGTGCGGTGGAGGACCGCGTCGGTGACGAGGCGATGACAGCCGCGGCGGGGCTCAGCCAGATCGACCGCCTGAGCGTGCGCGATGCGGTGGCGTCGCTGACCAGGCGAGAGCGCGAGGTGATCATGCTGACGTACTGGGAGCAGCTGCCCGCCGACGAAGTGGCCGAGGTGCTCGGCTGTGCGGCGGGCTCGGTCTGGACGGCGCTGAGCCGCGGACGGGCGAAGCTGCGCAAGATCCTCGGCGACGATGTTCCTGCCGAGGCAGGGGTGAACGATGGATGATGAGACACTCGATCGGCTCGTCGTCGACGCCGATCCCGCACGAATGCCCGTGGATGCCGGCCTCACGCTGCGCCAGCTGCAGGCCCGCGATCGCATCATGGCCGGAACCTATGCGCCCGCGGCGGGCACCGCGCGCCGTCGCGCGCGCTGGCGGATCGGCGCTCCCGTGGCGCTGCTCGCGGCCTGCCTGGCGGTGCTGCTGATCGTGGTGCCGGGGCTGCATCCTCAGGCCGCGGCAGCGCACACCCCGCCGCCGCTGGTGTTCACACCGACCGGCCAGACACCGCAGGAGCTGCTGCGCATGGTGGAGCGTGACGTTCTCCGATCGGATGCCGGGCCGGCGGCGCCCCTTCGCCAGTCGCGGACGGTGGGCTGGTACCTGCAGCTGACGCAACGAGACGGTGCGACGACGGCGGCGGTCATCTCCCCACAGGTCACCACGTTCTCGTGGGGCGAGGATCTGTCCGGGCGGGTGACGATCGTCGCCGGCACGCCGTATTGGACGGACGAGTCCGACCGACCGATTCCACAGGCCGACGCCCTGGCGCCGGGCACGGTGATCTCGGACATGCGCTTCGCCCGGGGCGGGTTCGAACCGCCCGTGCCGGCGATGCCCGGGCAGACCGGCGCGGCGCTGGCCGGCTCGCTCGCCGCCGCGGGATATTCGCCGGGTGGTGACGCCGCCGACCTGATCGACGCGATCTCCACCTTCTTCAGCTGCTGGACTCTCACGAGCCGGCAGCAGGCGACGATTCTTCGGATCCTGCTGGACCGGTCGGATGTGCAGGTGCTGGGAACGGCACGGGATCGCGCGAGCCGGCCCGTGACGGGGATCGCGACCGACTCCACCCGCTTCCCCGGCACCCGCAAGATTCTGCTCGTGTCCCGCGACAGCGGGCGCATCGTGGGAATGGAGACCATCACGATGAAAGCATCCGACGCCGTCCCGGCAGGATCCGTCATCGCCTACTCACTCTGGGATGTGGACCGATGATCAAGAAGATTCTTCTCGCCGTGGCCGCCCTCGGGGTCGCCGTCGTCACCGCCGGGGCGGCGAGCCCGGCAGCCGGATCCTCGGTCGACCTTCGCGTGCTCGAGGCGGTGCAGAACGTCCCCGGTGGCGTCATCGTCGATGCTCACACGGCGACGTGGCCCGATCTGTCGATGACGCTGACGGTGCCGGATGCTCTGCCGCAGTCGTCGATCGGGACGTGTCCGAACGGCAGCGTCTGCGTGTTCAGCGGAACGAGTCTGACCGGGGCGCGGCTCTCGTGGACCTCGTGCGGGACGTTCTCGACTGCCGCGCTCGGCTCGGCGGTGCGATCCCTTGCCGACGCGCGTTCGACCGGCCATGCCGACGCGCGAGACGGCACGACGGTGCTGGCGACGGCGTATGCGCAGAGCTGGAACAACGTCTCGGGAACCGCCGACAACGTCGCGTGCTACTGAGCCGTGTGCGTGCGCGTGCGTTCGCGCGTGAGCGGTCAGGCGGCGAGGGGCAGCTCCCGCGCGAGCGCCTTCACCGACGTCGTACGCCGTCGCACGACCACCAGGACCGTGGCGCAGAACGCCAGCAGCGCCCAGATCACGAGCCCCGCGACACCCGCGCCCAGGCCCGGTGTGCCGGCCAGGACGGACAGGCCCGCGGTCAACGCCGGCGCGGTCGGCAGCACGCCCGCGATGGCGATCAGCACCGCCGGCACCGTCGAGACCACGCCGGTGGCCACCGCGAACACCCCGACCAGCGCCGCGATCCAGCGCCCAGCGCCGCCGAACACCGCGATGAGGGCCTGGTGGACGGCGGCGAAGGCGATGCCGGCGGTCACGCAGACGAGGGCGAA
The DNA here is from genome assembly GCA_937988695.1 of uncultured Microbacterium sp. Taxonomy (GTDB): domain Bacteria; phylum Actinomycetota; class Actinomycetes; order Actinomycetales; family Microbacteriaceae; genus Microbacterium. The sequence goes on along the minus strand of CALKHM010000268.1, from coordinate 129 downwards.
GACCGCCCACGTGCCGCCGTCGTAGGATGCCGCGATCTGCACGACGCCGGCCACCAGCAGCCCCTGTGCGGCGCCGATGAGCGCGGCGGGGGCGAGCGAGCGCAGGGCCAGCAGCGCCGACGGTCGGCG
>CALKHM010000267.1 GCA_937988695.1 uncultured Microbacterium sp. | reverse complement strand
CGCAGATGGGCGGCCAACCACGCCTGCGCCTCCGACGACTCGCCATGGGCGCGCTGCACGAGACCGATCTCCGCGCGCCCGGCAGGACGATCCAGCCGCAGCGGCACGAGCCGGCCCTCGAGCTGCGCATAGGCGGGCACGAACGTGCCGACGATCCCGAGCCCCGCCTCGGCCGCCAGCATCCTCGTCTGCAACCCGCTGATCTGAAGCACCGGCTGATACTCCTCGAGCCCGCTGCGGCGCATGACGTCGCGGTAGAACGTCGCCTCCACTGCCGTCGCCGGCGCCGTGATCAGCCCGGCGGCGGCGATCTGCTCGGGAGAGACCGAGTCCTGCGCCGCCAGCGGGTGGTCGCGCGGGGCGAAGAACAGGAACTCCGTCGATCCCAGCGCCTCGAACACGGCTCCCGGCGGCAGGTGCCAGTTCAGCACATAGGCGAGGTCGAGTTTGTGGTCGAGCACCGCCTGCGCGGTGACCCCGCTGTGCCCGAACTCGATGGAGAGCATGGTGGACGGATGCGCGGACTGCATCGGCCGTACGACCTGATGCATGAAGTACGGCTGCTCGAAGGCCAGGCTGGCACCGAACCGCAGCCGCACGCCCCTCCCACGGCGCAGGTCGTCGAGCGCGTCGCGCAACGAGTCCTGCTCGTTCAGCATGGTCTGGGCCGAGCGGTACACCTCGTGCCCCGCCGCCGTCAGGCGGATGCGTCCCTCCGCGTAGCTGAGCAGCTCCATGCCGACCGTCTTCTGCAGCTCCGCGACGTGATGCGACACGGTGGACTGGCTCAGGTGGAGGTGCCGGGACGCGGCGGAATACCCGTCGCGATCCACGACCGCCGCGAACACCGCCAACCGGAACAGCTCGAGATTCACCGGCCCCGCCCTCCCTCGCCGCCGGAGAGCCGACGGCGAGTGCACGCGGGCGACGATTCCGGCTCCCCACCAGGATCACACGAGAACGGAGTCCGCGTACCTGCTCTCCTGCAAGTCGAGGTCCAGCAGGCCCCACTCCTTCATCCACCGCTGGGTGGCGTCATACATCTCACGCGTGTACGGCTGGAACACGATGCGCTCCCCGGGGCCGAACCGGCGCACGTCGGCGATGGCGGCCAGGTCCTGCGGCATCTCCCTCAACCAGTACTTCTTATACCTCTCCTGCTCGAGATCGATGTCGCGCTGCGCGTGTTCGAGCGCGCGGAAGTACGCCTGCGTGTCGGAGTGGTCGGCCTCGTTCGAGACGAAGAACCCCATCATGAAGGTCGTGTCCAAGAGCTTGCGGAATCCGAGCTGCTCGAGCAGGTAGTACTGCGGACCGAACACGTTCGCGGCCTGCACCTCGCCACGCATGATCAGGCGCACCCGGTCGTAAGGGAACCCCGCAAAAGTGGTCGCGACCTCGTCGCGCGCCACCACGTTCGCGAGCCCCTGGATCGCGGAGTAGTGGCTGCCGGAGTGGTAGCCGACGGCCACCGGCACGTTCGCGAGGTCCTCCGGTGCGCGCAGGTCGGAGTCCGGTGCCACGAAGATGCCGGCGGGACACACCGAGTAGGCGGCCGCCCAGAGCTTGCCGCTGGTGCCGTGGCTGGCCGCATCGTTGACCGCCCAGTGGCAGGCGCCGGACACATCGCAGGCGCGCCCTTTCGACATGTCCTCCAGCGCCCCGCTCTTGAACTCCTGCGGCGCGGCATCCGTGGACTGCACGGCCGACGTCGTCCGAGACGCACCGGCGAACCACTCCTCGGCGAACTCGTAGTCGAGCCCTTCGTCGGTGAAGTAGCCGTGCTCCTCGGCGACCCACTCCTGAAGCCGCCCATGCGGCTGGATGACGAACTTGCCCATGATCACACCCTTCATCGCGTCGTGACCACGCCATCCGATGGCGGTGGCCCCGGGTCCTGCGGCATCCTGCCCTCTCGGCCCGGTCCCGCTCACCATACGCACACAGGCGACGGCTCCGCATCGATCGCCCCATCGCAGTTTTCGATACGACCGACGACGGCATCCCGCGCGCGGCCGGTCGGTGCGCGCCCGTGGCGGGCGGCGCGACGCGCCCTACGGTTACCCTGTCATTGTGGGTGACTTCTGGCAGTTCGTCGGCAGCTACTGGTGGCTGATCTTCCCGTTGATGGGGATCGCCGGCGGCGCTGCCAAGTCGTGGGAGCGCTCAGCGAAGGCGCGCCATGAACGCCGGCTGGAGACGCTGCGCGCGAAGGCGGAGATCCGCTCGGCCGAGGCCGAGGCCCGCGCCGCCCGACGCGGCCGCACCGGTGTTGGCCGCCACGTCGACGACGCCACGGCGACCTCGCTCACCCGCGCAGACGGCCCGGATGCGGCGGCGTCCCAGGCGCAGCAGCTGCAGAAGCTGTTCGACGCGCACGACGCCGTCACCAAGCGCTGGCTCGACTACGAGCTCGACGTGGCCAAGCTCATCGCCTTCCCGGCGATGAGCGATGGACGCCAACCGCTGACGGCGGCGTTCCTGCGCGCGAAGAAGGTCGCCGACCGGCTGCGCCCGGCCTCGCCGAAGACGAAGCTCACGAAGGAGCAGCTCGATGAGTACCGCAACGCGGTGACCGACTTCGAGGTCGCGTTCGACCTCGCCGAGCGCGACGCCCGGCGACTGAAGGACTCGTCGTTCACCGAGGTCGAGCGAAAGCGGTTGGACACCGCCAAGCAGCTGCTCACGGTCGCCGTCGACCAGGCGGCCACCCCGGCAGAGCGACAGCTCGCGTACCGGCGCGTGCGCGAGGAGCTCGACGGCCTGCTCGCGATCTCGGACGACGCGATCGAGGTGCTCGAGAAGAAGGTCGCGCTGCAGCTGCCCGCGGGCCCGGGCTCCTGACCGAGCGCGGAGGCGGCGGCGTTTCGACTCGCTGCGCTCGCTCAACGACCGGGGGAGGTGGTCGCTGCGCCCGCTCAACGGCCGGGGGGTAGTCGTTTCGACTCGCTGCGCTCGCTCAACGGCCGTGGGGTGGTCGTTGCGCTCGCTCAACGGCCGGAGGGTGGTCGTTTCGACTCGCTGCGCTCGCTCAACGGCCGGGGGTGGTCGTTTCGGCTCGCTGCGCTCGCTCAACGACCGGGGGGCACTGCGCTCGCTCAACGACCGGGGGCGTCAGCCCGATGACCGGCGAACGACGCGGGTCATCGGGCTGACGAGCGGATGAGGCACGAGGCCGTGGCATCCGGGGGCTATGCGCAGCTCACGCGGTGAGCGAGTCGACGTAGTCCTGGTTCTCCGACATCCACTTCTTGACGATGCCGGCATACTCGCTCTGCTTGTGCTTCTCGCGGAACATCACGTTCTCGAGCGAGAACAGCAGGTCGGAGTCCATCTTGAACGCGGTGAACCACGTGTTCGCATCCGGGAAATCGTCCGAGAACCCGGTGCGGGTCACGGTGTGGATGGACTCGGCGGCTCCCAGCGCGCCCTTCGGGTCCTTGAGGTCCTTCAGGTCGTAGGCGTCGTAGGCCCAGTGCGGGCGCCACAGCGTCACGGCGATGTTCTGGTCGGCATCCAGCGCCTTCTTCAGCTCGGCGAGCATCGACGGGGTCGACGAGGTGATGAAGTCCATCTTCTCCAGCCCGTACTCGGGGATGACCTTCTTGTTCATCGCCTCGGTCAGGCCGGCGCCCGGCTCGATGCCGACGATGCGACCGCCGAACGCATCGGCACTGGCCGCCAGCTGGTCGATGGAGTCGATCGGCGCGTCGGCGTTCACGGCGAGAGTGAGCTTGGCGTCGTCGTTCCATGCGCCGACGTCGACGAGGTCCTTGCCGTACTTCTTGAAGTACGTGGCGTGCGTGGTCGGCAGCCAGCCGTCGAAGGCCACGTCGTAGTCGCCCTTGGCGAGGCCGAGGAAGACCGGCCCGGCATCGGCGTACTCGAGCGTCACGTCGTACCCCTTCTGCTCGAGCACCTGCTGCCACAGATACGAGGCCGCCTCGCCCTCGGGCCAGCCGTTGAACACGCCGACGGTGATCTTCTTGCTCTGCGTGTCGCTGCCGGCCCCACCGGGATTGCCGCCGGTGCCGCTCGCGCAGCCGACCAGAGCCACGCTGGCTGCCACGCCCAGGGCGAGAGCGCCCAGCAGTGTGCGCTTGTTCATGTGAGTGATTCCTTTCCTCCCGTGTGCTGTGGCACGGGCGTTGGGGAGACCCGCGAGATCCCGCGGGCGATCGGCACCGAGGCGCCGAAGACGAGGGATGCCCCGGCTCAGACCGCCACGGGTGCTGCCGCGGACTCCTCGTCGGCGGAGGCCGCGGCCCGCACGAGGCGCGTGCGCGAGCGTGCGCGCCCGGACGCGCCGAAGCCGCTCGTGATGCGGTCGAGGATCATCGCGATGACGACGACCGCCAGGCCCGCCTCGACCCCGAGCGCGATGTCCGTGCTGTTCAGGGCCTGGATGATGTCCTTGCCGAGGCCGGGACCGCCGACCATGCTGGCGATCACCGCCATCGACAAGGCGAGCATGATCACCTGGTTGACGCCGGCCATGATCGACGGCATCGCCAACGGCAGCTGGATCTGTCGCAGGATGCGTCCGGGTGTCGCACCGAACGCGTTGCCCGCCTCGACGACCTCGGCGTCCACGCTGCGGATGCCGAGCTCGGTCAGCCGGACGCCGGGGGCGACCGCGAACAGCACGGTCGCGACCATGCCGGGCACGACGCCGACGCCGAACAGGAAGATCGCCGGGATCAGATAGACGAACGCCGGCATCGTCTGCAGGAAGTCGAGGATCGGCCGGACGATCGTCGACACGGTCTGCGAGCGCGCCGCCCAGATGCCTACCGGGATCGCGACGACGACCGCGACGACGACCGCGACGAGGGTCAGCGCGATGGTCTGCATCGCGTTGTCCCACTGGTCGACGGCACCGATCAGCAGCAGTCCGACGACGGAGCCGATCGCGAGCTTCCAGCCCTTGGCGAGCCAGGCGATCGCGGCGACGACGACGATGACGAGCCAGAACGGCGGCGTCGTGAACACCCACTCGACGCCGTCGTAGAGCGTGCCGAACCCCGTCGAGACGCCGTCGAAGAAGCCGCCGAGCACGTCGATGAACCACGTGATGAAGGCGTCGACCCAGTCGCCGAGGGGGATGCGGATCAGGTCCATCAGCGCCCACCCCCGTCCACGGCCGCCAGGCCCTCGTCGGCTGCGCCAGGCCGGGTGGCGGCGTCGGCGCGCGCAAGCGCGGCGGGATCGAGCTCGCGTAGCTCGGCGGCAAGCTCCAGCGCCGTCGCCGGCACAACCGAGATCGGCTGGGTCGTCGGCGGCACGTTGCCCAGTGCCGCCAGCAGCGTGATGCGCGGGACGACGCCCAGCAGCCGGCCGCCCGGCCCGATGACCGGCAGCGGCACCGGGCTGCCGACGGCGTGCTCGACGATGTCGGTGAGCAGGTCGTCGGGGCCGACGCGGGTCACCGAGGAGTCGGCGATCGTGCGCAGATCGGTGATCCCGGCCTTCACCGCGCGGATGACGGCGCGATCGGTGACCACGCCCACCAGCCTCCGGTTCTCGGCGACGAACACCTCGTCGACCTGTTCCTCACGCATGACCCGCAGGGCGCCACGGATGCCGGCGCTCACCGGAACCGCCAGCGGCCGTTCCATGACCGCGCTCGCGGTGAGCACCCGGGCGCGATCGACATCCTGCACGAACTGCGCGACGTAGTCGTTGGCGGGGTCGGTGAGGATCTCCTCGGGTGTGCCGTTCTGCACGATGCGTCCGTCACGCATGACCGCGATGCGGTCGCCGAGGAACATCGCCTCGTTCAGGTCGTGCGTGATGAACACGATCGTGCGGCCGAGCTCCTGCTGCAGCTCGACGAGCTGCTCCTGCAGCTCGCGGCGGATCAGCGGGTCCAGGGCCGAGAACGCCTCATCCATGAGCAGGATGTCGGTGCCGGCAGCAAGACCTCGCGCGAGGCCTACGCGCTGCTTCATGCCGCCCGACAGCTCGGAGGGCATCGCATCCACGCGGTCGCCGAGGCCCACCCGGCCGAGGATGTCGCGAGCCCGCTCGCGTCGCAGGGCCTTTCCAACACCCTGGATCTCCAGGCCGTACGCGGCGTTGTCGAGCACCGTCCGGTGCGGCAGCAGCGCGAAGTGCTGGAACACCATCGACATCGACGTGCGGCGGATGTGCCGCAGCTCGGAGGGGGTGGCCGCGGTCACGTCGGCGCCCTGGACGAGCACCTCGCCGTCGGTGGGCGGCAACAGCCCGTTGAGCATGCGGATGATCGTGGACTTGCCCGATCCGGACAACCCCATGATCACGAAGATCTCCCCGGGCTGCACGGTGAAGCTCGCGTCGATCACGGCGGCGGTTCCGGCATCCGCGACCTGCGCGCGGGTCTGGCCGTCCTTGAGCCGCCGGACGACGTCTTTCGGGTTGCGTCCGAACACTTTGTAGAGGCCCCTGGCCTCGACTGCTGGGATGGTCACTTCTGCTTGGCCTCGGCAGCCGCGCACGGCGACTGCATCGGTTACGCCCGGGTGACGATCTTCGGCGCTGCGCCGCGGCATTCATCGTCGGGTGCCACAGGCAGATCACGTCGGCGACACACATCGGGTCCGTCGCCCAGACCGCCGACCATACGCCCGCATCAGAACGCCCCAGGGGTGCACGACACGGTCGCGGACTGGTCGTCAGGGCCGCGCTGCCGCGCAGGCCCTTCTATCGAAGTTACGCCGGTCGATAGAACCACGCAACTCGAGAGGGGCACGGCCGTCGGCATCCGGGTGTTGACATTCTGCCGGTTCGCTGGTTCATTAGTAGGGCAACTAACCAACACACTAAGGGGACGACGTGATCGACGACGGCAGGGCGCTCTTCCTGCAGATCGCAGAGAGCGTCGAGGACGCCATCATCGACCAGAGCCTGGCCGAAGATGCGCAGGCGCCGTCGACGAACGAGCTTGCCGCGTTCCACCGCATCAACCCCGCCACCGCGGCGAAGGGAGTGAACATGCTCGTCGACAAGGGCGTGCTGTACAAGCGACGCGGGATCGGGATGTTCGTCGCCCCGGGTGCGCGCCGGCTGCTGCTGGACGAGCGCCGCACGGCGTTCGCCGACCGCTACGTCGAGCCACTGCTGTCCGAGGCAGCCAAGATCGGGCTCGACGCCGACGATCTCGGCGCGCTCATCCGCGAGCGCGCCGACGCACAAACCACCACGGAAGGGAGCCGGCGATGACCCACGTCATCGAGGTGGATCGCCTCACCAAGCGCTACGGCGATACCGTCGCCGTCAACGAGATCAGCTTCACGATCGAGAAGGACGTCATCTACGGACTGCTGGGGCGAAACGGCGCCGGCAAGACCACCGTCATGTCCATCCTCACCGCGCAGAACTTCGCCACCAGCGGCGACGTGCGCGTGTTCGGCGAGCAGCCATACGAGAACGCGCGCGTGTTGCCGCGCGTGTGCTTCGTGCGGGAGAGCCAGCGCTATCCCGACGACGCGAAGCCACCGCATGCGTTCGCGACGGCGAAGCTGTTCTTCCCGAACTGGGACCAGGAGCTGTGTGACCGGCTCGTCGACGACTTTCAGCTGCCGATGAACCGGCGGATCAAGAAGCTCTCGCGCGGACAGCTGTCGGCCGTAGGAGTCATCATCGGGCTGGCCGCCCGCGCCGAGATCACGTTCTTCGACGAGCCGTACCTGGGGCTGGACGCGGTCGCGCGGCAGACCTTCTACGACCGGCTGCTCGAGGACTACGCGCAGCATCCCCGCACCGTCATCCTGTCCAGCCATCTGATCGACGAGGTCGCGAACCTCATCGAGCGCGTGCTGGTCATCGACGAGGGCCGGATCGTGATGGACGAGACCACCGATGCGACCCGCGGGCGCGCCGCGACGATCGTCGGCGACGCCGACGCGGTCGACGCGTTCACCAACGGGCGCGAGGTCATCCACAGCGAAGCGCTCGGCCGCGTCGCCTCGGCGACCGTGCTGGGCACGCTCACCGACGACGATCGCATGGCCCTGACGCGGGCGGGGCTCGATGTCGCGCCGGTCTCGCTGCAGCAGCTGATCGTGCGGATGACGCAGCGTGCGGCCGATGAGCGCCGCATTCGGGAAGGAGCCCTGCGATGACCGCCGTCACGCCGGCCGCGGGGGGCGGCCATCGCGTCTTGAACGTGGTGCGGATGCAGCTGATCAACAGGATGACGTTCGTCTGGATCCCACTGCTGATCCTCGGCGCCGTGTTCGTGTTCTCCATGGTCATCTGGGCGATGATCCCCTACGGCGGGCCGAAGTACTCTGCGGGGGCGCAGGCGTTGATCTGGTACCTGGTGGCCGTGGGCATCCAGGCGCTCACGCTGTCGTTCCCGTTCTCACAGGCGATGAGCGTGACGCGGCGAGAGTTCTTCCTCGGCACGTTCCTGACCGCGGCAGTCAGCTCCGTCCTGCTGGCCGTGCTGTGCACGCTGGGGGGCCTCGTCGAGCTCGCCACCGATGGCTGGGGGATGAACGGCTGGATGTTCCACCTCGACTGGGCATGGGCGGCCGGGCCCGCCGGCGCGGCACTGGCGGTGTTCGCCGTCGCGATGCTGACGTTCACCGCGGGGTTCTGGGGCGCCACCGTGTACAAGCGGTTCGGCGGTCTGGGGCTCGCGATCATCCTCGTCGGCGTCGGCCTCGTCGGCCTGGCGGCGCTCTGGCTCGTCGGCCGGCTCAACGCCTGGGCCGGCGTGTTCGGATGGATCGCCACGGCCGGGATCGTGCCGCTGTCGCTGAGCCTGCTCGGGATCGTGCTGGTGCTGGCGGCCACCGCGTTCGCGATGCTGCGGCGCCTGGTCCCCTAGCGCTGGCGGGCAGCGGCCCAGCGGCGTTCCGGGCAGGCCGCCGGACGCGACGCCGCGTCAGGTCGCGTCTGCCGCCGCTTCGTGGTGGCGGATGACCTCGGCCACCACGAAGCCGAACCACTTCTCGGCGAAGTCGGGGTCGAGGTCCGCCTCCTCGGCCAGCCGCCGCAGCCGGGCGATCTGCTGCTGTTCCCGAGCGGGATCCGACGGCGGCATCCGGTGTCGCGCCTTGAGCCGCCCGACCTCCTTCGTGCAGCGAAACCGCTCGGCCAGCAGATAGATGAGCGCGGCATCGATATTGTCGATGCTGCCGCGGATCCGCCGCAGCGTGCCGATCGGGTCGTCGTTGTCGGCGTCGGTCATGGCATCCTCCGTCCGCGAGCACGTGCCCTTCGACAGTATCGCCCGCTCTGCGCGAGCCCGCGCTGTATGACGCGGAGGGCACCCATAGAGTGTGGGGCATGACAGACGCAACGGCCGGCGACTCCGACGCGAGCGCCCAGGCCTCTGAGCCGGTCACGGCGAACGCCCCCGCGGCACCGCCCGACGTAGCCACGCCCAGCGATCGGCCGGCGACGGATGCCGTCGCGCTGCGCTCCGGGGAGGCCGTGCCGTCGCGGACCTTCTGGGCGAGCCTGAACCATCCGTTCGGCGTCGGGTTCTTCGTCACCGCGGGCGCCCTCGTGGCCATCCTGCTGGGTCTGGCGGTCTCGAACCTGTCGACGGTGGTCATCTACATCGTCTTCGCGCTGTTCTTCGCCCTCGGGCTCGACCCGGTCGTGCGGATGCTCGAGCGGCACGGCGTGTCGCGGGCCTGGAGCATCGTCATCGTCTACACCGGGTTCGCGGTCGTGCTCGTCGGCATCCTATGGCTGATCATCCCGACGGTCATCGCGCAGATCGCGGGGTTCGTGAAGGGGGTCCCGCAGCTGGTCGCCGATTTCCAGGCGTCCGACGTGTACGCATGGCTGCAGAGATCGGAAGAGCACACGTCTGAACTCCAGTCACGCCAATATCTCGTA
>CALKHM010000266.1 GCA_937988695.1 uncultured Microbacterium sp. | reverse complement strand
CCGCCGGGCGGTGGTCAGCGGTCCTCGTTCTCGGCGGCGGAGGCCGCCAGCCGCTTCTCCCGCCGCGATGCGAGCACGCTGACACCGGTGGCCACGACCATCGAGACGACGATCACCGCCAGCGACGTCCAGGTGGAGATGTCCGGGGCCCACGGCACGGGATGCCCGCCGTTGATGAACGGCAGCTCATTGACCGCCAGCGCGTGGCAGACGAGCTTCACGCCGATGAACGCGAGGATGAAGGCGATGCCGTAATGCAGGTAGCGCAGCCGGTCGAGCAGTCCCCCGAGCAGGAAGTACAGCTGGCGCAGGCCCATGAGGGCGAACACGTTCGTCGCGAACACGATGAACGCACTGCGCGTGATGCCGAAGATCGCGGGGATCGAGTCGATCGCGAAGATGAGATCGGTGAAGCCGATGGCGACGAACACCAGCAGCATGGGCGTGAGCACCTTCTTGCCGTCCACCACCGTGCGCAGCTTCGCGCCGTCGTAGTGATCGCTGATGTCGATGAATCTGCGCAGCACGCGGACCACCCACGTCTCGGTCTGCGCATCGCCCTCGGCCGAACCGGGGAACGCCTGCCGCCAGGCCGTGTAGACCAGGAACGCGCCGAAGATGTAGAAGATCCAGCTGAAGTTCTCGATCAGCGCCGCGCCCAGCAGGATGAAGACGCCGCGCAGCACGAGAGCGATGATGATCCCGACCATCAGCACCTCTTGCTGATAGCGGCGGGGCACGGAGAACTGTGCCATCAGCAGCACGAACACGAACAGGTTGTCGATGGACAGGCTGTACTCGGTCAGCCAGCCCGCGACGAACTCACCGGCGGCGTCGGCGCTGCCGGTGGCCCACAGCAGCAGCACGGCGAACACGAGCGCGAGGGTCACGTAGAACACCACCCACAGCGCCGCCTCCTTCATGGAGGGGATGTGCGGTCGCTTGAGGATCAGCAGCAGATCGGCCGCGAGGATGAGCACCAGCACGGTCATGGCGGTGGTCTCGAACCACGCGGGGATGATGAAGCCCATGGGAGCCTTTCGACGGTCGCTGAATCGTCGAAAGTCTCTCCCCCGCCGTGGCGGCGCGTGCCCGGGGATCCGCTGACGGATCCCGTGATGACGAACACGCAGGCTCGGGATACTCCCTCTCGGGCCTCATCCTACCGGGTCGGGGCGGGCGGTGCCTCCGGCAGCCCTGCATGACCGCTGATCTGCGCACCCGCCGCCCACCGCCGCACGGTTCCATCGGCGGCGACCACGAGGCCGCTGCGGCCCGGGTGCTCACCGGGCGGCGCGTCCACGACCAGAGCAGTGGCCCACACGTCTGCCGTGGTGAGGCTGTCGGCCACGACGCTCGCCGACAGCACGCCGGCGTCCTCCCGCCCCGCGCGCGGCTCGCGGATGTGCGCTCCGCGATGCGACGACCCCGACGTCGCGACGGCCCCGTCGCGAAGCTCCACGGTCGCGACCAGCCGGTCCGGCCGCACGGGGTCCTCGATCCCGACGTTCCAGGTCCATGCGCGACCGGGCGCTGTGAACAGCTGCATGTCGCCGCCGGCGTTGATCCCGGCGGCCACCACGGCGTCCTGTGCGACCAGCGGCGCCAGCAACACCCGCGCGGTGTTCTCGACCGCCCATCCCTTCACATACCCGGTGGGGTCGAACATCCCGTCCCAGTACGCGCTGAATCGCCCGGCCGTCAGCACCCGCGCCCGCTCGCAGGCCTCCGCGACCTCGGCCACCCGCGGGTCCGCATCGGCGATCGCGAGCTCGCCCCGCCTGATCCGTGAGACGTCGGAGTCGTGCCGATAGGCCGAGAAAACGCGGTCGACGTCGTGCAGCCGTTGTGCGCAGGCATCCGCCACGCCGTCGATCAGAGCATCCAGGTGGCTGTCGATCCGCTCGACGAGCACGTGGATGCTGACGGGCAGGCCCATCACGTGCACGACGCGTACCGCACGATGCGGCGGTCGCCCGGTCACGACGCGGCCCGATCGAGCGCGCTCTGCAGCGAGGTCAGGTACCCCTCGCTCGTCGAGGTGGCGCCGGAGACCATGTCGATCTGCGCGCTCTGGGCGGCGGTGGTCTCGGCGATCAGCCGCGGCACGGCGACGGCATTGATCTCGCTGTCGCGACGCTCGCCGTTGGGGTACACCGGAACGTCCACGGCGGTGATCTTGCCTCCCGAGACGGTGATCCGCACCTGCACCGCCCCGTAGCGGGTGAAGGCCTCCGCTCCGGTGTAGGTGCCGTCGGTGAGAGCGGAGCCGCTCGCGGTCGAGCCGCCGGCAGTCGCCGCGGAGGGGTCGGCGCCGCTCGCGCCGCCGTCCGACGCCGTGGACGCTGCGGCGGGGGCGGGCGCCGCTGTTTCGGGGATGCTCGCACCGAACGACGTGCGGTAGGCGAGCAGCAGCACGAGGCCGCCGACCGTCGCCATCAGCGCGTAGATGATCTTCTTCATGATGCCCCGTTCACGTGGTGAAGGATTCGGTACGGATGCGGGTGGATGCCACACCTGCCGTTCGCAGGTCGGCGACGACGGCCTGCTGCCAGAGGTCCGGACCGCAGACGAAGACATCGCAGTCGTCGATGTGCGGAACCAGCCACCGCAGCACACCGACGCCCGTCCAGGCGGCGTGCGTCGCCGGCAGCCAGGTGGGCGTGACCGCATTCCGCGCACCGGGGAGGTCGACGTGCCGCAGTCCCCGCTCGGCGACCAGCCGGGCGATGGCCGCGCGCCGCAGACCGTGCTCGGCCGTGTGATCACGGGTGACCAGCGTCGCGCCGCCGGGCGGATACGCCTCCGCCTCCAGCAGCGCCACCAGGGGGCTGATCCCCGACCCTGCTCCGACCATGAGCAGGCGGCCGCCCGTGCGCGGTGGCCTCGTCATGATGCCGAACGGGCCCTCGACGAGCACTCGGGTCCCCGGCCGTAGTCGTCGCAGCCGTTCGGTCCCGTCACCGATCACCTGCGCCGACAGGGTGAGTGCATCGCCGGTGGGGGCCGCGGCCACCGAGAACGGATGCCCACGCATCCATCCCGCACCGTCCAGGAACCGCCAGACGAAGAACTGCCCGGCCTGTGCTCCGAGCCTGTGCACGCCACGGCCGCGCACCCGCACCCAGACGCCTCGGATGCCGTCCGGTTCGACGGCGTCCACGCGAAGGTCGAGCGTCAGCGATCGCCACACCGGCCGTACGACCCGGAAGACGATGACCGCTGCTGCCGTGGCCGCCCACAGCAGCCACCAGTAGACCGTGGCCGTCGCCGACCCGGAGAAGTCTGCGCCGGTCCACAGCATGTGCGGCACGGCCAGCCCTGCGCCGAGGTACCCGTACAGGTGCAGCAGATGCCACGACTCGTACCGCATCCTCGAGCGCACGCGACGCATCGACAGCACGACGACGGCGATGAGCAGCAGCGTGCCGGCGGTGGCCAGCAGCATCCCGGGGTAGTCCCAGACGAACTGCCACAGCTGCACGAACACATTCACGCGCTGCTGCGCTGCGTAGCCCGCGCAGATCAGCACGATGTGGGCGATCATCAGCCAGAACGACCAGAACCCGGTGCTCCGATGCATCCGCACGATGCCCCCGCGGCCGAAGCCCCGCTCGAACAGCGGTACCCGCGCCATCAGGAGCACCTGGTACAGCAGGAGGTTGGCCGACACGAGCCCGGTGATCCGTCCCAGCGTGTTCAGGGTCTCGGCATTCACGGCCACCAGCGCCGCGATGCCTCCTCCACGCAGCCACAGGGCGATCACCAGCACGCTC
>CALKHM010000265.1 GCA_937988695.1 uncultured Microbacterium sp. | reverse complement strand
CTCGCCCGTGCACGCAGTGGATGCCGGCGAGACCGAGGAGGTGTTTCTCGCACCGGTACGCGCCCTGCTCGATCCGGCAAACCGCCGCAGCGTGCAACGCGTGCGCGGCCTGCGGATGCCCCCGATGCCCGCCTTCGACCTGGACGGCCGGCTGGTCTGGGGCTTCACCGCCGTGCTGCTGTCGGGCCTGTTCGACACGCTGGGCTGGACGCGACCGTGGGATGACACCCGTCTCATCGAGCCGGAGGTGTGACGGCCGCGGGTCTACTCCCCCGGCTCGGGGCGATCGTCGAGTGCGAGCTGCAGGAAGACGAGGTCGAGCCATCGTCCGAACTTCGTGCCCACCTGCGGCAGACGCCCGACCTCCGCGAAGCCGAGCCGGGAGTGCAGGGCCATGGAGCCGGCGTTGCCGGCCTCGATTCCGGCGACCATGACGTGCACACCGGCCTCGCGTGCATGTGCGATGAGGCGCTCCATCAGAGCGTGGCCGAGGCCGCGGCCGCGGCGCTCGGCGTGCACGTAGACCGAGTGCTCGACCGTGAACCGGTACCCCTCGAAGGCCCGCCAGGGTCCATAGCTCGCGTACCCGGCCGTCTCGCCGGCGCCGTCGACGGCCACGAGCACCGGGAAACCCGCCGCCTGCCGCGCAGCGATCCACTCCCGCCGGTTCGTGGCGTCGACGGTCGTGTCGTTCCAGATCGCGGTCGTGTGCGCGACGGCATCGTTGTAGATGTGCGCGATACCCGCGGCATCCTCGCCTGTCGCGTGACGGATCCGAATGCCCTGCTGCGACGCCGCTCGCCCCGGCGACGGAGGTTCAGCCGTTGGCCCTGTCATAGTCCTCGGATGCCACGTGCTCGAGCCACGTCGTGGTGGCGGCCGGATCGTCGCCGTCCTCGAGGATCGCGAGGTGCTCCATGAAGCACCCGGCGGCGGCGCCGTGCCAGTGCTCCTCACCGGGAGGCGTGTAGACGGTCTGCCCGGGGGTGGCCCGGATGACGGTGCCGTCACGCGTGCCGATGAGGGCCGTCCCCTCGGTGATGTGCAGGGTCTGCCCCTGCACATGCGCGTGCCAGGCAGTGTGCGCGCCGGGTGCGAATCGCACACGGGCGACGTTCAGCCGCGACGGCTCGGGCTTGCGCGCCGCGATGACATCGACGTACACGTCGCCCGTGAAGGTCTCGGGTGCGCCCTTGCGGGTAGGGATGTCGGGTTCGAGGTTCATCGGCTCTCCTTGATCGGCGATCGCGAGGGGCCACGGGCTGTGGCCCGCGGGCCTCCCGAGCCGAGATTACGCCGCCGGCCGGCCGGGTGGGATGCCCTGCCGGTACCCCTCTGGCCGCCTCACCGCCTGTCGTGCGATGCCCTGCCCGGTCGCGCACCTCCTGCCCGGTCGCGCACCTACTGCCCGGTCGCGCGGCGGATATCCATGACCAGCACGATGCGGTCGGCCTTGTTCGCCGGAGGTGTCGTGCTCGGGTTGCCGTACCGGTTCTGCAGACGCACGTAGAACGCCCCCTCGGGATCGGGCACGGTCTCAACCAGCGCTCCGGCGACCTCGACATAGTGCTCGGGGTCGTCCGGGTCCATGATCGACAGCGCCATCGACGGGTTGTGCTGCAGGTTCCGGTACTTCTGTCGCTTCACGGTGTGGGTGAAGCGCACATGCTCACCGTCGAACTCGTACCACATGGGCGTGACCTGCACGGTGTCGTCGGGCCGGATCGTGCCGAGGCTGCCGAAGAGCGGCCGCTCCAGCAGGCTGCGACGCGCGGGGGTCAGAATCTTGTCGAGATCGGTCATTCCTCCAGCATGGCCGATCCCGCGCCGGCCGGCTGTCTTCAGCCAGGGATACGATCCCTCCATGACCTCGTTCGCGACGCTCACTACGTCGGTGGGCGTGCTCGGCGTGTGCAGCGACGGCGAGGCGATCACACGCGTGGGCTGGAGTCCCACACCGCCGAAGGATGCCGCAGGATCGGCCGACGCCCTCCTGGCCGAGGCGTTGCGGCAGCTGACCGCGTACTTCTCGGGCGAGCTGCACCGATTCGATCTGCCGGTCGACCTCGGCGCCCAGACCGAGGGCACCAGGGCCGTGCTCACGACGTTGTACGACACCGTCGGCTACGGCGAGTCGATCACCTACGGCGAGCTGGCTGCGCGCAGCGGTGCGGGCATTCCCGCGCGCGGCATCGGCGCGATCATGGGCGCGAACCCGATTCCGATCATCGTCCCGTGCCATCGCGTGCTAGCAAGCGACGGCCTGGGCGGGTACTCCGGAGGCGCACCGGGCCAGGGGCTGGTCACCAAACGATGGCTGCTCGAGTTCGAGGGCGCGCTGCCGGCGCCGCTGTTCTGAAGCACTCGGCCATCGGACAGCACCGTCAGAGGGCGACAGCGGAGATCGAGGCGTGCGGACGGTACCCCTCGTCGTGGCGCGTCTGGCTCTCACGCACCTCGAAACCGGCATCGGCCAGCAGCGCGCTCATCCGCTCCACCGACCAGAAGTACGCGGGGACGACCCTGTGCGGGAACGCCTGGGCGGCTGCCCCGTCGAAGAAGCCGAGCAGCAGCCCGCCGCCGCGGACGAGCACCCGGCGGAACTCGCGCAGCACGCCGGGCACCGCCTCCGGGCGTTCATGGATGAGCGAGTACCAGGCCAGGATGCCGCCGAGCGCGGCGTCCGCGTGCGGGAGACGATGATTCGTCTCGGTGCGGAAGGTCACACCGGGAAACCTCTCGCGCGCCCGTTCCACGAACAGCGGCACGAGGTCCAGGCCCTCGACGTCGCCGCGCCGGGCGTGCAGATGTCCGGTCCAATGGTTGGGGCCGCACCCGGCGTCCAGGATCCCACCGCGGATGCCGTCACTCCATCGCTCGATGCCGTCTCGATCCTCCGCCGCGAGCTGCCCGACGAGCCCGAGCTTCGCGATGTATTCGTCGACACGCGCCGTATAGGCGTCGCGCACCTCCGACTCGCTCAACGACCCGTCTCCTCTCCGCCGACGACCCGTGCGCCGTTCCGGCGCGCAGTGCCGCGGACAGCCACGATACTGAAGACGGGCCCGCGGACGACACGGGACCGGGAAGGAGCATACTGTGGCCAACGAACACTCGGACTGGACTCAGCGGATCATCGACGAGTTCCGCGCCAACGACGGCACGGTCACGTCGGCCTCGTTCGGTCGCGGCCTCGTGCTGCTGCACCATGTCGGCGCGAAGAGCGGAACCGTGCGGGTCACACCCGTGATGGGCATCCGGACCGACGACGACACCTGGCTGATCGCAGCGTCCAAGGCGGGCGCGCCGGAGAACCCGGGCTGGTACCACAACCTGCGCGCTCACCCCGACATCACGATCGAGGCACCCGGGGAGGGCGAGGTCGCCGTCCACGTCGAGGAGTTGACGGGCGCCGCTCGCGATGCCGGGTGGACACGGTTCACCACGCGCGCACCGGGCTTCCTGGAGTACGAGAAGAAGACCACGCGCGTCATACCCGTGCTCGCGCTGCACCGCGTCGACCGCTGACCGCCAGCGCCGCCGGCCCGGCCCACTCGAGTCGCCCGCTACGACGCTCGGACCCGCGTTCCCTCCCTCGTGCCGCTCAAGCCGCGTACTGGAAGCGCGCTCTCCCCCCGATGCGGGGCGTTTGGGTGGTATCGACCGTTGCGGGCGGGATGAACCACACCTTCGCCCCGACACCGCGACCCTCGATGCGGATCTCCCATCCGTTGTCGTGGATGCGATGATGACAAGACTCGCAGAGCAGTACGCCCTCATCGATATCGGTCTGACCGTGGTCTCGCGCCCACCAGTTCAGATGATGGGCCTTCGTCATCCACGGTGGCAGGCCGCACATCGCGCACCCACCGTCTCTTTCGGCAAGAGCGAGTTGCTGTGCCCGGGTGAACAGGCGCTTCTTCCTGCCCCAGTCCATGACCTCGGACTTCCCATCCAGGACGACCGGGATGATCCCCGCGGTCGCGGCCAGGTGCCGCGCGGCCGCCGGTGAGATCAGGCGGCTGACGCCGTCGATCTCCGCCAGCCCGATCCCCTCGGTCAGCGTCTCCAGATCCATCCGGACCACGACGACCGCCCCGGCCAGCGGCAGGTCTTTCCTGTCGCAGCCCAGCGCATGCTCGGCGAGCTGGATCAGGGCAGCGGCCTGCAACTGCGGCACCTTGGCCGTGACGCGGTCGTCGTCGCCGGAGATGACATCGTCTCGCGCCTGTCGGAAACCTGCGGTCACCAGCGCGTCGATGGCGGCCTTCAGCGGCGCTCCGGCAATGACCTCGAGCTTCCCGTCGACGTGCAGGAACCCGTCACGCTCGAACAGGTGCAGGTACTGCTCTGCGCGCCGATCGCGCTCTGCAGGCTCGATCCCGTCTTGATCGAGCCACGCCTCGGCATGGGTGACGACCTTGCGCAGCTGTTCCAGAGTCAGTCCGGGTGCCTGCGCGACCAGAGCCTGCTCGGCCCGGTCGCGGTCCTCGATGCTCGAGACGACGGCGACCTTCTCCAGCATCGCCACGATGAGGCCCGCAGCGGCCTGCCCGATCGCCCCCGCGGCGATCCCCTCGGCGACGTGCGGGTGCCTCGCCGGAAGCCGTTCACCGCTCAGCGTCTGCCGAGGAGCGATGGCCTTGCCGACCGCGACCACCCGGTGCGCGTCGCCCGTGCCGATTCCGGCGGTCGCCGCGATCAACGCCGCGGGGTTGCGGTATCCCTGCTGCTTCGCGAGCGAGTCGGCACCCAGCTCGGGACGGGACTGACGATCGATCTCTGCCGCGACCTGCGCGCGCACGCCGTCGAGGTGCCGCGCCACGGCCCCGAGCCCGTCGAGCACGCTGACCAACTGGGTACCGGTCAATCCGGACACCGGCTCTGCCGCCCCGCGGTCTCCAGCCCACGCCCGCCGTAGCGCGGTCACCGCGGTCTCGAGTCCAGTGAGCGTGTCATCCATACTTCTAATAGTACAGAATAACGAATCTTGCGCAAGCTCTTCGACGAGAAACCTCGTATCTGAGGACACTCCAGTCACGGCACCCGTTGGGGAGGAACGGTAAACATGGGTCTTATCTTCGAATGTCACAGCCTCATGACATCCTGGGGCTGGCGAGCTTTGCGTCACGCGACAGCACGAACGACGAGGCTCCGCCTAGGCTGTTTGCAACGCGCGACGCAGCGCGCAGCACAGCGCACGAGGAGGTTCGATGCTCGAGGTGCTGGCGACCCTGGCGACGCTGCCGGGGCTGGTGGACAAGCATCCCGTCCACCGCCGACGCCTGGGCGCGATCCGTGCCCGGGTCCACCGCCGGATCGCGCCGTTGCACGCCGAGGTCATCCGCTCCGCCGAGCCGATCGCCTTCGCGAACCTCGACCGGCGGGCCTTCCGACCGATCCGCCCCGGTCAATCGTTCGGTGCGAGCCTGGAGTGCGCGTGGCTGCGCATCTCCGGCGACGTGCCCGCCGACGCCGGCGCAGCCGTCGTGATGCTCGGCATCCGCGGCGAGGGGATGGTGCACGCCGCAGACGGGACCCTGCTCGACGCGATCACGACGGTCTGGACGCAGGGCGATCTGCCGCACGCCGGCGGACGGTTCCGACCCGTGCCGCACGCCGATCTGTCGAGCGGGCGCGTCGAGCTATACGCCGACGTCGCGTTCAACGGCTTCCTGTTCTTCGGCACCGGCCGCGGCGTGTTCCACGGCGCGCACCTCGCCGAGCGCGACGACGACGCGTTCGCCCTCTACTACGACTACCTCACGCTGTTCGTCCTGGCCGTCTCGACGACCGATCCACGGCTTGCCGCCGACCTGCACGCCGCGCTCGACGGCGCGTATGCCCGGTTCGCCGCGCATGACGTCGGCGGCGCGCGCGGCCGGCTCGCCCAGATGCTCGCCCGGCCGTCGACGAGTGACTTCGTCTACAGCGCGATCGGGCACGGGCACCTCGACATGGCCTGGGTGTGGCCAATCCGAGAGACCCAGCGCAAGGCGGCGCGCACCTACCTGAGGGCGCTCGACACGATCGACCGGTACGACGACTACGTCTATGGGACCAGCCAACCGCAACAGCTGCAGTGGACGAAGGAGCGGCATCCGGAGCTGTTCCGGCGCGTGCAGGATGCCGTCGCCGCAGGCCGGATCGAGCTGCAGGGCTCGTTCTGGGTCGAGCCCGACACGAACCTGCCCGGCGGGGAGTCGCTCATCCGGCAGGCGCTCGTGGGCAGGCGCTTCCTGAAGGCCGAGTTCGGGCTCGACGACGAGGACCTGCGGTTGTGCTGGCTGCCCGACACGTTCGGCTACAGCGGGAACCTCCCGCAGATCCTGCGCGGCTGCGGCATGGACTGGTTCCAGACGATCAAGCTCTCCTGGAACCGCACGACGGTCTTCCCGCACCGCACGTTTCGCTGGGAGGGCATCGACGGCTCGTCCGTGCTCGTGCACATGCCTCCCGAGGGGGACTACAACTCCCGCGCAGCCGCCGACGGCCTGCTGCGGGGGATCGAGCGCTACCCCGAGCGCGATCTCGGCACGGCGCTCCTGGTCTACGGGTCGGGCGACGGGGGCGGCGGGCCCGGAGAAGTGCACCTCGAGCTGCTCAAGCGCGAGGCGTCGCTGCGCGGGCTGCCGCACGTTCGCACGTCGACGGCGACGGCGTTCTTCCGCGAGCTCGAGCAGCGCGACATCCCGCAGCGGCACACGGGTGAGCTGTACCTGGAGACCCACCAGGGCACGTACACCACGCAGGGCCGCACGAAACGGCACAACCGGCGTGCGGAGCGCGAACTGCACGACGTGGAGGCGCTCGCCGCGCTCACCGGCACCGACGTGCATGCCGAGCTGGAGCCGCTGTGGCGGGATGTGCTGCTGAACCAGTTCCACGACATCCTTCCCGGATCGTCGATCGAGCGCGTGAACCGCGAGGCGCGCGAGTCGTACGCGCGCGTCGAAGCCGCTCTCGACGGGATCGCCGAGCGCCTCGTCGACCGGTTGCCGCACAGCGACGAGGGCGCCTCGGCGATCAACCTGACATCGTTCCCGCGGCGCGAGCACCTCCGTGTGGGCGATCAGTGGCGGGTCGTAGACGTCGACGGGTACGCTGCGGCGCGGCTGTGCGCGCCCGAGCCGTTCACCGACCTCTCGTACGACGCCGACACGATCTCGAACGGCCTTCTCACCGTCCGGTTCGAGGGCTCGGGCGAGATCGTGTCGTGCGTGGATGCCGCCGGCATCGAGCACGTCGCCGACGGCTTCAACCGGCTCGCCCTCTACAAAGACCCGCCTCAGTTCCCCTTCGACGCGTGGGACATCGATCCGCGGTACATCCAGGCGACGCCGCAGATCCTCGCAGCGTCGTCGACGCGCACGTTCATCGACGGGCCGTTCGTGGTCCGCGATCACGAGTACCGCGCGGCGAGGGCCGTCGTGCACCAGCGCATCGTGCTGGAGACCGGCAGCCCCGTCGTCCGGTTCCAGACGCACATCGACTGGCGCGAGAGCCATCGGATGCTGCGCGCCGAGTTCCGCCCGGTCCACTATGGTGCCAAGGCGCTCTGCGACATCCAGTTCGGCCACATCGCGCGCCCCACGACAGAAGGCGATCCGGCGGAGCGCGCACAGTTCGAGGTCTGTGCGCACAAGTGGATCGCGACGTCGGATGCCGGTGCGGGAGGCGGCCGCCGGGGCTTCGCGCTGCTCAACGACGGCAAGTACGGACACCGAGCCAAGAACGGCCTGATCAGCCTGAACCTGCTGCGTGCGCCGACCTTCCCGGACAAGACCGCCGACCGCGGCGCGCACGAGTTCACCTACGCGTTCATGCCGTACGGCGATGTCGCGATACCGGGCACCCCGGTGCCGGCCACCGCGACGCCCGACACCGCAATACCCGGCACCGCCACGCCCGACACCGACGGGCTGGATGCCGTCATCCGAGAGGCGTACCGGCTGAACAATCCGCTGCGGATCGCCGACGGCGTCACCTTCGACGGTGCCGCCCACACCGACGACCCCGGCGTGGTCATCGAGACGATCAAGCCCGCCGAAGACGGCAGCGGTGTGATCGTGCGACTGTACGAAAGCCTGGGACGGGCCACCACGACCGCGCTGCGCACGCGCGTGCCGCACACGCGTGCCATCGCCACCGATCTCATCGAGCGCCCGCTCGGCGAGGCCGACCTCGACGCACTGCCGTTCCGCCCGTTCGAGATCAAGACGATCCTGCTGGAGCGCCCGTGACGATCACCTCCCCGCCCACCCGCATCCCGAGCCGACGCGCGCAGCGCACCTCGATCGTCGCCGCCGGATTCGGCCAGAACATCGTCCTGACCACGGTGACCACGTTCATCCTGGTGTATCTGCTGCAATACGCCCACATCAGCACGCGGGGGATGGCGGTGGTCACCGGGATCATCACCGCGGCGAAGGTCTTCGACGCGATCAGCGACCCCATCATGGGCAGCGTGATCGACATGACGCGCTCGCGCTGGGGCAAGTTGCGACCGTACATCCTCTTCTCTGCGCTGCCGGTCGCTGCGCTGTCGACCCTGCTGTTCGCAGTGCCCGGCGTCGACGAACCCGCCAAGCTCGTCTTCTTCGGTGTCTGCTACTTCTTGTGGGGCATCGCCTACACGGTGTGCGACGTGCCGTTCTGGGGCCTGATCGGCTCCGCCTTCCCCGACCCCGCGTACCGCACGCGGGTGATCTCCGACGTCCGCGCCTTCGGCGCGATCGCTCTGGGGCTGGCGACGCTCGGAATGCCGTGGCTCGCCCTGCTGCTGAGCACGCTGGTGGGCAGCGGCTCCGCCACGACCGGCACCGGCTGGTCGCTGGCGGTCGGGATCGCCTCGGTGCTGGGCATGGGGCTGTTCCTGCTCGCGTTCGCCAACACTCGCGAGCGTCACACCGCCGGTGTGCGGGATCGGCTCACGTTCCGTCAGCTGTTCGGCACGCTGCTGCGCAACACCCCCCTGCTCATGGTGCTGGTCGGGTCGGTGCTCGGCTTCGGCCGGTACATCGTGCAGGCGGGCGGAGCGGTGTTCGTCGTCATCGCGTACGCCGACGAGGGCGCGTTCACGCTGATCGGCGCGGCGATCATCGTCGGCATGGTGCTTGCGTCGTTCCTCACCCCGGTACTGCTGCGCTGGATGTCAGCGAAGACGCTGGTGATCGGCAGTTCGCTGATCGGCGCCGCGCTGTACCTGGGGATGCACGCGGCCGGTTTCGCGAACATCCTGGTGCTGCTCGTGTTCATCTTCCTCACTGGGATGTCGCTGGGCATCTTCCTCGTCGTTCAGGCGACGATGATCGCGGATGCCGTGGACGACGTCGAACGACGCACGGGCATGCGCAACGACGGCATCTCGTTCTCGAGCCTGACGTTCGTCTCGAAGATCATGAACGCGTTGGCGGTGCTCGTCTTCGGCGTGTTCATCGTGCTCGCGGGCTACGAGGACGGCGTGACGGTCACCCCCCAGATGCAGAACACCGTCTTCGTCTCGCTCACGCTCGTGCCGGCGGCCAGCTGCCTGCTCTCGGCGTTCCCGTTCGTCTTCTACCGTCTCGGCGGCCGCAGGGTGCGGGGCTGATCAGGACGCCTCACCCGCTGCCGACCCCGACCGCCCTCGCCGCCTCGCACGCAGCCACAGCAGCACGAACACGATCGCGGCCAGGAGCAGCACTCCGGCAGCCGGGAGCGCGAGCTGCAGCCAGATCGGCGGCACGGCCAGCACGCGCACGGCGATGTGGTCTTCGCGATATGTGCCATCGGCGGCAGTGCCCGACGCGACGATCTCGTGCACGCCCAGCGCAACAGCGCCCGGGATGCGCACCTGCCCGCGAAGGTCGCCGTTCTCGTCGGCGACGAGCGTGCCCAGAACCGCCGGCACGGAGTGGATCATGATGATGACGGGCGTGCCGGGCTGGTACCCGCTGCCGGTGACGCTCAGGGGCGCGCCCGTGAACAGCGCGCTGTCGACGGTGGCCTGGCGGGAGAGCCGCAGCTCGGGCGTGTCGAAGGTGAGCAGCGACCACG
This sequence comes from uncultured Microbacterium sp., assembly GCA_937988695.1. Lineage (GTDB taxonomy): Bacteria > Actinomycetota > Actinomycetes > Actinomycetales > Microbacteriaceae > Microbacterium. Next base: position 352 of record CALKHM010000265.1, on the reverse strand, counting down.
GCTCGCCGGCGACCTTCGACGGCTTCGGCCCCTTTGCGCTGGTGTCAGGCCCGTCCGGGGTGACGGTCGCCGACCAGCCGACGATCGCGCCGGTCTCGGCGACGTAGCCGGAGACGTTCGGGTGGATCGACTCGGGCTTGGCGAGGTCGCTCTTGACCGCCGCGAAGTCCCGCTTCGCGACGTCCTTCGCCGGCGCCACGACGTTGAGCAGGCGGATGCCGTTGATGTACGACTGGGCACCGTCGCACACCGTGTGACTCGGCTGAGTGACATCGGCGGTGTCGGCCACGAAATAGACCTCGTAACCGGCGTCTCGCGCATCGGCGACAGCGGCCTTGATCTGTGCGTTCAG
>CALKHM010000264.1 GCA_937988695.1 uncultured Microbacterium sp. | reverse complement strand
GAGGAGGTCGCGCTGCTGGCCGGGGTGAGCGTGGACTACTACACCCGCCTGGAGCGCGGCGATCTGGCCGGAGCGTCCTCGAGCGTGCTGGATGCGCTGGCCCGCGCGCTGCAGCTCGACGAGGCCGAGACCGCGCACCTGTTCGACCTCGCACACACGGCGAACACCTCACCGGCGGCCCACAGGCCCCGCGCCCGCACCACCGCGATCCGACCCAGCATCCAACGACTGCTCGATGCGATGACCGACGCGCCCGCCCTGATCCGCAACGACTACTTCGACTACGTCGCCGCGAACCGTCTCGCCCGCGCCCTCTACTGCCCGGTCTTCGCCGATCCGTCGCCGAACAGCGCACGGTTCGCGTTCCTGAACCCGGCCGCGCGGGACTTCTACACCGAGTGGGACAAGAACACGCAAGAGCTCGTCGCGACGATGCGCGGCGAGGCCGGGCGCCACCCGTTCGACAAGCGCCTCACCGATCTCGTCGGCGAGCTCTCGACACGGTCCGAACGGTTCCGCACACTGTGGGCCGCTCACGATGTGCGCTACCACCGCACCGGCGTGAAGAGGATGCATCATCCGGTGGTGGGCGACCTCGAGCTCACCTACGAGGCCTTCGAACTGCCCGCCGACCCAGGCCTGACCCTGTCCACCTACACGGCCGAGCCGGGCTCGCCGTCGGCGGATGCGCTGACCATGCTCGGCAGCTGGGCGGCGACCCAGGAGCTGCCCGCGCCGCACCCCGAGGGCACCCGCATCGAGCCCTGAGCGGGCGGATGCCGTGGTCATCTCCCGAACGCGGTGAGGAACCGGTCACGGAAGGCGTCCATGCGCCACACCGGAGAGGCCGCCGTGGGGCGCAGCCCGGGCGTCCACTGCCACCGGGCGATCTCCTGCATGACGCCCGGATCGCGCGCGATGATGCTGATCGGCACGTCGTGGTCGGCATGCGTCCCGCTCACGATCGTCGCCGGCTGGTGATCGCCCAGGGCGATGACCACCAGGTTCGGGTCGTCGACGTTCTCCAGGAATGAGGTCATCGCGCCCAGCGCGTACTGGATCGACTGCCCGTAGAACCGCTGCACGGTCTGCGGGTTCTGCCAGACGACAGCGGCGGACTCGCTCTGCGCGGGCTGCGCGTCGTACGCCGATCCGTTGCCGGCCTGCGACCACGGCAGCAGGTGCGGCAGCGGCGCCCACGGGGCGTGCGAGGAGACCAGGTCGATCTCGGCCATCACCGGTCGATGGCGGCCGGTCAGCTCGGTGTCGGCGAAGTGCTTCCAGGTGTACTGGTCGGGAATGCGCGCGTAGCCGAACACCGGGCCGCGGTATCCGACATTGCCGGCATCCAGCAGTGTGTCGTAGTGGTAGAAGGTCGTGCCGGGCGGCCAGGGACGCACGTTCGAGGGCACATCGCCGACCGTGCGCCAACCGGCTTTGCCGAACACGTCGCTCAGCGTGAGACGCGTGCTGTCCACCACCGCGTTGTAGGTGGTGGGCGCATCGACCCACACGCCGGTCTGCAGCGTCGAGTGCGCGAGCCAGCTGACGGCCCCGAACGTCGGCGAGGTGAGCCAGGCGCTGCGCGTGGAATAGCCGTGTGCACCCAGCGTCGCGTCGCTCTCCCGCAGCACCGCGTCGACGCCTGCGGAGAAGCTGCTGCCCTCGACGGCTGACCGGCCGTAGCTCTCGATGAACGCGATCACGACGTCTTTTCCGCGCAGCGCGGTCAGCAGGTCGGTCGCCGGGACGTCGGCGAATGCGTCGTGCGCGAGCGTCTGGGCGATCGCCGCGCGGGCGCGGATCGCGGCCGACGCGCGCGAGACGGCCGACGAGATCGTGTCGGCGGATGCCGCGGTGGCCACGTGCGGCGCGGCGCTCAACGACGACCCGACGAGGGCGACGGCGACCCACCCCGCCGTCACCGCGGTCAGCGTGCCCCGGGCGAAGTGCGCACGACGCCGGATCACGACATCCGCCTGCAGCGCGGCCCAGGCAAGCGCCACACCCGCCACGACGCCCGCGAGCGCCAGCGCGGCTACGAGCGCGGCCACCGCGAGCGGGCCGATCGCGTCGGCGGCGACACCGACCGCCGAGCCCAGTTGCGGCCAGTCGAGCGGGTCGAACCGGGTGCCCAGCACGGCGCGGTAGCCGCGGTCTATGCCGCCGAGCACGAGCGCGAGCACGATGAGAGCGCCGAAGGTCGCAGCGAGCACGATCCGCAGCGTCCGCCATGGCACGAGCGCGAGCACGAGCAGGATCAGCAGCGACTCTCCGGGCACGTGCAGGAGCGCGGCCGGCGCACCGGTCGCGATGAACCCGGGCAGGGCCGGCAGGGCGATCAGGAGCACCACCGCGGCGGCGAGCGCGAACGGATCCGTGCGGGCGGCGGGCGTCGTGCGTGCGGTCATGGCGCGTCGACCCGGCGGGCCATCGCCCAACCGGTGGCCGGTGACCGTACGGCGATCGGCATCCCGAAGCGCTCCGACAGGGCATATCGCAGCAGGACGACATCGCCGATCTGCCGCGTCTCGGCCAATCGCGCCCGGTGCGCCGCCGTCCACGGGAACACGGCGGGACGAACCACGCGAGGCGCCCGCGCCTCGCCCACGAAGAACGGGGCCACCACGAGCTGCAGCTCGTCGACGAGATCCGCGGCGAGGAACTGGGTCAACACCGTGCCGCCGCCCTCGACCATCAGCGAGCGGATGCCGCGGGTCGCGAGGTCGTCCAGCAGGGCCGGCATCGCGATCCGATCGGCCGGCCCGACGACGATCGCCCGATCGCCCAGCCGCGCTCGCAGACGGCGCACCCGGTCGCGGGGGCAGTAGACGATCCGGTCGACGTCGCCGGTCGTGAAGAACGCGGAGGTCGCGGGAAGATCGCAGCTCTCGGTGACGGTGACCTTCACCGGCGACGGCGGGAGTCCCTCGGCGATACGACGCGCGCGCCGCGTGACATCCCGGACGAGCAGCCGCGGGTCGTCGCGCCGCACGGTGGACGCACCGACCATGATCGCGTCGACGCCCGCACGGATCTCGTCGACGCGGTCGAGGTCGGCGGCGTTGGACATCGCGAGCCGACGCGGCTGCGCACTGTCCAGATAGCCGTCGATCGACATCGCGCAACTGAGGATCACATAGGGTCGGAAGCTCATGCGGTTCCCCTCTGCGAACGGATGCGCGATACGCGCACGGCGTGCGCCCAGGTGGCCATCAGCACGATCGCGCCGGGAGCGACAGCCACCATGGTCAGCACTCCGAAGGCCGTCGACACCGCGACGCCCGCGCCGGCGTCGAGCCCTGCGAGGGCGAACGCCGCCGCGCTCGCGACCTCACGCGGCCCCCATCCGCCGACGTTGACCGGGATGGCCGCAGCACCCAGCACGACGAGCCCGACGAGGGCGAGCTCGTGCGGGGCCACAGCGACACCGACCGCCATCCCGGCCACGACGAACATCCCCGCAGTGGCGACGACGACCACACTCGACGCGCCCGCGACCGCCAGCAGCGTCCGGGGACGCTGCCACAGCGGACGCAGCATGCCGATCTCCCGGCGGAGCATGCGCCGACCGCGCCGCGTCGTCCCGAGCGCTCCGATGATCCCGGCCGCGACCGCGACGGCGACAAGGCCCGCCCAGGCGACCGGCGCTGCCACCGAGGTGACGCCGAAGCACACGAGAACGACGAGGGTCAGCGTCAGCTGCACGATCTGCCCGGCGACGCGTTCCACAGCGACCGATCGGCCGGCGGCTCCGAGCCGATCATGCCGCTGGCCGTGGTGGTATGCCCGGTGCACGTCACCGAGCACCCCGCCGGGCAGCACCGTGTTCAGGAACTGTGAGCGGTAGTACGCCGCGAACGCCTCGCGCCAGGTCAGGGGCAGGCCGAGACCGGCGGCGACGATCTGCCAGCGCCACGCCGCGGCTCCCGCCGCCACGGCGGCTAGCGCGCCGGCAGCAAGGATCGCCGCCGGCGAGACCGCAGCGATCCCGCGCAGGAACGGACCGGTGCCGACCGCGACCACGGCGCCGGCGACGATCGCCACACCGCCACCGATGCGCACAGCGCCCCACGCTCCGCGCGCAACCCTCGTCAGCCCGGCCATGCCAGCAGATCCTCATGCGACACGGTCACCCGCAGCAGCCCGCTCGCGGCCCACGCGCCCCACCGGCGCTCGCTCCGGCCCGCCGCCTGAGCGAGCAGGGGGCGCTGAATGACCGCGGCGGCGATCCACCCGTGCAGCCATGCGGCGATCAGCCGCGCATCGTCCGGGCCGAGGCGCCACGGCGTGGCCGCCGTGCGCACCGCCCATCCGGCCTCCGCGAACCCGGCGGCCACCACCCGCACGGCGTCGGGACCCAGCATCCGTCGTCCTCCGGCATCCCGGCGCTGATGGTCGTTGAACGCGGCGCTCAGGACGGCGACGTCGGCCTCGCCCGCCTCGGCCCCCGGCTCCGCCCCCGGCAGCGGCTCGAGTCTCACCTCGCCGGTCACGCTGAGGCTGAACAGCGCGGGAACGGCGGCCACGACGCAGGCCGCCACGACGCGGGCGGCCTCATCGGCGGTGATCACATCCAGCAGGGCGGATGCCGTCACCGCGGCGGCGCCGTGAAACGCGTCCGGCGGCAGCGACGCGAGGCTCTCCACCCGAGTCGCCGTCACGATCGGCCGCCCCGCGTCATCGGTCACCGCGTGCAGGTCGAGACAGCGGAGGATGCCGGCATCCCCGTCGTGCAGCACCCATCGCTGCGGGCCGGGCAGCCGGGGCGCGAGCCACCGCGTCATCGCGCCGGTCCCCGCTCCGAGATCGTGCACGAGCACCCGGCCCGGCGGCATCAGGGCAGCCAGCTGCGCAGCGAGCTGCGTGGAACGGGCGGCATCGTCGGCGGTGGCCCGCTGCGCGAGCCACCCCGGGTCAGCCCTGGCGATCGCCATCACGTCGCCTCCAGAGCCGCGGCGATCGTGGTCACGGTGTCGTCCCAGGTGGGCAGCGCGGTGCGGACCCGACGCGTCTCGCGACGAAGTCGTGCGCGCAGGGCGGGATCGGTCATCCACGAGGTCAGGGCGCCGGCCAGCGCGGGGGCGTCGCCAGGGCGGACCAGGAGCGCTCCTCCTCCGGCCACGGTGTCGGGGATGCCGCCGGCGGTGCTGGCGACCACCGGCAGCCCGCGCGCACGAGCGTCGGCGATCGCCATTCCCGCGCTCTCGACACGTGACGGCGCCACGAGCAGCGCGCTGCGACGGTACGCGTCGTCGAGCCTCGCGCCGTCGAGCACGCCGGCCAGCGTGACCCGTCCCGCGAACGACGCGGCGCGAGCTGCGATGCTCGACGCGAACTCCGGGAAGGAGCGCGCGGAGCCGACGATCGTGCAGGTCCAGTCGGTCTCGGCGAGCCGCGCGAGCGCGTCCAGCAGCGTGTCCTGCCCCTTGTGCGGAGCCACCACCCCCACGCACAGCAGGCGCCGCTCACGCGGTGCGCCCTCGCGTGTGGCGGCGGGCCGCGCCCAGGCGTGGCCGCCCGGCATCGTGTGCGCGGCGCGCGCAGCGGCATCCCCACCACCGACACGCACCCCGGGGGCGGCGACCGTGATGCGGTCGCGCTCGGCGAGGTCACGCCCGACGAGCTCGTCCGCGCTCCAGCGGCTGGTGACCACCACGCGACGCGCGGCCCCGAGCACTCGTCGCTCGGCTGCGATCACGGCCGGGGTCGCGTCGGGGAAACCCGCTGCGACCATGTGCGCGAGCACCACGAGGCGGGCGCGTCCGGCTGTCGCCGCGACCTGTTCGGGCGCCCACCCGGCCACGAGTCCGTCGACGAGCACGAGGGCGTCGTCCGCGACGGACCGGAAGACGGATGCGGCGGATGCGGCATCCGCCGTCTCCGACACGTCCACGCGCCAGCCGCGGCGGCGAAGACCGTCGCGCACGTGCCGGTCGTACACGTTGCCGCCGCTGACCCGGTCGGGATCGTCCACGCCGCCGGGCACGACGAACTGGACTCGCGCCGCGGTCACAGCGTCACCTCGTACGATGCCCAGGCGATGTGCGACTCGTGCAGAGCAACCGCGATGCCGGTCAGCCGCGCCGCCCCGAACGCGCGCTGGCGGGCGCGCTCGGCGAGCCGGTCGCCGATGATCTGACACAACCGCTCGGTCGTGGTGTTCACGCCCTGCAGATCGGGCAGGTCGTCGAGGTTGCGGTACGTGAGCTCCGCGACGATGCCGCCCAGTTCCTGCTGTGCACGGCCGATGTCGACGACGATCCCGTCGTCGTCGAGCGCCGCTGCGCGGAAGGTCGCGTCGACGAGATAGGTCGCGCCGTGCAGCCGCTGCGCAGGGCCGAAGACCGCGCCGCGCAGGCTGTGCGCGATCATCAGATGATCCCGCACAGTGACGCTGAAGCTCATGCGCGGCTCCAATCGATCGTGTGGCAGAGGGGATCGGCGGTGCCGTCGGCGAGCGCGGCGACCACCTGCGGCAGCTGCGTCCACGACGAGCTGCCGCCCAGCAGCACGTCGAACGCCGGATCCTCGAGGAGGTGCAGCGCCAGGGCGAGGCGATCCGCGGTGGAGCGGCGCGACCGCCGGCTGGCGGCGACCGCGCCCACCTGGCTCGCCCGGATCGTCAGCCGGCGGGAGTGGAAGTCGGCGCCCAGCTCGAGCGGCACCGGACGGCTGCCGTACCAGCTGGCGACGACGATCTCGCCGTCGGTCGGAGCGGCGCGCAGCGCCAGCTGCAGACCGGCGCCGTTGCCGCTCGCCTCGATCACGAGGTCCGCACCGACGGGATCGACGGCCTGGTCGACGTGCGCGAATCGCACGCCGAGCGCGTCCGCGACGGCGGCCTTCGCAGGGTCGTCGTCGACGAGAGTGATCTCGACGCCGGGGATGCTGCGCAGCAGCATCGCGATCGCGCTGCCGACGAGGCCTGCTCCGACCACGAGGACCCGGTCACCCAGGCGCGGCGCGGCATCCCACAGCACGTTGACGGCGGTCTCGACCGTGCCGGCGAGCACCGCGCGTCGGGCGGGAACGGTGTCGGGGACCCGCACGAGCGCATCGACGGAGGAGGTGAAGCGCGACTGGTGCGGGAACAGGGTGAACACCGTGCACCCCTGCCACCCGGCGGGTCCTTCCTCGACGACGCCGACGTTGAGGTAGCCGTACTTCACCGGGAACGGGAAGTCGCCCTCCTGGAACGGCGACCGCATCCGGTCGTGCTCGCCGGCGGGGACCTCGCCGCGCGCGACGATGGTCTCGGTACCCCGGCTCACCCCGGTCCACAGGGTGCGCACGGCCACGTCGCCGTCTCGTGGTGGGGGCAACGGCGCCGATCGCAGCTCTGCCGTTCCTGGCGCGACCGTCCACAGCGCGATGGCTTCGTGCGGTCTCGATTGAACCGCAGCGGGGCTCGGTGTCGTGTCCTTCCCGAAGACCATGTAGAGAACACGGAGCGGGCATGCGAAAGGTTCACCGGAGAGCGTGGTGGTGGGCGGTGGTGGGCGGTCTCGTGCTGCTGGCCGTTCATGCGGTCGCTCCGCTGACCATCGCGGGCTGGGCGGCAGGCGCCACCTCTCTTGCCGCGTCGAGTGCTCTGCTGTCGCTCGGGCTGCGACGGCGTCTGGCCGCGCGTCTGGGCGCTGCCAATGCGGTGACCGCGACGCGGTCGATGCTCGTCGGCGTCGTCACGGCGATGGTGGCGACCTCGTTCTCCGTCCCGACGTCCGTGCCGCTGCTGGTGGCGATCGCGGCGTGCGCGCTGGCATTGGACGCCGTCGACGGATTCGTCGCGCGGCACACCGGCACGGCGAGCGAGCTGGGCGCACGCTTCGACATGGAGGTTGATGCCTTCCTCATCCTCGTGCTGTGCGCCTACGATGCACGCATCGTCGGCTGGTGGGTGCTGAGTCTCGGTCTGCTGCGCTATGCGTTCGTCGCCGCAGCGTGGCTGCTGCCGTGGATGGCCGTTCCGCTGCCGCCGCGCTACTGGCGGAAGGTGGTGGCCGCCGCGACCGGCATCGTACTCACCGCGATCGCCGCCGAGCTGCTGCCGGTCATCGTCGCCGTCGTCCTGGCCGCTGCCGCCCTTGCGCTGCTGCTGGAGTCGTTCGGGCGCGATGTCGTGTGGCTGGCCCGGATGAACCGCACGACGTCGGATCTCGTGTCCTCATCGAGGGCCGTTCGCCGGAGCGGCCCGGAGGAGAGCAGACCGACATGACCGCACACAATCCGCACTGGCTCATCCGCATCCTCGGCGCCCTCGTACTGCTGGCCGTCGGCGGCATCCACCTGTTCCTCGTCTTCGACGGCGTGGGCGGCGTGCTGGGGGCGCTGTTCGTCGTGAACGCGGTGGCAGCCCTGGTGCTGCTGATCGGGATGCTGACGCTGCACGGTCGTCTTCTGCAGTGGGCGACGGTGCTCAGCCTGCTGTTCGTCATCGGAACGCTCGCCGCGCTTCTCCTGGCGCTCACGGTCGGCTTCTTCGGCATCACCGAGGTGTGGAGCTTCACCCTCGTGCCGCAGACGATCATCGTGGAGTCCATCGGCATCGTCGTGCTCGCGATCGCGACGGTGGCGGTGTTCCGTCGCCCGGCGGTACGCCCAGCGACCTGACGCGTAGGTGCCAGGCACCTGGGCGGCACCGCAATGAGGGAAGGGTGCCGACGCGGCGGCGCGGCGTGCTCGAACACCTGCCGAGGAGCGGTCGCCTCTCCTACCCGCACCGGAGAACGTTGTGGATAATTTGGGGGTATTGGATGCCGCCTACCATCTATTGGCGCACATACCTACGTAGTTATGCTCGGCTATCGTTTCGACTCGGGCGCGCTGCGCGCGACCTCGCTCAACGACCGGCTACAAACACCGGGCGCGCCGCGCGCGACCTCGCTCAACGACCGGCTACAAACACCGGACGCGCCGCGCGCGACCTCGCTCAACGACCGGGCACAAACACCGGACCCGAGCCGCGCTCGGGAGCACCCGCGCCAACGCTCAGATCGTCAGCTCACCTTCGGCGACCGGCTCGACGAGCTCGGAAGCCGCTGGCTCACCGAGCTTGACGAGGACGACGCCGGCCAGCACCAGCACACCCCCGGCCGCCTGGAGCAGGTCGGGCAGCTGACCCAGCAGCAGCCACCCGAACAGCATCGCGGCCACGACCTCGGCGAGCGCGACGAACGAGGCCAGCCGCGAGCCCAGCATGCGGGTCGAGGCGATCCCGAGCACGTAGGCGAGGGCCGTGGCCAGAAGGCCGATGGCCAGCACCGGCACGAACCACGGCACCGTGCCGATCCGGTAGACGACGTCGTGCGTGGTCCACGCCATCGGCAGAACGCCCACGACACCGGCGACGGTCAGGCCGAGCGCCCCAAGCGCCAGTCCGAGGCCCGCCAACGCGATCGGCGGCAGCCCGGTGTCGCCGCGAGCGGACAGCACGAAGTAGGTGGCCGCCCCCACCATCGCGCCGAGCGCCCAGAGGATGCCCGCCACGTTCACGGTCGCACCGGTGAGGATGTCGAGCATCAGCACGAGCCCGGCGAACGCGACGACCGCCCCGAGGATGCCGCGCCCCCGCGGGCGCTCGCCGCGGCGAAGCCAGAGCCACAGCACCACGGCCACCGGTGCGGTGTACTCGATGAGCAGGGCGATGCCGACGTCCATCACGGCGACGGCTTGGAAGTAGCACAGTTGCGTGGCGGTCACCGCGAGCAGGCCATACGCGACGACCATGCCCGCGTTCCTGCGGACCGCGCGCCAGCGTCCGCGCAATGCGGCCAGCGTCGGCACCAGCAACAGGAGGGCCGCCACCCAGACCCGGGCGGTGACGGCCGCTCCCGGCGTCCACCCGGCGTCGATGAGCCCACGAGCCCACGCCCCCGACATCCCGAACGAGAATGCCGCACCGAGGGCGACCAGCAGACCCGCGCCGACGCGAGAACGCATGTCATTGGCCACCACTCCCATGATCGATGACACTAGTCTTGCGTGAGGTAAGGTGTCAACATGCTTTTCGCCAATGACACGGAAGAAGCGCTGCGTGCGGCCGTGCGACTGGCCAACAGCGCGGAAGAGCCCGACACCCTGGTGTCCTTCGCCGATCTCGACGAGTTCCTCCAGGCGCACCCGTACACCGGCCGCATCGATCATGATGAGGCCGAGCTGGCGGCGCTGCGCGCGCTGCGGCCGCGACTGCGCGCCATGCTGCTGGCCCCGCGCGACGAGATGGTGCAGCACGTCAACGCCGCCCTGGCTGCGGTCACCCTCAGCCCGCGTCTCGCACGCCACGGCGACGTCGACTGGCATCTGCACGCCGTCGCCGACGACCGGCCGCTGCCCGAGCGCATCCTCGTCGAGACCGCGATGGCCTTGATCGACGTCGTCCGCGCCGGCGAGGGCAGCCGGATCACCGTCTGCGACGACGCCGACTGCGCGGCGATCGCGCTGGATTTGTCGCGCAACCGCTCCAAGCGCTATTGCTCGACGACCTGCGCGAACCGCAACGCCGTGGCCGCCTATCGCGCGCGGCGCGCAGGTGGCTCGTCTTCCCCTGCCGACTCCCTGTCGCCGACCGCGGAGAACAGCTCCGCGCCGGCCTGATCCAGCAGGATGCGGGCGGCGGCGCGCCCGGACTCCACCATCCGGTCGTACTGGTGGAACTCCAGCAGCCCGACGCCCATGGAGTGCGGCGTGATAACCCACGCGCCCTGGCGTTGCGCCTCGACGGCGCCGCCGCCGCCGATCATGAGCGTGCGCAGCATGGTCTCGCCCAGGGGCGGTACGCGCACCGGCCGAGGCGCCTGCCCCGGCACTCGACGGTGGCCGCCGCCCATCGAGATGTTCACGGCGATGATGGGGCCCTCGTCGCGCTCGGTCATCAGGTCGACGGGCAGGTTGTCCAGCACGCCGCCGTCCACGAGCAGCCGGCCCTCGCTGGGGATCGGCGGGAACAGGATCGGCAGCCGCGACGAGGCGCTCAGCGCGTCGACCATCCCCCCGTCACGGTGCACGACGGGAGCGCGCGTGAGCAGGTCCGTGCTCACGCAGCGGTACCCCAGGGGGAGCTCCTCGATCCGCAGATCGCCGAAGGTGCGCACGAGGGCGCGTCGCACTCGCCGGCCGCGAGCCAGCGACGTGCGCGGCAGGCTGTAGTCGCCCAGCACGTCCTCGCGGACGAACTCCTGGTAGGCGACCTCGCCGACCTCGGCGGCGGTCGCGCCGGTGGCATACAGTCCGCCCACCACGGCCCCCATGCTGGCGCCGGCGACCCGGTCGATGCGGACCCCGGCCTCCTCGAGCTCGAGCAGCACGCCGATGTGGGTGAGCGCGCGAGCTCCCCCGCCGCCGAACACCAGGGCCACCGACCGGCCGGCCAGCCGATCGACCAGGCCCTGCAGCCCGCTCGGAACGGTCCCGGCCACGCCGGCGTCCGCCGCACTGAGCGCGCTGATCCGCCACGAGTCCGCCGCCTGTATCCAGGCCAGCCGGGCAGAGCGCGGCGACGTGTCGCCGACCAGGACCAGCTCCGGGCGGCATGACATGCACGGCAGCGCGCCGGCCGGGACCTCCCCCGTCATCCCGACCAGCACGACCGCGTCGGCCTCCCGCGCGCAGCGCGAGGCCCAGTCCTCCTCGCTGCCGGCAGCACCCACGAGAAGCACGATCTGGTTGTCCGCCTCGGCCCGATCCACCTGCTCGGGCGTGTGCGCGCCGGAGAGCACCGCGACTCGCAGGTGCGCGCCCAGGCCCCGGTGCAACAGCGCCGCGACGGTCTCGACGGGCGCCCCCGACGTGGCGCCGAGCACCGCCACCAGGCTCGGACGCGCGGCGACCCGGGTGGTCGGCGGGCTCGCGTCGGCGAGCTGGCGGGCCAGCGCGGTCACGAGCGCCGACAGGGCCGCGGCATCCTGCCCGATCGTCTCCTCCAGCAGCGCGCGCGAGACCTCGAGCATCTGGCAGTCCCGGCGCGCCCGGATGGATGCCGAGCGGCGGCCTCCGGTGAACAGCGCCAGCTCCCCCACGACCGCACCGGGCCCGATCTCGCGCACCACCTGGTCGCCGATGACCACCTCCGCCCGCCCGGAGAGCACGACGAACATCGACTGGGCGGCATCCCCGGCCCGCAGGATCCATTCGCCGGCCGGAACGCTTGTGCGCGGGGCCCTGGCCAGAATCGACTCGCGAGCAGCCTCCGGCAGCCTGCCGAACAGCGACTCCTCCACTGGCGGCAGCGTGCGACGCAGCACGACCGATCGCGACGAGGCCGGCTCGCGCAGCTCGGAGCGCTCCTGGCCGGGGGCGGCCACGGGCTGATCGGCAGGATGGCCGACACGCCCCATGAACAGCGTGATCACCGCGCCCGCCGCGAAGGCGACGATGCTCATCGTCCAGCCATCGTGCAGGCCGCGCACGACGGTGGCGGCGGTCGGGGTGCCCAGCAGCACCACCAGCAGCGCCACGCCGACGGTGCCGCCGATCTGCCGTGCGCTGGAGATGACCGCGGATGCCGTCGCGAAGCGCCCCCCGGGCTGGGTCGCGAGCGTGGACGACGCCAGCAGCGGCAGCGTGGCACCCACCCCGATGCCGCTGATGATCTGTCCTGGAAGCCACTGCGCGAGAAAGTCCGGCGTGGTGCCGACGGCCTTCAGGTACCAGACGTATCCGAGGGCCCAGACCACGAACCCGGCGGCGATGATCCACCGGTACCCGACGCGTGCGGCCACCGGCTCCAGCAGCGCCGCCACCAGCGCCGCCACGATCGCGCCGGGGGCCAGGGCGAGCCCGGCATCCAGGATGCTGTAGTGCCAGACGTACTGCAGCCACAGCACGTTGGTGAGCATGTAGCCGAAGAACCCGACGCCGGCGACCAGGGTCGCGATGTTGGCCACCAGGAACGGCCGGTTGCGCATCATCGCGAGGTCCAGGATCGGCACGGGATGCCGCATCGAGCTGAGCACGAAGCCGACCAGCAGCACCACCGCGCCGCCGACGACCAGCCACAGCACCGGGGCGGATGTCCCCCACTCCGACGCCTTGATGATCGCGAGCGTGGTCAGTGCCAGAGCGGCCGCCAGCAGCAGCGCGCCGCGCAGGTCCGGCATCCGTCGTCGGCCCGGCGCACGACTGTTCACGAGCTGACGCCGCCCCAGCCACCAGGCGATCGCGCCCAGCGGGACATTGATCCAGAACGCCCATCGCCAGCCGCCGGCCTCCACCAGCGCACCGCCGATGGGCGGCCCGAGCCCGGAGGCGACGGCCGCGGCCGCCGACCACAGTCCCACGGCACGCGCGCGCCGGCCGGCCGGGAACCCCTCGATGACCAGCGCCAGGGACGTGGGCACGATCATCGCCGCTCCCAGCGCCTGCACGACTCTCGCCCCGATCAGCACGCCGATCGACGGTGCGAGGGCGCAGACGACCGACGACAGCGTGAACAGGACGACGCCCCACAGGTAGAGGCGCCGCCGCCCGACCACGTCGCCCAGCCGCCCGAACACGATCATGAACGAGGCGAACACGATGTTGAACGCGTTGAGCACCCACGAGATGGTCCCGATCGACTCCCCCGGGAAGGACGAGCGGATGCTGGGGAAGGCGATGTTCACGATCGTGGCATCCAGGAACGCCAGCAGAGCGCCGAAGGAGGCCACCAGCAGAACCGTCCGGCCGGGGATCCGACCGCGCCGGGCGGTCCCGAGCCGCGGAGTCTCGCCGAGGGGGTCGGAGACCGCTTTCTCGGGAGACTGCAACGCCATACCGTCAGCATGGGCGGCGCAGAGGCGGGAAACCTCCGTGAACTCACGGATCTTTTCGACGACGCCACGCGGGAGGCTGAGAGTGTACCCGACATCTGACGAGGAGTTCGTACCATGTCCTACCACCGAAGCCCTCAGCAGGCACGCCGGCAGACCCGGGGAGCGCTCGCACTCCTGGCCGCCCTGGTCGTGTCGCTGCTCGCGATCCTCGCGCCGCAGGTGACGGCAAGCCCCGCGCACGCGGCCAAGGTACCCGCCCCCACGGCCGTCACGGCGGCCGCCCACACCGACACGCACATCGCCTCTGCGCTCGCCGGAGTGCCGGCCCGGGCGCTGCCGGAGGTGCTGGCCGCTGCCGGGACGCCGTTCCAGGTCGAGGTCTCGCTGTGGAACGGGCGCAAGCCTGCCGCGTACTCGACCGACACGGTGGTCACCCTCACCGCTCCCGGACCCGGCACGCTGAGCGTGCAACAGGCCACCATCCCCGCCGGCGCCACCGGCACGACCATCACCACCTCGTACTCCGCCGCGACCGCCGCGGTGCAGGTGACCGTCCGCGTCCCCTCAGCGTCTTCCGCGCTCTCGGCGACCACGTCGTCCTTCCCCATCGATGTCACCCTGAGCCTCATCGACGGGCAGGCCGCGACGCTGCAGGACGGCACCGCCGGAGCGGACTCGGCCGGCTGCACCGAGGTGGATGCCGCCCACCCGATGTGCGGCATCGTCACGCTCCCGCGCGGCGCCACCGGGAACGTCGCGCTCTCGCTGGGGATGTGCCCGACCGGTCAGTCCTGCCTGACCGGAGCATCGGTCACCCAGCTCATCGCGAACCTGACCGGGGCCGACGGCGACCTGTACACGCGGACCGCGCCGGCGCGGATGACCATCATCTGCGACAAGTCGATCTGCGGCCAGCAGGGAGTGCCGCACGTGACCGCGCTGTGGTCGCAGTCGGCGACCGGCCCCCTCCAGCCGGCGCCGGCATGCCCGGCCAAGGGGATCATCGGCGCGGACCAGGACTTCTGCACGGACTGGGTCTCCAGCACCCGCGACCGGGCAGGCGACCTGCACCTGGTCGTGCTGTTCCTCCAGGACGTGCGCGGAGCGATCTGATTCAGCCCACGACACCGAGGGCGGCCAGGGCGCGACGCGACTGGGCGTGCAGCGCACGGTCCCGCGTCGCCCGTGCGAGGGCCAGGCGCAGCAGTGCGGGTTCGTAGCCGCCATAGGTCCCGGTCGTCCGGGACAGCCCCGCACGGGCAGCCGCCGCGGCCTGGTCGTCGTGCCCCTGCGCCGCCAGGGCCTGCGCGCGGATGCGATGCAGCCGTGCGAGGGCATCGGATGCCTTGGCCTCGGCGGTGATGATCGCCTGGTCGATGAGTGCGAGTGCCTCGGCCGGCCGACCGGCGTCGGTCAGCGCCTCCGCGCGCGCGGCGTCCACCAGCGCGACCTCCGCGGCAAGCTCGAGTCCGGCAAGCACGGTGCGGGCACGCTCGAACAGCGCCCACGCGGCGGATCGGTCGCCGGCCCCCGCCTGCGCACGCGCCTGCTCTCGCAGGACCAGCCCCACCAGCTCCTCGTCGTCGACGCGGCGCGCGAGCCGCAGCGCGACGCGCAGCACCGGCAACGCCTCGTCATATCGGTTCTGCGCCACCAGCACGTCGGCGCGGTTGTACAGCGCGTTGGCCTCGTTGGCGTCGTCGCCCAGCCGGTGGAAGCTCTCCGCGGCCCGCGCGAATGCGTCGATCGCCTGCGGCCAGCTACCGGTGTTGTAGGCATCGATGGCCAGGTTGTTGAGCGCGAGAGCCTGGCCGGCGAGGTCCTCCAGCTGCTCATAGAGCGCGAGCGCGAGCTGGCCGTACGGGCGGTCCTCGGACAGCGTCGAGGCGCCGTACGCCAGATGCAGTGCGTTGAAGGCGTGAGCGAGCACGGCCCGATCGCCCGCGGACTGCGCCCACCGGACGCCCAGCCGTCCCCACCGGACGGCCTCGGCGTCTCTGCGCTGCAGATGCAGGCAGAAGCCGTATCGCGTCGCCAGGCGCGCGCGCACGGTGTCCGCCGCGGCGCCGTCGATCCCCTCCAGCAGCCGCATCGCGCGCGTCAGCCGGGCAAGGCCGGGGCGGTAGCGGCCCAGGCGCAGCGTGATCCGCGCCTCGTTGTAGAGCACCTCGGCGGTGGCCACGGCGTCGTCGCGCAGGTCACGCCGCGCCCGCCGGAGCGCCGCCAGCGCTCCCGTCGCATCGCCGGCCATGTCCAGGCACTCGCCGAGCGAGACGTACGCGGCCGCCCGCGCACCGGGGTCGGTCTGCGGCAGGTGCGCGGCACTGTCCAGGGCGCGCGCGAAGGAGACCGCCGCCTGGCCGTAGGCGTATTTCGCTCGTGCCAGGTCGCCTGCGCGCAGCGCGTACGACCATGCCTTCTCATGCAGGCCCGCGGCGTGGAAGTGAAGGCTGAGCAGTCCGGGGCCGGCAGCATGGTCGGCGGACTCCTCGAGGACGACGGCGACGCGCTCGTGCAGCTGACGGCGCAGGCGGAACGGCAGCCCCGCATAGGCGACATCGCGCACCATCGCGTGACGGAACTCGACGACGGCGGCCTCGACCGGGCGGACGAACCCGGCCAGCCGCTGGACGAGCTCGTCCGCGCGCGCCTGCGCGTCGCCCGCGTCGGCTGGCCGCGGGGAGTGCAGCTGCGCCAGCACGGCCGGATCGAACCGGGTGCCCAGCACCGCCGCGAGCCGCAGCAGCGCCCGATCGGCGGCCGCGAGCCGGTCGATGTCCACCAGCAGCACCGCCTCGACCGAGCCCGGCAGCTCTCCGTCACCCGTCGAGGACCGCGCGCTGGTGGCCAAGGAGGTCAGAAACAGCGGGTTGCCCTGCGCTCGCTCGGCCATCGCCTCGAGGGTGTGCCGGCTCGGGCGCACGGAGCCGACGGCCGACTCCAACAGCTCCAGGGCGGTCTCCGATGACATGCCGGTCAGTGCGATCCGCCGGTCGTCCGGCGCGGCCAGCACCGGCGCGAACCGCCCGGGAACGTCGCGGCGGGTCACGACCACGCACCACGGTTGCCGGTGCGCCTCGTCCGCCAGGCGGTGCAGCAGTGCGCCGGATGCCTCGTCCAACAGGTGGGCGTCCTCGAACACCAGCAGGGCCGGCGTGCGCAGCAGTGCCGCCAGCAGCGCGATCGTGACCTCTTCGACCCGTCGGCGCCGGAACCGCGGCTCCACCTCTTCGGCCTCGCGGGTGGAGGCCAGATCCAGGCTCAGCGGCACGCCGAGCAGGGCAAGCCACGGAAGCAGATCGGGCGCCTGCTCCCGCACGCAGTCGGTCAGGCGAGCGGCGACGGCATCGTCGGAGGCGTGCGCCGGGATCGCCAGCACCGTGCGCAGCAGCATCCCCACGGCGGCATACGGAGTGTCCGTCTGGTAACCGTCGGCGGTCGTCACCAGTGTCCTCATGCCGGCTGGGGTGCGGGCCTGCGCAATCAGTCGCGACTTGCCGATGCCGGGCTCGCCGACCACGTCCACGACCGAGCCGCGGCGGTCCACGGCGGCGGCGAACGCCGCGTGCAGAAGGGCCACCTCGTCATCGCGGCCGACGAACGGCGTCTCGGACCGGCCTGCCGTCCACCCCGTCCGCACCTGCCGGACGACGACCGCGTGCACGGGAGCGCGCTTGCCCTTCACGGCGAACGGCGCCAGCGGCTCGACGTCGAGGTCGGCGTGGGCCCGCTCGACGGCATCGGTGGTCGCCACGACCTGGCCGGCCTCGGCCCGGCCCAGGAGCCGCGCCGCCAGGTTCACGGCGTCGCCCTTGATCGAGTAGGTGCGGCGTGCGGCAGGGCCGAGGTCGCCGGCGAAGACGTGTCCGACGTTGACCCCTACCCGCACGTCGAGTCGGCCGCGGTGCTGGGCGATCGCGCAGGCGGCCGCCAGCATCCGCTCGGCATCGCGACCGACGCTGCGCGGTG
>CALKHM010000263.1 GCA_937988695.1 uncultured Microbacterium sp. | reverse complement strand
GGGCCACGAGCACGGTGCGGACGAGGTCGTTCAGGTCCGAGCTGATCAGCACCACGTCGGAACTCTCGCGCGCCACGTCCGTGCCGCTGCCCATGGCGATGCCGACATCGGCCTGCGCGAGTGCCGGAGCATCGTTGACGCCGTCGCCGACCATCGCGAGCCTGTGTCCGGCAGCCCGCTCGGCATCGATGGCGGAGAGCTTCTGTTCGGGCAGCAGCCCCGCCCGTACGTCGTCGATCCCGAGCTCCTCGGCGACGGCCCGTGCAGTGATCTCCTGATCGCCGGTGATCATCAACGTCCGCAGGCCGCGACGGTGCAGCTCATCGATCGCCTGACGAGCGGTGTCGCGGACCACGTCGGCGAGCAGGATCGTGCCGGCGTAGGCACCAGCGACGCTCACATGCACAGCCGTCGACGTGCCTTGTCCGTCGATCACCTCGGGTGCATCGCAGACGAGGGAACGCGTACCGGCGGCGACGTGCGTGCCCGCCACGGTCGCCGTCACCCCGCGCCCGGGCTCGTAGCCGAAGCCATCGCACGGATCGATGCGAACGCTCTGCGCCCGGGCATACGCGACGATCGCCTGTCCGAGCGGATGCTCGGAGTACGACTCCGCTGCGGCGGCCAGCATCAGCAGCCTTCGCGTCGAGATGCCCTCCGTCGTGCGGACGGCCACGACGCTCGGGGCTCCGGCGGTGAGCGTGCCGGTCTTGTCGAAGACGACCGTGTCCACCGCCGACAGCGCCTCCAGGTGTGCGCCGTCCTTCACGAACGCGCCGATCCGGGCGATCCGGGCGATGGCCGCGAGCACCGCCAGCGGCGTACCGGCAGCGATGCCGCAGGCACCGGCCACGACGACCACGGAGATCGTCGCCGTCCAGTCCCGGGTGATCAGGAACGTGACCGCCGCGCTTGCGAGGGCGAGATAGACCAGCCACGCGGCCAGCCGATCGGCAAGCCGCTGGACGGGCGGTTCGGACGACTGCGCCTCACGCACGGCCTCGACGATCCGTCCGTACGACGAGCTCGCGCCCACCCGCTCGGCACGCACCTCCACCGCACCGACCTGATTGATCGAGCCGGCGAACACCTCGCTGCCCGCCCGGACGTCGACGGGCATCGACTCGCCGGTGATCCGGGACTGATCGACCGTGGAGGTGCCGGCGACCACCACTCCGTCGACGGGGACACGCCCGCCGGGAGCGATCACCAGCACCTGCCCCTCGCGCACATCGATGAGCGCAAGGGTGATCGTGCCTGCGCCGCCTCGGACCTGCACGGTCTCGGGCAGGAACGTCATCAGATCAGTGAGCGCGTCGCGGCCGCGATCCATCGAGAGGTCCTCGAGGATCTCCGCCGCCAGGACGAAGGCTGCGATGACGAGCGAGGTCACCCACTCGCCGATCGCGGCTGCCGCGACGATCGCGATGAGCATCGACAGTTCCATGCTCATCCGTCGGTGCCGCACGTCCGCCCACGCCTCGACGAGGATCGGCCAGCAGCCGACGACGAGGCCGACCACTGCCACCACCGGCACCGCCGGCCAGGGTCCTGTCAGCCCGAGGCCCACAGCGACCGCACACGCAGCGACGAACAGCGTGCGGGCGAGGTCGTCGCGGTCGAGCCGTCGCCACAGGCTCTGTCCTGGTCCCATCCCGACGGCAGCGGCAGACTCCGTCGCGACGCTCACGAGGTCGCTTCCCGCCCCGACACGGTCTCGCGGGGCAGCCCGCGCGCATTCCGATGATGCTCGGGAAGCGCCCCGTTCACGACGTGCTGCGCCTGGAACACCGCCTGCGCGACGAGTTCGCGCGCGTGCTCGTCGATGAGGCTGTAGAACACACGGTTCCCCTCCTGCCGGGCCTGCACGATCTTTCCCCACCGCAGCTTCGCCAGATGCTGGGACACCACCGTGGGTGTCTTGCCCACGCGTTCCGCCAGCTCGCTCACCGACATCTCCCCCTCGCGCAGGGCGAGGATGACGCGGATCCGCGTCGCGTCAGACAGCAGCGTGAACACCTCCGCCGCAAGGTCAACATACTGACTCTCGACGTCGAACGTGCATCTCTGAGAACCTTCACGCATGCGCAGATTCTATCAAAGAGCTCGTTTCTCGAAGAGCCCGTTTCTCGAAGAGCCCGTTTCTCGAAGAGCTCGGGTCAGTCCGACTGGCCGTCCGCGTGCCGAGGTCCGAAGAACGCGCGGACCGGGATCAGCAGACCGGCGACGGAGAGCACGATGAACGCGATCTGGTGGACGTGGTCCGTGCCCGGCGGCAGACCGCCGACCAGATGACACAGCCAGAAGACCGGGTAAAACCACAGCGCGAACCATGACCAGCGCTCACGGCGCCGGAACGGGATCACCGCCACCAGTGCGCCGAACAGGCCCAGGCCGATCGAGGCGAGACCGTCCGCGCGGTAGAGCAGCTCGTCGGCGCCCATGGGGACGATCGCGATCACCGCACCGAAGATCAGGATGCCCAGGCTCACGACGAGCAGGCACAGCCAGCCGATCCGCACCGACGCACTCTGTCTCTGCACGATGGCCACCTTACCGATCACCTCCGGCGACGCACGAACGAGGGTGGCCGTCACACGTTCCGCCGGCAACTACAGTCGGAGCGTGAGCGAACAGCACCACCACGTGACGCTGCGCCGCGCGGGCATCGGCCTGGAGGCTGTGACGCTGCTGTGGAACATCGTGGGTGTCGTGCTGCTGGGGTTCCTCGCCTACCGATCCGCGTCGGTGGCGCTCCTCGCGTTCGGGCTGGACAGCCTCATCGAGATCGGCGCCAGCGTCGTCGTGATCTGGGAGCTCACCGACACCGGCGAACGACGCCGGCGACGCGCCCTGGCTCTTATCGGATGGGCGTTCGTCGTGCTCGCCGCCTACCTGTCCGCGCAGGCGATCTTCGCCCTCGTGTCCGGTCACCGCGCGTCCCCGGTTCCCGGCGGCGCGGGATGGACGGCCGCGACGGCCGCCATGATGTTCGCCCTCGCGTGGGGAAAGCACCGCGTGGGCCGGCAGCTGGCGAACCCCGTGCTCCTGACCGAGGGCCGCGTAACCCTCATCGACGGCATCCTCGCCACGGCAGTTCTGGCGGGCCTGCTCCTGGACTCCCTATTCGGCTTGTGGTGGGCAGACCCGGCGGCCGCACTGGTCGTCGTGTTCTACGCAGCACGCGAAGCCGTCCACATCTTCAAGGAGTGACCGCGGCGCGACCTGCCCGGACCCTCGCGGGTACGGGCGGCGGCGCCCGGGCCTCCGGTGAGGCGCGTTCGCGCCACACCGACACCGCCCCGTCGGTGGAAGGCGACACCGTGACCACGCCCGATCGATCGGTGCGGGAGATCACATAGCCGTCGGCCTGCAGGAACGCCAGTGTCTCGGCCCGCGGATGACCGTAGTCGTTGCCGGCGCCGACCGAGATGACGGCGACCGCGCCACTCGCGCTCCGATACAGCTCCGGATCTTGATCGGCGCTGCCGTGGTGAGCGATCTTCACCACGGCGTACGGTGGGCGCAATGCCCCCGACGCGCGCAGCGCGCGCTGGGATGCGGCATCCAGATCGCCCAGGAACAGGGATGCCGGGACCGTTCCCCCGCGGACGTCGAGAACAACGCTGGCCTCATTGCCGTTCGGGAACGCCCGATCGCCGCTGCGCGGCCACAGCACGATCCACCTCGCCTCTCCCAGGCGCCCGGTCATGCCCGCGTCCGCCGCGATGAGCTCGGCCCCGGCGGCGGTCAGACGGGCCAGTGTGCGACGATCGCCGGCGGTCGCGGGCGGGCCGTGCAGCACGGTCATCTCCCCGGCGGCCGGTGCTGGATCCAGCACGGCGGAGAGTCCGCCGATGTGATCGCGGTCGTAGTGCGTGAGCACCAGGAGGTCCAGACGGTGGACGCCGAATCTGTCCAGGCACGCCCGCAGCAGGGCGGGATCGGGTCCGGTGTCCACGAGCGCCGTGGCGCCGGCAGAGCGGACCAGCAGAGCGTCCCCCTGGCCGACATCGCATGCGGCGACCGCCCAGCCGTGCGGGAGGGTCAGCACGCCCGCCGACGTGCGCAGCGCGACACTGCCGGCCTGCACGCCGACAAGTGTCGCCAGCAACACCGCCGCACCCGCCCGCGCCGGTCGCCACCACGGCCGGTCGACGTGCGGCAGCAGCAGCACGACGACGGCTGCGCCGACGACACCCAGCAGCACCGCACCCGCCCAGCCGCCCGGCCAGGGCAGGGCCGCCGCGGGAAGCCGCACGCTCACCAGCGCCGTGGCGCTGATCCACGCCGCCGGCAGCCAGGTCAGGGCGGCAAGCCCTGACGCCAGCACGGGGACGGGGGCGGCCACGCACGCGGCAAGTCCCAGCACAGTCGCCAGTGGCGCGGCGGGCGCGGCCAGGAGATTCGCCGCGACGCCGTACAGCGGCACGGTCGGGTTGATGAGGATCAGCAGAGGTCCGCACACCAGCTGCGCAGCCAACGGCACGGCCACCCCCAGTGCGATCACCCGCGGCAGTCGGCGCGCCATGCCGCGGGCCAGCGGCGCAGCCAGCACTAGCAGCG
>CALKHM010000262.1 GCA_937988695.1 uncultured Microbacterium sp. | reverse complement strand
GGGTCGGGGTGCGAGACCCGACGAGGCCGCCGCCGCTGAGGGTGAGGGTGGTGTGCAGCGTCTGGCTCGCGTCGACGAGACCGCCGCGCGCGGTCCACGCCGTGGTCGTGGCGGTCGCGTTCCACGCGGCCGCGTACGGACCGGGGTTCTGCAGAGCGGAGATGCCGATCGGCACCCGGCCGAACAGCGCGGTCAGCTCATCGATGGTCAGGGTCGGCGGACGGGCGGCGGTCGGGGCATCCGTCGTCTGCGTCCACCGGGTCACGTTCGCGCCGCTGTGCATATCGGCTGCGGCCTCGGCCCGATGGAACACGACAGGGGCGGATGCCGCGGTGACGTGCAGCGTCGGAGCGTCGGCGCCCGAGATCTCCACCGTCCCGGAACCGGTCAGCGGCGCGGCGGCGGAGACGCCGCCCGGCACCGCGGGCACCGCGAGCGCCAGCACCACGGCACCGGCGGCAAGGGCACCGGCCAGCGACAGCTTGACGATCGGCACGGCTGCGGGCGCGGGCCGCCACCGCCGCGGCCAGAAGGCGATCAGCAGCATGGGCACGAGGTATCCGAACCAGCCGAGCACCTCGATGATCCGCGGGTCGGCGGGGATGCCCAGTACCCCGGTGATCAGGGCGGATCGGATCGAGCCGATCGGTGCCAGCCAGGACAGATCGACTGTGTGCTGCTGGCCGATCGTGATCCAGCCCGCCTCGTGCCCGCGACGCAGCGCGGTGAGCACCAGACCGGCGGCGACGAAGATCAGGAAGACGCTGGAGATGCGGAAGAACTTGCCGAGGTTCAGCCTGACCCCGCCGGTGTACAGTCCGTAGCCGACCAGACACGACACCCCGATGCCGGCGACCGCTCCGATGCCGGCAGCCCACACGCTCGTCGAGGCCTGCAACGTCGCGAGCAGGAAGACGGCGGTCTCGAAGCCCTCCTTGATGATGGCCAGGAACGCCATGCCCGCCAGCGCCCAGCCCGTGCCGCGACCCAGTGCGTGGGTGGCGGCGCCCTCGATCTGGGCTTTCAGACCGCGGGCGTTCCTGCCCATCCAGACCACCATCGCGGTCACGAAGATCACCGCCACCACGCCGATGATCGCCTCCAGGCCCTCTTGCTGCGCCTGCGGCAGCGCCCGTTCGAAGGCCTGCAGCCCGACGCCCACCGCGATGCAGATGAGCACGGCAGTGAAGACGCCGAACCACATCGGACGTCGCGAGATGCCGTTGCGTTTGAGGAACGCCGCGACAATGCTGACGACGAGCACGGCTTCAAGGCCTTCACGCAGGCCGATGACAAAGGTGGCGAGCACGGCTCTTCCGAACGAGCGACGACGGACAGTGGTAAGGCTAACCTTACCCCCGCCGGAGGAGGACCGTCGCACGACGGCACTCGCTGGGGACCAGCACGGCCCGCCCTCGCCCGAGGCGAGGGGATCTCACGAAGTGAGGACGACCCTGCCAGATACGGCCCGCGCCCGGTGACATCTCCTCACCTCGTGACCGCGCGGCCGCCTCGCCGGGTCACTCCCTCCGAGCTCGCGACCGGTGTTCCGGGCCGCAGCTGGGGAGCACCACCTCGTGGGCTCCCCAGCTGTCCCTCGCTCAGCCGACGATCTTGCGGCGTCGGCCGATCGCGAGGAAGGCACCTCCGGCAGCGAGCAGGGCGAGCGCGCCGGCCAGGAAGCCGTACCCGATCGTTCCCCCGGTCACCGGCAGGTCGCCCGTCGACACGGGTGCGGCCGAGGAGGTCGGCGTGGGCGTCGGCGGCACCACCGCGACATCCTTGACGATCACACCGGCATCCCGGGTCGGGTCGATGCCCTGTGTGGCGCCGATCTCACGAGGAGCGTAGCGGCCGGTCAGAGCCGTGTTCGTGTCGTCGAGCACGATCGTGCGGGTCAGGCCGTCGGCGGCATTCGCATCCGAGTCGAGGGCGTCGGCGGACCCGGCGTCCTGTGTCGTGAACGCGTAGGTCTTCTTCTGCTGGTCGGTCAGGATGAACCGCACCTGGTAGGTGCCCGCCGGCAGGTCGTCGAAGACGTAGCGTCCGTCGGCGTCGGTCGCCGTGGTCCCCACCACTGCGCCGTCATTCAGCAGCTGCACCGTCACTGCCGGCAGCGGCTGCTCGCCGGCATCCTGCACGCCGTTCTTGTTCTGGTCGATCCAGACCAGGTCGCCGATCGCGTAGGTCTTGGCGACGAACCCGAAGTCCAGTGTCGGATCGCGGTCGCCGTCGTCGTGCAGGCCGCCGGGCTCGCTGGAGGCCTCCCACGTCGCCGAATCACCCGCGCGATCGCCCTGGGAGGCCGTCGTCGGCACGTACGGCTCGAGGGCCGCAGCCGACGCGCTCCGGTCGATACGGACCGTATAGGTCTGATCGCCGCCGAGCGCCGGCAGGTTCTCAAACGTGTACTGACCGCGCGCGTCGGTCGTGACCGGTGCGACCGGGCGGCCGTCGACGTCGGTGACCGGCTGGCCGTCGGGGCCGACGAGGGTGAGCACCACGCCGGGGATGCCGGGCTCACCCGGGTCCTGACGCCCGTCGCGGTTCGTGTCGACCCACACGAGGTCGCCTACCGAAACCGTCTTCAGCGGGACGATCGTCGCCGTGGTGTCGCCGATCCTGTTGACGATGGGAGCCGAGGCGTCGGTGATCCGCACGGCGATGTAGGCCGCGATCGGAGCGCCCGCCTCGAGTAGGGTCCCATCCTTCTGCTGCAGCGTCACCGTGCCGGTCGCCGCGTCGTACGAGGCGACGAGGTTGCCGCCGATGTCGACCGGACCGGGCGTCGGGTCGGCGCCGGTCGCGGCGTTCGCCTCGGTCACGAAGCCGAGGAAGTCGGCGGCGTCGGGCAGGACGTCCTTGACCGGGACGATCACGACGTGGTTGTAGCTGCCGTGCGGGATGAACTCGACGCGGTAGACGTACGTGTCCTGCACGAGGTGGCCGCTGCCGTCCAGCTGCGCCTTGAGCGTGTCGACCCACTCCTGGTCGGACCGGTCGAAGACGCGCTTGCGCACCTCGGCCTCATCACCGTAGGAAGTGGCATCCGCGGAGGTCCGTGACCAGTACATCGGGTCGCCGTCGGTGCCGAACAGGGTCGCCTTGTTGGTGATCGTCTTGGTCACCTTGCCCTGGAACGGCATCGTGGTCAGCGACAGGTGTGCCTCGTACGCCTTGTCGGCGCCACGGGCGATCACGATCGCCTTCCCCGCGTCGCTCAGCTCGATCACGAGGTTCCCGTCGGCGTCGCGGCTCACGGCGAAATCGGACGGGTCCAGCGCCTGGCCGTCGTAGCTGCCGGAGATGACGACCGTCGCGGGGTCGCTCAGGTCGAAGACGTCGGCGTCGATGTAGTCCACGATCCGGGTGTCGCGCATGTCGATGCCCTTGTCGGCGGCGACCTTGAGCGTGTAGTGCACCGTGACGCTCTCGCCCGGGGCGATGGTGGCGTCTTCGGCGGCACCCGTCTTGGTGAAGACGCTGGAGTCGTTCACGCCCTCGGCGGAGTCGGGGAGCACGACGACGGTCACGTCGCGGGTCGCGGTGTATGCGGCGCCGTCGCGGTAATGGAAGGCCGCCTGGTTGCGCAGCCGGTACGGCGTCGCATCCTGGATGGTCGTGCTGCCGGCCTGGTCGAGGCCTTGGACGCTGAGCACCCGTGCCTTCGCCGTGATCGTGGCGTTCGTGGCGCTGTCCTTGCCCACGTTGACCAGCAGCTGCTGGCCGTTCACGCAGTACTGGCCGATGAACGCGTCCGTGGCGAACGCGTCGGCGTCGGCAGGGCACGTGGAGGCCTGGGTCAGCGCGATGCCGGTGGCGGTGACGAAGTCGGCGGCCGAGGTGTTCCACGCGGCCTGTGCGGGAAGCGCGTCGCTGACGACGACGTTGCGGCCCAGCGTGAAGTTCGCATCGTGCCCGTCCCACTGACGCAGGTCGGCCCTCAGCGTGTAGGTGAGATCGGCGGGTGGCGTCAGCGCGCCGTCCTGGCCGGCAACGACGTTCTTCGTGCTCCAGTTCGACGTCTTACCGAACGCCTGGCCGATGTTGACGCCGGGCACGGTGCCACGCAGGCGGATGGATGCCGTCCGGTTGGTGCCGCCGAAGCTCGCGGTGTTCGTCAGCTGGATCTGGAAGCTGCCGGTGCCGCCGTTCAGGTTCTCGTACTGCGTCTGCAGCAGCGCCTCGAGCGCGGCGACGTCGGTCACCCGCGCCGTGTAGGTGATCGTGAGCATCGACGGTGCGGGCACATCCACCGTCCCCGAGAACCCGTTGCCGGCGATCGCCGGGGAGAACGGGAAGGACGCCGACGTGCGGTTCAGCCCATCGGCATCCCAGGTGACCAGCTGCCCGTTGAACGACCCGGGGACGTAGCTCAGTCCCGCGGGAAGCTGGTCGGCGATGGCGAAGCCGCTTCTGGCCTCGGCGGAGTTCAGCTGCAGCGTGTAGGTGAGGTCTTGATCGGCGATACCGGGCTTGAGCTGGACGTGTCCGTCGACGACGGTCACGAAGCCGTCGAGGTTGCCGGGCGCAGCGCCCTTGCTGGAGGCATCCGTCACGTTCGCGAACCGGTCGCCCTGGTTGCGGACGATGATGTCGATCGAGTTCTCCTGCCCGTCGATCGACCAGGTCAGCTTATCTTTGGCGCTGGCATCGACCGGGTTCACGACGAAGTCGAGGTCGAAGACGCCCTGGTTGACGTCGCTCGGCCACGGGTTCCGGAACGTGACCGAGACCTTGTTGCCATCTTGTGCGACCGAGGCGATCGCCGTGTTCGCGGAGGGCACGCCGGTGAGCGTGACGTTCGTGCCGAGGTCGAAGACGACTGTCGAGCCGGGCTGCACGCTGTTGTCGTACTGCACGCGGAGGGTCATCGTGTCGCCCTCGTCGACGACGGCGGTGCCGTCGTAGGTCTCACCGTTCAACAGGACGGTCGACGAGATCCCCGTGGTGGCCGCATGAGCGGCCTGTCCCAGCCCGACCACGGAGGCGATCGCCAGCAGGAAGGCGAGGCAGACGGCGAACGAGCGCCGCAGCGGTGGAGCAGGATGACGCTGGGCGTCGTGCGTTGGATACGACAAGAGATTCCCCCCGGTGGGTCGACGTCGCCCACCGGCACGGCGACGGCGATGCGCCCGCGGTCGTCCCGGTCAGGCGAGTCGCTCATGACTGACACGTCTGACCTGAGCAATCGTGGTGCACGGGGGCGGCCCAGATCGGCTGTCGCCGGGGATTTCATCCCGCGATCCGGGTGTTCTGGTCCCGGTACTAATCCCGTGCGGGGTCGTCGACGAGGCCGAGCTCACGGGCGACCGCGACCGCGGCGTACCGCGAGGAGACGCCGAGCTTGCGATACACGCCCTGCAGCTGCGATTTGACCGTGTGCGGCGAGACGACCAGTGCCTGCGCCACGGCACGGATGCTGTCGTGCTCGGCGACGGCGGCCAGCACGACGCGTTCCCGGGGCGTCAGCGAGACCGGCGGCGCCGTGTTGGCCTGCCGCGACACCGCGGGGATGTCCAGGTAGCGCAGTACCGAGCCGGCGTCGCGCTCGTCGGCGAACTCACGCAGCAGTCTGCGATCGCGTGCGCTCAGCAGCGCCACGTGCAGGCGCGCCCCGTAGTCCTCCCACGTCACCGCGGCACCGCTCAGCCATGAGCCGGCCCTGTCGAGCTGACCCAGCCGCAGCGCGGCTGCCGCGCCGGCCGTCCAGACGTCGGCGCGCGTGCGCAGCGTATGCCCGGGCAGCTCGAGCGCCGCATCGGCGAGGGCGAACGCCTCACGATCACGTCCCTCGGCCAGCAGCCGGCAGATCCGCGCTGCGGCCAGGTGCGCGCGGTCGGCGGGCTGGGCGGCCAGCAGCCCGGTGGCGCAGCGGAGATCGCCCGCGGCCAGCCACGCCCTGGCCAGCACCGCGTGCAAGTGCTCGGTGGCCACATTGTCGCCGAACGCCGGCGGGCGAGCCCCGGCCAGTTCTCGGGCGACGCGCTCCGCCTCCGCGCCCGCCTGCCCGAGGCCATGTCGGGCGGCCACGGAGATCGCCGTCAGCAACGGCCAGAACTCCGTCGTGGGCGTATAGCAGTCGGTGTCGTGCAGAACGGCGAGGGCACCGGCGAAGTCCAGAGCATCCAGGCGCGCGAAACCCTCGGCGACGACCCCGAGTCCGTTCAGGTACGTGCGCTTGAGGGCATCCGGCCAGGCCTCACCGTCGACCGAAGCCAGCAGCCGCTGCGACTGCGAGACGTCGCCGGCGAAGGCGCTGATGCCCGCCCCGTACACGATCGAGTAGTTCCGGGCGGTCTGGCTGTGGCACAGCGCCACCGAGCGGTCGCTCACCGCGACCGCCTCGTCGATCCGGCCGCCCAGCAGCAGCGAATAGCTCAGCTGCCGCAGAATCGTCCCGAGATGCTCGCCGTACCTCGTGAGCCGGTCGGCCCCCAGCTTCTCGACGGAGCGCGCAGCCTCGGCACTGGCTTGCGCGGACTGCGGAAACTCGAACGCGAGCCGACGGGCCACCGCGCGCATCGCGTCGAGCGAGAACGTGTCGATGTCCGGTTCGAGATACGAGGCGTCCGCCGCCGACTCGATCGCGATGCGGAACGCCCGTGGCGCCTCCAGCCGCTGGCTCGGATTGGCCGCGAGGGCGAGCCCGAGTCCGAACGCGAGCATCGGATGCGCGGACAGCGCCTCGGCCGGGACGCGCCGCAGCGCGGGCAGGAACCGATCGGTGATGTAGCTGTCGGGGTTGCCGATCACGAGCGAGACGAACACACGGTCGGCGAAGGCGAAGTCGCCGCCGTCGATGGCCAGCTGCAGCGCCTGGTCGATGTCGTCGTGCTCGAACAGCCAGCGGGCCGTCTGTGCGCACAACCGCCGGAACCCGACGGGATCGTCACCGGCGCGCGAGCGGAACGTGTCTCGGATCGTCTCGACGTACTGGAACACGGGATGCCGGCGAGCGTACGGGATCCATCGCCCGAAGCCGTTTCGCTCGAGCATGTCCAGCAGCAGTGCGGCCTCCGTCCGGCCGCTCAGCTGCTCGGCCAGCTCGACGTCGATGTAGGGAGCGACACTGGTGTCGGTGACGAAGCGGACGGCGACCGGGTCGGGCAGGAGCGATTCGAGCCGCGCGGCCACGACCGCATCCCACTCCATCGAGTCCGGACGCGGAATCCGGCCCAGCTGCGACAGCGCGAGCACGACCGCCCGCACGGTGAGCGCGAACCCCTTCGTCGACGCGGTCACCTGGCGCGCCAGCCGAATGTCGTGGATCCCCGTCTGCGCCGCGATCAGCCGACCGACCTCCTCTGCGGTCAACGCCAGCTCGCTGAGCGTGATCACCCGGACGATCCCCCCGTGCGGATCCAGATCGGAAAGGGCGGTGCCGGATCGGGTCGTGACGAGGATCCGCAGGCCGGGCACGGCAGTCACCAGCCGGGCGAGATCGCGGTCGATCTCGTCGCGGGCCTCGCCGAGGTGCTCGTACGCGTCCAGGACGATCGTGACCGGTCCCGCATCGGCCAGCAGCTCGATCGCGAGCCGCACCGGGTCAGCCGCGGCGTTCAGCTGCGCGACGACGGCAGCCGACTCCGACAGCCCGCCCATCCGCTTCGCACTGGCCGCCACGTGCTGCCAGAACGCGTGCCGGCTGGTCACCCCGGGGCCGAGCGACACCCAGGTCACCACGTGATCGCGTTCGTCGCGCAACGCCCAGCTGCGCAGCAGCGTCGTCTTGCCGCTGCCGCTGGGCCCCTGCACGACGCACACGCGCACCAGCGGCGAGTCGAGGATGCGGTACAGCCGCGGACGATCGACCACGCCGGCGACGGCGGAGGCATCCTCAGAGACAGCGCGGTGCACTCGACCCACCTCCCCCGTGGTCACGCGGGGAAGACGACGCGCCCGGGGGCCGCCCTCATCCCTCGCCCCAAAGTCATATCACACGCGCTACGCGGCGGAACGTGTCACCCGGTCGCGACCGGCGCCGATCGCCCGGCACACCAGGTAGATGGCGAACGAGATCGTCGTGATGTAGGGGCTGACCGGCAGCTCTCCCATGACCGCGAGCAGGATGCCGCCGACGGCCGAGGCGAAGCCGAACACGGCCGCCAGCACCGGGACGGCCACCGGCCCCGCCGACACCCGCATCGCCGCCGCCGCCGGCGTCACCACGAGCGCCAGCACGAGCAGCGCGCCGATGATGTGCACGGCGACCGCCACGACGAGCCCCAGCAACAGCATGAACGCCAGCGACACCGCGCGCACCGGCACGCCGCGGGCAGCGGCGGCCTGCGGGTCGAGCGAGTCGAACCGCAGCGGGCGCCACATCAGCAGGAGCCCCGCCAGCACGATCACGCCGATCAGGATCAGCCAGCCCAGCTGGCTGTTCTGCACGGTGACGATCTGACCGGTGAGCAGCCCGAACCGGTTGGCGCTGCGCCCCTGGTACAGCGACAGGAACAGGATGCCCAGGCCCAGGCCGAACGGCATGAGCACACCGATGATCGAGTTGCGTTCCCGCGCGCGGGAGCCGAGCCACCCGATGATCCCCGCGGCCAGGAGTGATCCGACGATCGATCCGGTGACGACATCCGCCCCCACCAGCAGTGCTGCCGCGGCCCCGGCGAACGAGAGCTCGCTGATGCCGTGCACGGCGAACGCCATGTCGCGCTGCATCACGAACACTCCGATGAGCCCGCCCACCAGGCCCAGCACGGCGCCTGCCCAGACCGAGTTCGACACCAGAGCCAGGATCTCGCCGTAGTCCGCCGCCCCGCCGAACATGGCGTTCCCGATGTCCGGCCAGGTCATGCGCTCTCGTCCTCGTGATGGTGGTGCGCCTCTTCGGCGTCGGGGGCCCCGACCACGACGAGCCGGTTGCCCGCGCGCGTGACGAACACGTCGGCACCGTACAGGCCGCTGAGCACGTCGGAGCGGAGCACGTCGCCAGGCGTGCCCAGCGAGAACCGCCCGCCGGCCAGGTACAGGATGCGGTCGACCCGCTCCAGTACCGGGTTGATGTCGTGCGTGACCAGCAGCACCCCCGCGTCGTGCTCACGGCGGTGCCGGTCGATCATGCGCACGACCGCCTCCTGGTTGGCAAGATCGAGACTCGTCAGCGGCTCGTCGCACAAGAGCAGCCGCGGACGGTCGGCGAGCGCCTGCGCCACGCGCAGCCGCTGCTGCTCGCCGCCGGAGAGCAGGCCCACCGGCCGGTCGGCGAACTCGGTGGCCCCGGCATCGGCCAGCAGCGCGTCCACCCGCGCGCGTTCGCCCCGGCGCGGGATCGGCAGTCCGAACCGGTGACCGTCGACGCCGAGCCGCACCAGGTCGCGGGCACGCATCGCGGTGTCGCGCGGAAGCGGCCGCTGCTGCGGGATGTACCCGACGCGCCGGTTGCCCGTGCCGCGGACCGGTTCGCCGAGCACGGTGATCCGCCCCTCGCTGAGCCGGTCGAGCCCGAGGATCGCCCGCAGCAGCGTGGTCTTTCCCGAGCCCGACGGGCCGAGCACGGCGATGAGCTCGCCGGGATGCAGGGCGAGGTCCAGGCCCGACCACAGCACGCGTGCGCGGCGCTGCAGCCCCGCCTGCTCGATGACGAGCGGCTGCGCGAGTTGCGGACTCATCCCTCCACCTTACTGATAACCGTTCTCACGGTTGTCACGCACTCATCCGAGGGCGTCGGCGAGCCGGTCGACGTTGTCGGTCATCCAGCCGAGGTAGGTCTTGCCCTCAGGCAGCAGCTCCGAGAACTTCAGCACCGGGATGCCGCTGGTCTCCGCCTGCTGCCGAACACGGTCGGTCTCCGCGCCGGCCGCCTGTGCGTTGACGATCACCACGCCGACCTGCTTCGACGAGATGGTCTTCAACGCCTGCAGCAGCGTCGCCGGCGCGACATCCTGCCCCTCCTCGACGGCCTCGCTGAACGCGGCGGGCGTCTTGTTGTCGAGCCCGGCCGCGTCGGTCAGGTATAGCGGCAGCGGCTCGGTGACGAACACGCCCTCGCCCTCGTGGGCCGAGGCCAGCTCGCCTAGACGCGTGGTGATCTTCGCGGCACCGGCGGCGAAGTCCTTCGCCCGGGCGGTGAAGCCCGCCGCACCGGCGGGGGCGATCCCACCGAGCTTCGCCGCGATCTCGTCGGCGAGCGCAGCCATCACGGCCGGGTCGTAGAAGACGTGCTCGTTGAAGCCCTCGAGGTGATCGTGGGCGTGGTCGGCGTCGTCCTTGTGCGTGTCGAGGTTGCCGTCGGCGGGGTACTCGGGCGAGAGCGTCGCGGCTGTGATTACCGGAGCGCGGGTCCCCGCCGCCGAGACGAGCCCGTCCATGAACGGGTCGAAGCCGCCGCCGTTCTCGATCACGAGCGCAGCGTCGCGCACCCGCAGCTGATCGCGAGCGCTGGCCTCGAACTCGTGCGGATCCTGCGCCTCGGACGCGACGATCGAGGTCACCTCGACGCGGTCGCCGCCGACCGCCGCGGCGATCGAGCCGTATACGTTCGTGGAGGCGACGATGACGGGCTTGCCGTCGGTCCCGGAAGAGGGCGAGCCGGCGCACCCGGCGAGCGCGAGGGCGAGGGCCAGGGGGATGGCGGCAGCAGCAGAGATTAGGCGAGTCTTCCTCACGCCATCCACTGTATCGCGTAATGAGAATCATTATCAACTCGCCCCGGTCGTTGAGCGAGCACAGCGAGCCCCCCGGTCGTTGAGCGAGCGCAGCGAGCCGAAACGACCACGCCCCAGCCTCAGTCCAGCAGCAGCGCGGGCTCCTCGAGGATGGACGCGACATCGGCGATGAACCGGCTCATGCCGTCGCCGTCGACCACGCGGTGGTCGAACGACCCCGCGACCGTGGTCACGAACCGCGGCCGCACCTCGCCATCGACCACCCAGGGCTTCTGCCGGATCGTGCCCATCGCGACGATCCCCGCCTCACCGGGGTTGATGATCGGGGTACCGGCATCCATCCCGAACACCCCGATGTTCGTGATCGTGATCGTGCCGCCGCGCTGATCGGCGGGCGATGTCTTGCCGTCTCGTGCCGTGCGCGTGAGGCTCTCCAGCGCCCGGGCGAGCTCGCGCATCGACATGTCCTGGGCATCCTTGATGTTCGGCACCAGCAGCCCACGGGGCGTGGCGGCCGCGATCCCGAGGTTCACGTAGTGGCGCACGCGGATCTCCGCGCCCTCGCCCGCGTCGACCCACGCGGCGTTGACCATCGGCGTGCGGCGCACGGCCCAGATCACGGCGCGCGCCATGATCAGCAGCGGCGACACCTTGATGTCGGCGAAGTCGGGCGAGGCCTTGAGCCGCTTGACGAGCTCCATCGTGCGCGTGGCGTCGACGTCGGTCCACACCGACACGTGCGGCGCGCTGTACGCCGAGCCCACCATGGCGGTGGCGGTCGCCTTGCGCACGCCCTTGACCGGGATCGTCTCGACGCGGTGCTCGTCATCGACGGCGGGAGCCAGCGTCGAGGGGGCGGTCGCCTGCACGGGGGCGATCGCGGACGCGGCCACCTCCGGGGCGACCGGAATGCGCTCCTCGCGCACCTCGGGCCATTCCGGCGTGGCGATGTTGCGGAAGACGCTGGCCTGCGACGCGTGCCGCATCACGTCATCGCGGGTGACCTCTCCGGCAGGGCCGGACGGGACGACCGCCGACAGGTCGATGCCCAGATCGCGGGCGAGCTTGCGGATCGGGGGCTTCGCCACGACGCCGACGGATGCCGCGACCGGGCGCTGCGCAGGCTTGCGGCGACGCGAGGCGACCGGCCCTCCGGTGCCGTATCCGACCAGCACCGATCCCTCGCCTTCCGGCACCGGGGCGGGGTCGCCGTGCTCGCTCTGGCCGACCGTCACGTCGGGCCCTGCCGCGCCGCCGGTCGCGATCGTGATGATCGGGGTGCCGACTTCCACGGTCTTGCCCTCGGGTGCCAGGATCTCGCCGACCGTGCCCGAGAACGGCGACGGCAGCTCGACCAGCGACTTGGCGGTCTCGATCTCGACGAGCACGTCGTTGACCGCGACCTCGTCGCCGGGGGCGACCCGCCACGTCACGATCTCGGCCTCGGTGAGGCCCTCACCGACGTCGGGCAGCAGGAAGGTCTGAGGGCTCATGTCGGCGATCCTTTCATCACCCGCGCTGTCACCGCGAGGGTACATCTGACGGACGAGAGTGTGGGTATTCCCCGCGCCGTCGGCCGCCAGATGCACCCTCGCGGGTCTGGGGGCGGCGGGGCGGGCGGAGGGCGGGTCAGTAGGCGAGGACGCGGTCGACGGCCTCGAGGATGCGGTCGGGATCGGGCAGATACGTGCCCTCGAGCTTGGCGGGCGGGAACGGCGTGTCGAAGCCCGACACGCGCAGCACCGGCGCCTCCAGCGCATAGAACGCCTCCTGCATCACGGTGGCGGCCACCTCGCCGCCCAGCGAGACGAAGCCCGGGGCCTCCTGCGCGTACACCATACGCCCGGTGCGGCGGATCGAGTCCAGCAGCGGGCCGTAGTCGACGGGCGACAGCGAGCGCAGATCGATGACCTCGCACGAGGTCCCCTCCCCCTCGGCGAGAGCGGCGGCCTGCAGCAGGGTGGTCACCATGGCGCCGTGCCCGACGAGGGTGACATCGGTGCCGCGACGCACGATACGCGAGGCGTGCAGCGGCAGCGCGGAGGCGACGGTGTCGACCTCGCCCTTCTGCCAGTACCTCGCCTTCGGCTCGAGGAAGACGATCGGGTCGTCCGAGGCGATGGCCTCCTGGATCATCCAGTACGCGTCGTTCGGCGTCGAGGGCGAGACCACGCGCAGGCCCGGGGTGTGCGCGAAGTATGTCTCCGGGCTCTCCTGATGGTGCTCGACCGCGCCGATGTGCCCGCCGTAGGGGATGCGGATCACGACCGGCATCCGCAGCGCACCCTCGTGCCGGTTCGTGATCTTGGCCAGCTGCGTCGTGATCTGGTCGAACGCGGGGAACACGAACCCGTCGAACTGGATCTCGATCACCGGCCGGAACCCGGTCATCGCCAGACCGATCGCGGTGCCCACGATGCCGGACTCGGCAAGCGGAGTGTCAAGCACCCGGCGCTCGCCGAACTCCGCCTGCAGGCCCTCGGTGACGCGGAACACGCCCCCGAGCCGGCCGATGTCCTCGCCCATCAGCAGCACCCGGTCGCTGGCGGTCATCGCGCGACGCAGGCCAGCGTTCAGGGCCCGGCTGAAGGGCATCGTCTCGACCGCCGAACGAGCCA
>CALKHM010000261.1 GCA_937988695.1 uncultured Microbacterium sp. | reverse complement strand
GGGACCTGTTCGCGCAGCAACTGCGCGCGGCCGGGGTGCGCGTGGAGCTGGTCGCCGAGCGCAGCGCCACGCACGGGTATCTCAACCACCCCGACGCGGCCGCCGCGCACCGCAGCGTGGAGCGCATCGCGGGGTGGATCGACCGGCTGCCGTGATCGGCGCCCCGTCACGGCCGCCAGTCGTGCTGGGCGCGAAAGCCGAGGCGTTCCCGGATCTTGCGCGTGGACATCAGCGACTCGAACTCACCGAGGTCGTCCGCCACCGGCACCCCGGGGAACCACCGCGCGGCCAGCTGCCGCGACGGGATCGCCGAGCCCGATCGGGCGGCCGCCACGTTGTACACCTCGTACCCCGGCCGCGCCCCGGCCAGCGCCAGCGACACCGCCGCCGCACCGTCGCGCGCATCGACCCACGAGCCGACGAGGTCACGCCGGTAGTCCGGCTCGGCCGCGCGGTCGAAGGTGTCGTACTCGTCGGCGCCCACGACGTTCGTGAACCGCAGCGCGGTGATCGACGTCTGGTCGTCCCAGCCGGCCAGCTGGGCGGCGATCGCCTCCTCGGCGACCTTTCCGAGCCCGTACGTGTTGCGCGCGCAGGTGTAGGTCTCCTCGATCGGCAGGGCCGGCGGCGGCTGGTCGAACGGGAATCCCATCGCCGTGATGCTCGATGCCATGACGATCGTGCGGATGCCGGAACGGTGGGCGGCGAACAGCACGTGGAACGTCGCCGTCAGGTTGTTGTCGAAGGTCGCGGCATCCGGCACGATGCCGTTCACCGGGATCGCTGCGAGGTGCACGAGCGCGTCCAGCCCGTCGTGGCGGGCGGTCACCGACATGAGCGCGTCCAGCGTCTGCCCGAAGTCGGTGAGATCGACGCGCGTGACATCCGGGCCGACAGCGCCGACCAGATCGAATCCGACCACGCGGTGGCCGTCCGCGCGCAGCCGCTCGACGGTGGCGCGCCCGAGCTTTCCCCCGCAGCCGGTCACCCCGACGATCATGTCCGCTCCCTCCGGCGCTGGTCCGCAGCAGCCCGCCCGACTAGGCTATGCATATCCATGCGCCATTGCAAGAAAATCAATCACAGTCAGAGGAAGACATGTCCGCTGCCGTCATCGTCGACACTCCACGGATCGAGCACCATCGCGACCCCTTCGGCATCGGGGAGCCCTCACCACGTCTGTCGTGGGTGATCGAGTCCGCGGAGCCGGGCTGGGTGCAGGCAGCGTATCGCGTCGGCATCGAGCGCCCCGGTGCCACGCGCCTGTACGAGGTGCGCGGCGCCGAACAGGTGCTGGTGCCCTGGCCCGACGAGCCGCTGCGCTCGCGCGAGCGCGTCACCGTGCGCGTCTGGGTGCAGGGCCGCGACGGCGCCTGGTCGGAGCCTTCCTCGCCGGCCGTCGTCGAGGCCGGCCTGCTGGAGGCATCCGACTGGATCGCACGACCGATCGGAGCGCTGCGCCCCGAAGACCCCCACTCCGACCAGCGCCGCCCGTCGCTCGTGCGCACGACGTTCACGGCCCGTGCGGGGCTGGTGCGGGCGCGGCTGTACGCCACTGCGCACGGCGTGTACGAGGCGGAGCTGAACGGCCGGCGAGTCAGCGATGACACGCTCTCCCCCGGCTGGACGGTGTACGGCCGCCGGCTGCGCTACTACACGTACGATGTGACGGCGCTCGTGCAGCCTGGCCAGAACGCCATGGGGGCCTGGCTCGGCGACGGCTGGTACCGCGGCCGCCTGGGATGGCGGGGCGGGTTTCGCAACCTCTACGGCTTCGACCAGTCCTTCCTCGGCCAGCTCGAGCTGACCTACGCCGACGGTCACAGCGAGGTGGTGGCCACCGACACGACCTGGCGATCGGCCGCCTCCCCCATCCTGCACAGTGGCATCTACGACGGCGAGGACTACGACGCACGCCTGGAGCTGCCGGGCTGGTCGGCGCCAGGCTTCGACGACACCGGCTGGGGGAGGGTCTGCGAGCACCACCGCGACCCGGCGACCCTGGTGGCACCCACTGCTCCCCCGGTGCGCTGCACGCAGCAGGTCGTTCCCGTCGCCGTGCTCACCGCGCCCAGCGGCGCGCGCATCCTGGACTACGGCCAGAACCTCGTCGGACGCGTGCGCATCCGCGTGTCGGGCCCGCCGGGCACCGTCGTGACCCTGCGCACGGCCGAGGTGCTGCAGGACGGTGAGCTGTACACCCGGCCGCTGCGCTCGGCACGCTCGACGGACACCTACATCCTGGCGGGGCGAGACGAGGCGGAGGAATGGGAGCCGCGGTTCACGTTCCACGGCTTCCGCTACGTCGAGGTGCACGGCTGGCCGGGCGACCTCGACGCGGATGCCGCCGCCGGCGCGCTCATGGCACGGGTGTACCACACGGATCTGGAGCGCACCGGCTGGTTCACGGCATCCGACCCCGACCTGCAACGCCTGCACGAGAACGTCGTCTGGGGCATGCGCGGCAACATCCTGGACCTGCCGACGGACTGTCCGCAGCGCGACGAGCGAGTGGGGTGGACCGGTGACATCCAGGTGTTCGGCCCGACCGCCGCGACACTGTTCGACGTGTCGGGCATGCTCACCGGCTGGCTGCGGGACCTCGCCATCGAGCAGCTGCCGGACGGGACGGTGCCCTGGTACGTCCCGGTGATCCCCGCCGTGGACAAGTGGACGCCGCTGCGCCCGGGGGCGGCGTGGGGAGACGTCGCCGCGCTGCTGCCGTGGACGCTGTACGAGCGCTTCGCCGACACGGACGTGCTGCGCGCGCAGTTCGACAGCGCCCGGGCGTGGGTCGACCTCGTCACGCGCCTGGCGGGAGCCGACCGCCTCTGGGACACCGGCTTCCAGCTCGGCGACTGGCTCGACCCCGCCGCTGCGCCGGAGGCCCCCGCCGATGCCCGCACCGACCGATATCTCGTGGCGACGGCCTACTTCGCCCGCTCCGCGCGCGTGGTCGCCCAGATCGCGGAGGTGCTCGGCGACGCCGTCCAGGCGCGCCGCTACGCTGCTCTGGCCGACGAGGTCGCGACGGCGTTCGCGGCCACCTACGTGCGTGGCGACGGCACGATGACCAGCGACGCGCAGACCGCCTACGCGCTGGGGCTGCGGTTCGGCCTCATCCCCGACGCCGAACAGCGCCGCGCGGCCGGCGACCGGCTGGCCACGCTCGTGCGCGAGGCCGGCAACCGCATCGCGACGGGCTTCGTCGGCACGCCGCTGGTCTCGGACGCGCTCACCGACACCGGCCACGTCGACACCGCATACGATCTGCTGCTGGAGCGGGAGTGCCCGTCATGGCTGTACCAGGTGCGGATGGGGGCGACCACGGTGTGGGAGCGCTGGGACTCGATGCTGCCGGACGGTACCGTCAATCCCGGGCAGATGACCTCGTTCAACCACTATGCGCTGGGCGCCGTGGCCGATTGGATGCACCGGGTGGTCGCCGGGCTCGCGCCGGCTGCGCCCGGCTACCGGCGCATCCGATTCGCGCCGCGTCCGGGCGGCGGCCTCACCCATGCCTCGGCGCGCCAGCGCACGGCGTACGGCATCGCGGCGATCGCGTGGCGCATCGGCGACGGGATGCTGCACGTGGAGGCGGAGGTCCCGGTGGGCGCCGACGCGCTGCTCGAGCTGCCGGACCACGAACCCGAATCCCTCGCCCACGGCCGGCACGAGCGGCGGATCCCCTGGCCCATCGCGACGGCCGATGCGCGCAATGCTGGCGAGCCGGCCCCGAACTGAATATCCTTTCGTCAGCGAATCCTGATACGGATTCGCCGGCCCTCATCGATCGGAGTCGACGTGTCACCGAATCGCCACGTACGGCCACAGGACGGACAGGTCCGTCTGCTGACCAAGGTAGCGCGCATGTACCATGAGCGCGGCATCCGCCAGGCAGAGATCGCCTCAGCGCTGAGCATCTCGCAGGCGAAGGTCTCACGTCTGCTCAAGCGGGCGGAGTCCGTGGGGATCGTGCGCACCACCGTGACGGTGGCCCCCGGCGTGCACACCGAGCTCGAAGAGACGCTGGAGTCGGCATACGGCATCGCCGAGGCGGTGATCGTCGACGTCGACCCCGACGCCGACGAGGCGGAGGCCCTCGCGGCGATCGGAGCCGGCGCCGCGGGATACCTGGAGACGACGCTGGGCGGCGGCGACCGCATCGGCGTCTCGTCGTGGAGCCAGACGATCCTCGCGATGGTGGAGCGGATGCGGCCGTTCACGGTGCGCGGAGCCTCAGAGGTCGTCCAACTGCTGGGCGGGGTGGGCGCCCCCGAGGCGCAGAGCCACTCCAACCGCATCCTCAGCGAGCTGGCCCGGATGCTGGGGGCCGAGGCGGTGTACGTGCAGGCGCCGGGCGTGGTCGCCGGCCCGGAGATCCGCGACGGGCTGCTGCGCGATCCGTCGATGCAGCAGGTCACCCAGCACTGGCGAGAGCTGACGATGGCCATCATGGGCATCGGCAACATCGAGCCGTCGAACGTGCTGGCCACCAGCGGCAACGCGTTCTCGCCGGAGGACCGTCAGCCGCTGCTGGACGCCGGCGCCGTCGGCGACATCTGCCACCGCATCTTCCGTTCCGACGGCTCACTCGTGCACGGCGCGATCGACGACCGGATCATCGCGATCCCCGTCGACGACCTCATGCGCATCCCGCGCCGGGTCGGCATCGCGGGCGGCCCGCAGAAGTACGAGGCGATCCACGGGGCACTCACCGGGGGGTGGGTGACGACGCTGATCACCGACCTCACCACTGCCGAGCACCTGGCCGCACGCCACACCTGACGGCCCACGCCCCGCACGGTCTCCGCACGCCGTCACGCGACGCCGCCACCCGGCGGCGCCGGTCACGGCTCAGTCGCGCGGTGCCAGCCGCTCGCGCAGCCGCTCGATGCCCGGCCGCAGGCTCGAGAGCACCGGGACGCCGACCTGCACCGACGCGGCGGCGCCGGCCATCGACGCCTGCGCGAGCACGATCACGTCGGCATCCTGCGCCGCGCGTTCGATCGCCGCGCCGACGAGCCGGTCGTGCGTGTCGCGGTCTCCCGCCGAGACCGCAGCGAACGCGCCGTCGACGACCGTGCTCACGATCTGCGGGTCGACGCCGGCCAGCTCCGCCCGCTCGCGGATGAGCGCGGCCGTGGGCGCGCACGTCGTGGGCAGCGTCGCGATGACCGCGATCCGCGAGCCGACGCGCACGGCGGCGTCGGCCATCGCCTCGTCGATCCGGTACACCGGGATGCCCTCCTCGTCGGCGAGCGCGCTCGCATGCCCGGAGATCGACGAGCACGTGAGCATCACGGCATCCGCCCCGCCGCTCTTTGCCGCGCGCACGAGGTCGCGCAACCGGTCGTGCACGGATTCGGCACGCTCGCGATCGCCGAGGTCGGCGACGATCTTGTCATCGAGGTAGTTGACCGTCACGGCGTCGGGGATCAGCTCGGTGGCGAGCGTCGACACCGGTGCGATCACGACCGCGCCGGTGTGCAGGAAAGCGATGCGTGTCATCTCTGTCAGCCCTTCAACGAGCCGGCGGCAAGGCCGGCCATGATCTTCTTGTTCAAGAACACGAACACGATGAGCAGCGCGACGATGTTGATGCTGATCGCCGCGAACAGCGGACCGTACTGCGTGCTTCCATACTGGTCGTTCAAGCTCAGCAGCCCCACCTGGATGGTGGCAAGCGACGGGCTCGTCGTGAAGGTCAGGGCGACCAGCAGGTCGTTCCACACGCTGAAGAACTCGACGAGCCCGACGGTGAGGATCGCGTTGCGCATCAGCGGCATGCCGATCAGGAAGAACGAGCGCAACGGGCTGCAGCCGTCCATCGTCGCCGCCTCGAAGACCTCTCGGGGCACGGTGCGGAAGTACGCCGCCATGAGGAACGTGGCAAGCGGAAGCCCGTCGGCGGTGTAGGTGATGATCATCGGCCACAGCGAGTCGGTGATGCCGATCTTGAAGTACGCGATGAACAACGGCACCAGGATCATCTGACCGGGCACCATGATGCCGCCCAGGATGAGCATGAGCGTCGTGCCCCGGCCCTTCCAGATCATGATCTCCAGCGCGTAGCCGGCCGCGACGCCCAGCAACACGATCAGCGCCACCGACGGGATCGTGACGAGGATGCTGTTGCGGTAGTTGATCGCGACGTTGCCGCGGAACAGCGCCTCGTAGTAGTTCGAGAAGTCGAGGCTCGAGGGCAGCGACCAGGTGGGGTTGGAGAGGAACTCGGTCTGGGTCTTGAACGATCCCATGACCACCCAGAACTGCGGGTAGAGCACGACGACCAGCAGCACGGCGACGAGGATCCACACCGGCAGCCGCCGCAGCATCCGAGCGCGCGTGCGGTGTCCGCCGCCGTCGGCCTTCGCCGGGCGCGGCCGGGCCTGGACGAGAGTCTGTGTCGCGGTCATCTCAGTCCTCCGCCCGGCGGCGCGATGATCGGAAGATCGCCAGGGTGAACACCAGGCACAGCAGCGTGAGCACGAGCGCGATGGTGCTGCCGTATCCGTACTCGGCGTATTCGAACGCGGTGCGGAACATGTACAGCGTCAGCGGCGCGGTGCTGGTCCCGGGTCCGCCGTTGTTCAGGGCCAGCAGGCTGTCGAACACCTTCAGCGTGGCGTTGAAGCTGAAGATGATCGACGAGATGAGGATCGGCAGCGACAGCGGGATGACGATGTGCCGCACCAGCCGCCACCCGTTCGCGCCGTCCAGCCGAGCCGACTCGATGATCTCGTCGGGGATGTCCAAGAGCCCGGTGTACATCAGGATCGCGTAGAAGCCCATCGAGCTCCAGTACGTCATGACCAGCGCGATGATCATGGTGCCGGTCGTCGAGGCCAGGAACTCGACGCTGTGACCGCCGAAGAAGTTGATCACGTCGTTGACGGGTCCCTGGTTGTCGCCCACCGAGACGAGGCTGCGAAACAGCAGGGCGACGGCCACCGTGGGCAGCACCATCGGGAAGAACACCGCCGTGCGCACGAACGCCGACCCCTTGCGCAGCACGAACACGTACAGCAGGGCCAGCAGATACCCGAGAACGATCTGGCCGACCGTGGCCAGCACCGCAAAGATGATGCTGACCCAAAGCGATTGGATGGCCGCGGGGTCGGTGAAGAACTTGGCGAAGTTCGCCCCGCCGACGAATGTGAACCCGCGCAGCGTGTTGCCCTCGAAGAACGACAGCCCGAACGACCAGGCCACCGGCACGAGCTTGACCAGCACGTAGATGATGAGCGTGGGGGCGAGCAGGATGATGATCGTCTTGCGATCACCGAACACGCGTTTCATGGGGCCTCCCGGGCAGCGCGGCCCGGACCCTCAGGTGAGGGTCCGGGTCGCCGTCTTGTTCGTCTGCCTCACTTGTTGGCGTCGATGCTGGTCTGCAGCTGCGACATGTAATCCTGGGCGGTCATCTGCCCGGTGGCCAGCAGCGACACGTTGGACTGCGCCAGTGCGGTCGACTTGCCGTCCATGAGCGCCTCGAACCACAGCACGGTCTGGGAGATGTCGGCGACCTTCTCCTGCACCATCTTGGTGGCCGGCGGCACGTTGTCGACCGTGCCGTTGACCTTGAAGCCCGACACCACGCCCTGGTCCTTCAGCGCCTGGGCACCGTAATTGGTGACGATGCACTTCAGCCACGCCCCGACCTTCGGCCCGTACGTCTTCGGGTTCATCGCCATGGCGGCGCCCGCGTTGGCCGCCCACTGGTCGATGCTGCCCTTGCCGCCGTCGACGGCCGGGAACGGCATCAGGCCGACGTTGTCGGCGCCGATCGTGGTCTGCGACGGATCGTTGATGTTGGCCAGCAGCCACGACCCGTCATACTTCATCGCGGCCTTGCCGGTCAGGAAGTCGTTGTTGGCGGTCGCGGCGTCCTCGGAGATGAAGCCCTTGCCGAAGTAGCCGGCCTCGGCCAGCTTCTGCACCTGGTCGGCGGCCTGCACGTACGCCGCATCGGTGAGCTTGGCGGCCCCATCCTGCACGGCCTTCATCGCGTCGGGCCCCACGCTGCGGAAGATGTACATGCCGATCAGGCGCGTGATCGGCCACGCGTCCTTGCCGTCCATCGCGAACGGCGTGTACCCGGCATCCTTGATCTTCTTCGCGTCGGTGAGCAGCTCGTCGAAGGTCTGCGGCGGGGTGAGCCCGAGTTTCGTGAAGATCTGCTTGTTGTACCAGATGCCCTCGACGTTGTACTGGTACGGCAGTGACACCTCGTGGCCGTACACCGACTGGATGGTCGAGGCCGCCGCCGGCAGGATCTGATCCCAGGCCCCGAGGTCGGTGAGCGCCTTCTTGTAATCCAGGACGAGCCCGGCCTTGCCCAGGTCGCCGTCCGGGCGCACCATGGCCGTGCCGGCGATGAAGTGCGTCGGCAGGGCGCCCTGGCTGGCCAGCAGAGTGATCTTCTGCACCGTGTCGGCCTGCGCGAGCGTCTGGTGCTCGATCGGCAGCGCGTCGTTCTCGCTCTTGCACGCGCCGGCGGCCAGGGCGTCCAGCTCCTTGGCCAGGGTCGGGTTCTCATTGGCGGTGAGCACGGTGAACTTGGCGGGATCCTTG
Source organism: uncultured Microbacterium sp. (assembly GCA_937988695.1). GTDB lineage: Bacteria > Actinomycetota > Actinomycetes > Actinomycetales > Microbacteriaceae > Microbacterium. The sequence goes on along the minus strand of CALKHM010000261.1, from coordinate 4,632 downwards.
CCTGCCGCACCCGACGCGGGGCCGCCGCTGGAGCCGCCGGAGCACGCCGCGAGCGGAATGAGAGTCGTGAGTGCCACACCGGCAGCAAGCATGCTGCGGCGAGTTCGGCGAGAGAGCATGACGTCCTCCTTGACGACGACGATTTCAGGGGAATGGGGGAACCTACGGGAGCGAGACTAGACATGAATCGAAGGTGTGTCAACAATCAGTATTGAAAAAATATTCATTGCAACGCCTCAACCGACCCCGTACACTGCAATTTCATGCAGGGCCGCGAATTGTTTCATTTCGGTCTCGGGGCCTCATCCGCGCTCCGACACGACACGACCGACAAGACTGGTCGACGACTCCGAGAGGACATGGCATGTCGATGATCCAGGCCGCCCCCGACCACCGCAGGCTGCGACCGCTGACGGCCGGCAGCACGCGATGGGCGCGCGGGTTCTGGCACGAGGCGCAGGAGCGCACCTTCCGCACGACGATCCCGCAGATCTGGGGTTCGTTGTCGGATGCCGCCGTCAGCCCTGGACTGCGCAACTTCCGCATCGCCGCGGGCCTGGAGGACGGCGAGCACGATGGCCCGCCGTTCATGGACGGCGATCTGTACAAGTGGCTGGAGGCCGCCGTCGCGCAGCTGGAGGTGGCGCCCGAGCCGCAGCTCGCGCAGACCGTCGAGGCGATGGCCGCGCTCATCGCCTCGGTGCAGCGTGATGACGGCTATCTGCACACGGCGACGCTGATCGCCGCCCGCCACCACGAGCACGCCACGGAGCTCGCCGACAGGTTCCACTTCGAGACCTACAACCTCGGTCACCTCATCACGGCGGGGGTGCGCCACCATCAGGTCACCGGGAGCACGACCCTGCTCGAGGTGGCGCGCAAGGCCGCCGACTATCTGGAGACGCTGGCCCGCGACACGCCGTTCGACCTCGCGCGCAGCGCGATCTGCCCGTCGCACTACATGGCCGTCATCGATCTGTATCGCGCGACCGGCGAGGAGCGCTACCTGCGCCTGGCCCAGGCCTTCGTCCGCGTGCGCGACGACTTCGACGGTGGCGACGACAACCAGGACCGTCTGCCGGTGCGCGCGCAGCGCACGGTGGCCGGCCATGCGGTGCGCGCCAACTATCTGTACGCGGGCCTTGCCGATCTCGTGGCCGAGACCGACGACGTCGAGCTGACCGACGTGCTCGCGCGGCTCTGGCGAGACGTCGTCGAGACGAAGCTGTACATCACCGGCGGCTGCGGGGCGCTGTACGACGGCGCGTCGCCGGACGGCTCGCCCTGGCAGGACCAGATCAGCCGCGTGCACCAGGCGTACGGTCGTGCGTACCAGCTGCCGCACACCACCGCGCACAACGAGTCGTGCGCGAACATCGGCATGATCCTGTGGAGCGAGCGGATGCTGGCTCTGACCGCGGATGCGCGCTTCGCCGACGTGATCGAGCAGATCGCGTACAACACGCTGCTGGCGGGGATCTCCCTCGACGGAGACGAATACCTCTACACCAACCCGCTGCGACAGGTGCGCGGGCTCCCCTACCCGCTGCGCCGCCCCGGCGACACCGCGCTGCATCCGGTGCCGGCACCCCCGCCCTCCGACCAGCGCACCCGGCAGCCGTACCTCAGCTGCTTCTGCTGCCCGCCGAACACCGCGCGCACGCTGGCCCGCTTCCACGAGCGCGCGGCCTCGATCGGTGCCGACGGGCTCTACGTGCATCTGTACGGCGGCAGCGACATCGATGTCACCGACGAGCGCGGGCGCCGGCTCGCGCTGCGCGAGGACAGCGACTACCCGTGGGGCGAGGCGATCGTGTTCACGGTGACCGCGGCAGCCGGCGCCCTCCCCGTGCACCTGCGCATCCCGGGCTGGTGCACGTCGGCCACGCTCACCGTCAACGGCACGGTCGTGCACGCCTGCGCCGCCGGCACGTACACCCGCATCGATCGCGACTGGGCGGTCGGTGACGTCATCGCGCTGACGCTGCCCATGCCGGTGCGGGTGCTGCGCGGGCACCGGCTCGTGGAGGAGGCCACGAACCAGGTCGCGCTGCAGCGCGGGCCGGTCGTCTACTGCCTGGAGAGCGCCGACCTGCCCGCCGACGTGCTGCTCGAGCAGGCCGCCGTGCGCCGGGGAACGACGTTCGCGCCCGTCGAGGCCGAGGTGGCCGGACACCGGGTCGTCGCCCTGGACGGCGAGCTGACGGTCCTGCCGCACGACCGCGACGACAGCGACGACGTGCTGTACCGGGATCTGGATACCGCGCCGCTGCGCAGCATCCCCGCGCGTCTGATCCCCTACCACGCGTGGGGCAACCGCGGCGCGGGCGAGATGTCCGTGTGGCTGCCCGTGGTGTGGTGAGGGGCACGTCATGACCGATCAGCGCGTGGTGGCCACCTATCACCTGGAGACCTCCCTCCCCCTGGCCCATGCCGCAGAGGTGCTCGCCGGCGAGCAGTCCACGGGCACGTTCGTGCGTGTCGCACGCGAGTCCGACCAGGTGCGGGCCCGGTTCGCGGCGGTGGTGCAGGACATCCAGGAGCTGCCGCTGGGGCCGGAGGGTCCGCTGCCGGGCACCGTCGGCGACCCGCGCACCCGGCGCCGAGCCCGCGTGCGCGTGAGCTTTCCGCTGGACAACTTCGGCCCGTCCATCCCCAACCTGCTCGCGGCCGTGGCCGGGAACCTGTTCGAGATCAAGGAGCTCGGTGCGATCAAGCTCACCGACCTCGATCTGCCGCCGGCGTTCGCCGACCGGTACGCCGGTCCGCAGTTCGGCGTGCCCGGCACCCGCCGGCTCACCAGCCGCGCCGCGGGGGCCATGCTGGGCACGATCATCAAGCCCAGCATCGGGCTGACGCCGGATGAGCTCGCCGAGGTGGTGGACGAGCTGGCAGGCGCCGGCCTGGACTTCATCAAGGACGACGAGCTGCAGGGCAACGGCCCGGCCGCTCCGCTGCGCGAGCGCGTGCGTGCCGTGATGCCGGTGCTCCATCGCCATGCCGACCGCACCGGGGTCATGCCGATGTATGCGTTCAACATCACCGACGACATCGACCGGCTGGAGGCGAACCATGATCTGGTGGTCGCCGCCGGCGGCACGTGCGTGATGGTCTGCGTCAACATGATCGGGCTGTCCGGGCTGGACCACCTGCGCCGCCGCTCGCAGGTGCCCATCCACGGGCACCGCGCGATGTTTGGCGCCATCAGCCGCAGCGCGCAGCTGGGCATAGGGTTTCGTGCATGGCAGCAGCTCGTGCGGCTGTGCGGTGCCGACCACCTGCACACGAACGGCATCAGCAACAAGTTCTACGAGTCCGATGCCCAGGTGCTCGACTCGATCGCCGCCGTCCGGGAGCCCCTGCTGGGTCTGACCTCGATGGTGCCCGTGCTCTCGTCGGGGCAATGGGGCGGCCTTGCCCATGCGACGTACGCGGCCACCGGGACGACCGACCTGCTGGTGCTGGCCGGGGGCGGCATCCACGGACACCCGGACGGCGCGTCGGCGGGCGTGGCCAGCATGCGCGACGCCTGGGAGTCCGCGGCAGCGGGCGAGGACGCGCAGTCGGCGCTGGCCCGGTCCGAACCGCTGCGTCGCGCCACCGAGATCTTCGGGCCGGTCCGTGAGTGACGCGCGCGTCGCGTTCTACGGCGACGACTTCACCGGCAGCGTCGACGCGCTGCTGCAGTTCACCCGCCGCGGCCTGCGCGGCCGCCTGTTGGTCGGCGTCCCCTCGGCCGAGGCGCTGCGCGCGGCGGCAGCCGGCTGTGACGTGGTGGGCATCGCCGGGATCGCCCGATCGCTGGGCCCGGCAGCGCTGGAGGCCGAGGTCCGCCCGGCGCTTACGGCGCTGGCAGCGCTGGACCCCGATCTCGTGCAGTACAAGGCCTGCTCCACGGCCGACTCGTCACCGGCCGTGGGAAGCCTCGGCAAGGTCCTGGAGATCGGCCGCGACGTGTTCGGGCCGCGCCCGGTGCCGATGCTGTTCGCGCAGCCGGATTTCGGGCGATACACGGTGTTCGGCCAGCACTTCGCCGCCGAGGACGGCCGCGTGTACCGCCTGGACCGGCAGCCGACCATGTCGCACCACCCGGTGACGCCGATGACCGAGGCTGACCTCGCCGTGCACATCGGCCGGCAGACCTCGCTGCCGATCGGCGGCATCCCCTTCACCGACTACGCCGACGCCCCGGGACTTGCCGCCCGGCTGCGTGCGGTGCCGGCGGCGGCCGTCGTGCTCGACGCCGTCGACGACGCCCAGGTGGTGCTGGTCGGCGATGCCGTGAGCCGGCTGCCCACCCCGGTGTTCGCGATCGGGTCCGGCGGGCTGAGCCTGGGCCTGGGCGCCGCGGTGCGGCCGACCCCGGGCGACGACGTGGGCGCCCGCCTTCCGCAGCGCCCGGGCGCCGGCGGCGGCCCCGTTCTGGCAGTCTCCGGCAGTCGGTCCGCGCACAGCCGCCGGCAGGCGGACGCCGCCGCGCGCGCGGGCTGGCGGGTCGCGCCGCTGCGGGTCGGCGACCACGCCGAGGCCGCGCGCATTGTCGCGGCGCTGGGCGCCGGCACGAGCGTCGCGGTGACCTCGGACGACGCCGAGCTCGCCGCATCCGACGCCCTGCCGGTCATCGCCGAGACC
>CALKHM010000260.1 GCA_937988695.1 uncultured Microbacterium sp. | reverse complement strand
GCACGGTCGACGAGTTCGGGCTCGATGCCATCCATGAGCCGGCGCCCGACCGACCGGATGGTTCCGACGAGCAGCACGGCGATCATGACCGAGATGAGCAGGCCGACGAGGGGATCCGCAAGCGGGAATCCCAGCAGCACGCCGATGCCACCGGCGACGACGGCGAGGGACGTGAACCCGTCGGTCCGGGCGTGCACGCCGTCGGCGACGAGCGCAGCGGATCCGATCCTGCGCCCGACGCGGATGCGGTACACGGCGACTGCCTCGTTGCCGAGGAAGCCGATGACCCCCGCAGCGATCACCCAGCCGATGTTCGTCATCGGACGCGGGTGCACGATCCGGTCGATCGCTTCCCATGCCGCGATCACCGAGGACAACGCGATCATGAGGACGATGAACAGCCCGGCAAGGTCCTCGGCACGGTTGAAACCGTACGTGTAGCGGCGGGTCGCGGCCCGGCGCGAGAGAACGAACGCGATCCAGAGCGGGACGGCGGTGAGCGCGTCGGAGAAGTTGTGGATGGTGTCCGCGAGCAGAGCGATCGAACCCGAGAACCCGAAGACCACGGCCTGCAGCACGGTCGTGATAAGCATGATCACGAGGCTGATCTTCAGCGCACGGATGCCTTCCGAGTTCGCCTCCATCGCGTCGTCGATCGAATCCGCGGCATCGTGAGAGTGCGGCACGAAGATCCCGTACAGGAAGCCCTTGAACCCGGTCGGGTGCGAGTGGCCGTGATCGTGATCGTGGTCATGCTCGCCGTGCTCGCCGTGGTTGTGCTCGTGCTCGCCGTGCTCGTCTGGGTGGGCGTGGTTGTGTGAGGTCATGCTTTATCTCGTTCCGAGAGGTGGTGGCGGGGACTGTGATCGAGCGAGTGCTCCGCCTGGAGGATCGCGTCGGAGACGAGTTGGGAGGCGTGCTCGTTCGCCAGCCGGTAGAACACCCGCTGGCCCTCCTGCCTGGTCGCCACGATCCGCGCCATCCGCAGCTTCGCGAGATGCTGCGACACCGCCGCCGCCGACTTGTCCACGATGTCTGCGAGATGGTTCACCGACAGCTCATCTTCGCGACGCAGCGCCAGGATGATCCGCACGCGGGTCGCGTCCGCGAGGAGCCCGAACACCTCCACCGCGAGTTCGACATACTGACTGTCCGGGTCCCGCCCGCATATCTGCGTATCTGCGTCCATACGCAAATTATTGCATGTCGGTGACCGCGTGCGCTGACGAGCCGCCCCCGCCCTTCCCCCGTCGGAGCCGGCCACCGGCGCGCAGGCTCATCGGTCTGCCCGTTTTCTGGGCGGAGCCCGTTGGCGAGGGCAATGAGCCGGCCGGATGTCCCCATCGATGTCGTGCGGAACGAGCAGTTGCCTTATCAGCGCGGAACCGCGGCTTTGCGCCGCGATCGTTGACCGGCTCACCTTCAACTTCAACGCCGCCATCATCGAAGCGGCACTGATTCCTATTGCCCGCACGTACCGGGAAGCAGCATCAACTCAGCCTCTGAAGGTCAGCAGCAGTCGTCGTGCTCGACGTCTCTCTCGCCGGTCAACGCTGATACTGGCACCTTGCACGCATCACCGCGCCACGCTTCGAGTCCCTCACGGACTGCGAAGACCACGATCACGAGAGCAGCGACCGAGTCCGCCCACGCCCACCCGAACAGGAAGTTCAGCAGCAGGCCGAGCAGAAGGGCCGCGGAGAGATACGAGCAGATCAAGGTCTGCTTGGAGTCCGCGATCGCGGACGCCGAGCCCAGCTCTCGGCCGGCCCTTCGTTCCGCGAAGCTCAGGAACGGCATCACCGCAAGGCTGACCGCGGCCAGCACGACGCCGACCGGGCTGCGATCGGCCTCCCGAAGACCGAACAGGGACAATCCGGCGTCGACGGTCACATAGGCGGCGAGGGCGAAGAACGACCAGGCGATAACTCGCAGCGCCGTCTTCTCCCGCTTCTCAGGATCGGGGCCGGCGAACTGCCACGCCACGGCAGCCGCGGAAAGGACCTCGACGAGGGAGTCCAAACCGAATCCGATCAGAGCGGCCGATGAGGCCGCTCCTCCGGCCGAGATCGCAATGATTGCCTCGACGATGTTGTAGGCAATCGTCGCCGCGACAATCCACCGAATCCGTCGGCGGAGCAGTTGCTTCCGCCCGTCCTGGATCTCACCGACGCGGTCCCCCGCGCGGGCGCTCATGCTCCAGTCCCGCAGCACAGCGGCACGTCGCAGGCTTCATCCTGGCACTCGGCTCCGTCGTCGACCGCAAGCACGACGTTCACCAAGGAGACAAGCGCACGGGTCACATGAGGATCCGCAATCTCATACCGGGTTGAACGGCCCTCGGGGGCAGCGGCCACGATCCCGCAACCCCGAAGGCAGGACAGATGGTTAGATACGTTCGACCGCGTCAGCCCCAACTCGCGCGCCAACTCCCCCGGATATCCAGGACCCTCCAAAAGGAACAGGAGTATTCGCGACCTGGTCGGATCGGCCATCGCACGACCCAATCGGTTCATCACATCGACACGCGAAGCAATAGTCAGCACACACTGACGTTACATCGCACACTGACCAATCACAACGACGACGAGCACCCGGGCCGTATGAGATCGCCTTCGAGATCCCGCCAGGCCTCAACGTCCTCACTCGCGGCTTGCGATACCGGGTTCAGAACCCGGCTCCGATCACGAGAAGCGTTCGACCGAGGTTGACCAGCCAGCCATGCCGGGAGGGTGAGGCGCTCATCGGTTCAGCCCGCTGCGGTGCTGCTGCGGATCGTCTTGCCGTCGGGCATGACCTGGACGACCCCGCGATCGTCCACGATCACGACTCGGCCGTCGTCGACCACACCGAGCGCCTGCGCGGCCCCCTGAATGCTCGCACCTCGCTTCCACGTGCCGTTCGTCTCCTGCGTCCAGATCGCGCCATCCGTGTCGATTCCGACCAGCGTGCCGTCAGCCCGCACGGCGATCTTGTACAAGAGCGGCGCATCCTTAACCAGCTGGAAGCTCTGCCCCTGGTCGGTGCTCAACTTCAGTCCTTCCTGCGTGGCCGCGTAGAGGCCGTTTCGCGTGGCGGCAAGTCCCACTGCCGCGATCGGCGGAGCTTCTAGCCAGGTGCGGCCATCGTCGGAGCTGCGAAGCAGAACGGTTGCTCCCGAGGGGATGCCATAGAGGGTTCCGTCGGATCCGGCGGTGAGCGAGTGGAAGTCGGTGGTTCCGGTGAGTGCGACCGGGCTCCAGCTCTTGCCGTGGTCGTCGCTTCGGATCACTCCGAGGTTGGGGGCGCCGAGTTGGGGCGGCGTGCTCGTGCCTGGGTGGCCGGACGCGAGCAGCGTGTCCCCGGTGATGGTCAGGCCCATCGCGTCGAAGTCGTTGCCGCCGATGGGTC
>CALKHM010000259.1 GCA_937988695.1 uncultured Microbacterium sp. | reverse complement strand
CCGTGCTCAGCGGCGGGAGCACCCGCTGGTTCGTCGCCGACTGGCAGCCCGACCGCGCCGAGCTTGCCACGCTCAACCGTGCCGGCATCGTGGCGTATGCGCGCGGCCTGGTGCTGGCGCCGTCGGCGTGGCAGGCGTCGCACCGCCCCAGCGCCCAAGAGTCGTGGACGGCGCTGCTGATCGGGTCGCTGGCGGCTGTCTTCTCGGGCTACATCGTCGTGCTGCTGGCCGGCGCGGCCTTCGCGGTCGCGGCCCGGCGACAGCAGCGGGCGCTGGCCGTGGCATCCAGTGTCGGAGCCGCGCGAAGCGACGTCTTCCGCATCGTGACGCTGCAGGGGACGGTGCTTGGCACGGCAGGCGGCCTCGTCGGTGCGGCCTGCGGCATCGGGCTGGCGGCGGTCGCCCTGGCGGTGACGGATGACGCAGCCCAGGGCACGTTCTGGGGCAACTGGGGCTTCCAGCTGCCGTGGGGCATGCTCGCAGGCATCCTCGCCTTCGCCGTGATCGTGGGGACGATCGCGGCGATCCTGCCCGCGCGCGCCGCCACCCGCGGCGACGTGCTGGGCGCGCTGCGCGGGTCACAGCGCCCCGCGCGCCTGCGCGCGAGCCGGCCGATCTGGGGGCTCGTGGCGATGATCGCAGGGCTCGCCGCCGCCATCGCCGGAGCCCTCGCGATCGGCGCGGTGAACGTCGCGCTCGCCGCCGGGAGCGACGACGCCACGCGTGACAAGGTTGTCCGCGACATCGCGGTGTTCGGGCTCGTCCTCGGTCCGGTGCTGTTCCAGATCGGCGTGATCCTCGGCGGCCATTGGATGCTCGCGGTTCTGGCCCGGCCGCTGGCGCGGCTGGGCGTCGCCGCACGGCTGGCGGGTCGGGACGCCGCGGCCAACCCCTCGCGTGTCGTCCCCGCCTTCGCCGCCATCGCCGCCTGCGCGTTCGCGGCCACCTTCGCCCTCTCGTTCCTGTCGATGACCCACAGCGCGGACGAGTCCTCCTACAGCTGGTCGGGGCCGTTGGGCAGCGTGTCGGTGCGGATGCCGAGCGCCGACGACGCCGCCCACGCCGACGAGTACCTGTCGGCCGCTCGGGATGTCATCGGGCCGTCGGGTGCGGCGCGGACCGTGGTCATCTCGCAGCCTGCCAACCCGGCATACGGCGCGGAAGGGACGCTGAGCGCGCCCGACGCGATCGTGTGGACCGTTGCCGACCGACACGACTACACCGGCTGCAAGAGATGCGACCTGCGTGCGCAGCTGGCCAGCGGGACGATCTCGGTGATCGCCCCCGGCGACCTGGAGACGGCGCTCGGCACCCGGCTGCCGGACGACGTGCTGGACGCGTTCCGCAGCGGCACCGCGCTCGATGTCAACCGATGGGTGCGGACCTCGCAGTCGCAGGACGGCACCGCCGAGATCGTCAGGTGGACAGCGGCGCAGAACGTGCAGTACCAGAGCGCGGTCGATGCCTACACGATGGGCCGGATCGAGGCTTCCGCGCTGCCGAGACCCGCCGCCGTGCACGAGGTGCCCGCTCGCGTGGTGCCGCTGCCGCACCCCATGGACGGACTCCAGCTGGTCATCTCGCCGGCACTGGCCGAGAAGCTCGGCATGGGCGTGGTGCCGGCGACGATGCTGGCGGTGTATGACGGGCCGGTCAGCGCCGGAATCGTCGATGCGATCCGGGCTGCGGCATCCGATGTCCGCGTCGGGGCACAGGGCACCTTGGAGGTTTCGGTGGAGCGGGGACCGAACTCGGGGTCGGTCGTGCCGCTGCTGATCGCCGCCACGACGATCGTGCTGGTGATCGGAGCCGGTGCGGTGTGTCTCGGACTCACGCGATTCGAGCGGCGCGCCGACGATGCGACGCTGACAGCGGTGGGCGCCGGTCGGCTGCGTCGGCGCGCCGTGAATGCGTGGCAGGCGCTGATCGTCGTCGGGCTCGGCACCGTGGTCGGCACCGTCGCGGGGCTGATCCCGACGTGGGGCGTCACCCAGGGATACAACGCGGACAGTCTGCACTTCGCCGACACGCCCTGGCCGGCGCTGGTCGTGTTCGCCGTCGGCCTGCCGCTGGTCATGGCCGCCGCCTCCTGGCTCATCCCGCCGCGCGCCCCCGACCTCACCCGTCGGACGGCCATCGCGTAGCACCGTTCAGAACTCATCCAATCCGACGTGCAGCGGCTCGCAATCCCCGCAATCACGCAGGCGGCCCGGACGCGGGTGGCCGAGTCGGATGAGTTCTGAACCGCCGATGCGGGCTACTTCGTCACGTCGAAGACGCCGTGCGCACCGCGCTCCGCGTCGATCATGTAGTGCGACACGAACGGGTAGTGGCCGGCCGCCGGGAAGGTCAGCTCGACGAACCCGCCCTGCGCGGGTGCGAGCGCGAGCGCCTGCGACCCGGTGTCCTTCGCCCGGTCGATCAGGTACCTCCCCTCCGACCACACCGTGTCGAACTGGCCGCCCACGACGTGGAAGCTCGTGGCCCGGTCGATGCCGGCATCGAGCACCCACACCCGTACGCGCTCGCCGACCGCAGCCCGCAGCGGCGCGTGGTCGTACTGGTTCGCGTAGCCGTTGAAGACCACGAGGTTGGGCTTGCCCTCCTCGACCTTGGCGACGTCGACGGATCCGCCGTCGTGCGCGCCCAGGTAGTACTCCGCCTGCACCAGCACGTAGGAGGCGCCCACCGCGGGCAGGTCGCGGGGCTCGATCACGACGGCTCCGTACATCCCGTTCGCGATGTGCGCGGTCATCGGCATGGTCGAGCAGTGGTACATCCAGATGCCCGAGCGATTCGCCGTGAACGTGTATGTCAGGCTCGCCCCGGGTGCGATCGTGCGCATCGGCTGGTCGGGGGCGACCTCGCCGGCGTGGAAGTCGATGGAATGCCCCATGTCGCCGTCGTTGACGAGCGTCACCACGAACGTGTCGCCCACACGCCCATGCAGCACGGGACCGGGCGCGGTGCCGTTGTACACCCACAGCGTCTGGGTGACCCCGGGCGCTACCTCGACCTTCTTGTCGGTGATGGTCAGCGTGACCCGCCGGGTGACCGGACCGGATGCCGCCGGCAGCGGCGCCAGCTCGGCACGGTACGGCTGGAATCCCGCGCCGGGAGACCCCGACAGATCGATGCCGGTGGAGCTGCTGCCCGTGCCCGACATGCCCGGCATGCCTGCCATCCCGGGCATGTCGGCCATGCCGTCTGTCGCCGACGGCGACGGCGATGCCGCCGCCACGGCCGCGGTGGCCTTCACGGTCATCACCATGCCCAGCTGCCGGTGCCCGACGATCGAGCACCACCCGTCGAGGGTTGCGCTGATCACGCCCACGTCGATGGTCTCGCTCTGCCCGGGTGACAGCCGGGAGCCGGCCACCCCGTTCGCGAAGACGAGATCGTGCACCATCGTCGGGTCGGTGTTGGTCAGCTCGATCTTCAGATGCGTGCCGGCAGGCACCTCGATCGTGCTCGGCGAGTAGCGGAAGTTCGCGGCAGTGACCTTCACGATCTTCACCGGTGCGCTCGTCGGGGCCGCCACCGGCGCGCCCCAGCCCAGCGAGACCGGGTCCACGGCCGCGGTCACGGCGACCGCGAGCACCACGGCCAGCAGTCCTGCGACGGCCTGGCCCGCGCGATGCGGCTTGTCGCCCTCGGGCGTGATCGGGCCGTGCGGCCTGGTCCCCGCCGTCATGCCCGCCTTGGTCTCGGCCAGCGCCGCCCCCGAGCGCTTCGCCGCAGCCTGGGCGCGCATCCCGACCAGCATCAGCACGAGGAACGACGCCATCGCGACGAAGTACAGGGCGGATGCCACAACCCGCATGAGGCTGGACACCGGCAGCGCGCACACCACGAGCGCGGCGTTGGCCACCGCGATCCGCAGCGTTGCGCCGCGGTCGAACGCGGTGGTGCCCACACGCACCGGGGTGGGCCCGCCGCCGAGCACGACGGGGATCAGATAGCTGAGCGCGCCCACCAGCACCTGCGCGGCGAAGCCCGCCGCCAGGTACGGCACCGTCCGGCCCACGGCATCCGCGACGCCGGCCAGGCCCGCCCCGCCGAGGAAGCTCGCGACGGTCGCCACGACGATCGCGAGCACGCAGCCGGCCCACCACAGGAAGGCCACTCCCACCGACAGCGCCGCGAACGTGCGTGGCGGGGCGTTGCGGGCTGCGCGCCACAGCGAGACCCCGATGATGCCGAGGCCCACCAGGTAGGCGGCAAGGCCCACCGCCAGCAGGGGCAGGAGTCCCGCGGCGGCCCCCGCAGCGGCCACCAGCACCCCGGCCGCCAGCACCGGCAGCGCCCGGGCAGCACCGGCGGCGGCATGCTCGTCGGCGCGGGTGCGCAGGATCGTCGGCCAGAGCGTGACGAGGGTGCCCGCGACGGTCAGACCGATCCAGCCCAGCACGTTCAGCAGCGCGTGGGCCAGCACGAGCGTCTCGGCGCTGTTGTCGTGCGCGAGCCACGCGCCCAGCGCCGCGCCGATCGGCAGGATCGCGGCCGACGCGATGTAGTAGCGGATCGTGCGCCCGAACCGGCCGGGAAGGCTCGCGCGCGACCTCGCGTACAGGCTCGCACCGTGCCAGATGACAGCGACGATGAGGGATGCCGCACCGACCAGGGTCAGTGCCCACACCCCCGAGACCACGCCGGCGATGACGACGGCCGCTCCCCCGTTCGCCAGCGACAGTCGCCAGCTCTGTCTGCGGCGGTCGCGCCCAGTGGGCGCCGTGCGCAGCAGGGCATAGGAGAAGTACTGGCTCCAGACCAGGATCGCGTGGGTGACCGCGCCCAGCAGCAGCAGATGGATCATCAACCAGGTCGCCACCGGCAGCGCACGGTGCGCGGCCACCGCCACGACCACCAGCACGAGCCACAGCAGCGTCGGGATGTCGCGCAGCACCCAGAAGCCGCGACCGGGTGCCTTCTCGTCGAGAGCGCGCTTCACCCGCGCAGGACGGGGCCGGGCGGAGCCGTCGGGGGTGGGGGCGCTCATGCGTGTCCTTCCGGGATGTCCGGGGTCTGCCCGGATGCGGAGCGCGGCGTCATCGACGCGGATCGGGTGGGAGATGTCTTCTTGGCGGCGGAGCGCGGGCCGAGGACAGCGCTCGCGACGGCGGTCACCACGAACAGCAGCAGCGCGATCACGCCGAGCACGCCGCCGATCTGCCACCCGGCCGGCAGGTTGAGCCCGTCACCGACCCAGAGCCGCACCACCAGGCTCAACTGCAGGATGGCGGCCGGCACCCAGAGCGCGCCCCGGTAGGGCAGGTCGATGTGCAGCACGGCCGGCAGGATCGTGGTGGCGTGCGCCATGATCATCGAGATCGTGTATCCGAGGAACACCGCGTGCACGACCGCGTCGTATGCGGGCTGGTCGGTCGGGTAGCCGAACAGCAGGGCGCCAGCGGCGATCGCGAGCCAGACGTAGCCGGAGAGGATGCAGGCGGCCATGTAGCGTGCGGCGCCGCGGGCGCGGATCGTGCGCCGCGCGATGTCGTGCACGACGAGCCAGCCGACCATCGCCAACAGCGCCAGGCCCAGCAGCACCGAACCGGCGTCGGGGAACACGACCCCGACGATGAGGGCGATCGTCACCGTCCACGCGTGCACGAGCAGGCGGTTCCCGGCGTTCGGCCCCATCGTGATTCGCGCGAGCTCGACGCGCTCGGCGGCGATGGTGAGCACGACGAAGCCGATCAGCCACGGCAGCACATGGTCCATGGTGTTCTGGCCCAGCCAGATCACCGTTCCCGCACAGCCGAGCGCGGCGCCGAGCAGTTGGACGAGCAGCGGCGCGTCGTACTGACGCCGCCACAGCGGGACGTACAGCAGCGTGAAGGCGGCCGTCCCGGCCACCAGCAGCGCCTTGGCGACCACCAGCGGCACCGGATCGGCCAGCAGCGCGATGCCGCCGAGCCCGAGCAGCGCCGGCGCGACGAATCCGTACCAGCGCGCCAGAGCGGTCGCCCGTTCGAGGGCGATCAGGGTGCCGACGAAGCCCAGCACCATCAGCATCCCGTGCACCTCCGGCAACCGCGCGGCGGTCACCGGCGCCGGCAGGCCCAGCAGCAGCAGCGCGGCGTCAAGACCGGCCAGCAGCGACAGTCCGGCGGGCAGGATCCACAGCAGACGCCACGACCGCCCGCGACGCCCGCGCGCGCTCACGAGGCGACCCGCAGCTGCAGGGTGCACTGGCCGGGCGCGCTGAACGGGATCAGCCGGGTCTGCGCGCGGTCGCCGGTCTGCGCGAGGACGCCGTCGATCATGCCCTGGTGCACGGCGCAGACGATCGCGGGATGCTTGGTCGCCGCCTCGATGAGCGGGCAGCGACGCAGCACCACCTCGTCACCGGTGTCGTCGGGCGCGAAGCCCTGCTCGCGCATCACCTCGATCACCGTAGTGCGGGCACGCGCGGACGCCGCAGCCGGCGGCTCGGCGGCCGGCGGGGTGCTCGGCACGGCGGCCGGGCGGGCGGCCGGTCCGCCAGCCGCCGTCTGCGCAGCGCGGCGTGCAGCGATCTCCGCCCCCCAGCGGCGGCCGGCATCGCGAGCCCGGCCGATGGCTCCCTCGCCGGACCGCGCCAGCGAGTCGGCGAGCACCCCGGCAAGCGCCGCATACGGATTCTCCGGATCGGGACGCGCAGGCACCCACAGCCAGGCCGGACGACCCCGGCCGACCGCGTCCTCGCGGATCCGGCCGATGTAGCCGTCGGCGTACAGCTGTTCGAGGTGACCGCGCACCGTGTTCTCGTGCAGGCCGGAGGCCGCCGACAGTGCCGCTGTCGACACCGGCGCGCTCTGCGCCTCGATCATGCGCAGCACCATCTCGCGGGTCGTCGAATGGCGCCGTCCGTTGGCGGCCAGGCGCCGCTGACCAGGGCCCTCCGGGCGCGCTGGGCGCATCGCCGCAGCGGATGCCACAGCACGAATCCCGATCGCGTTATTTTCCACGGAATCAAGTGTAATAAACTTGACGCCAACTTCGCGAATGCCCTCGCGAACGCCAGCAGACGGGAGTCGTCCATGTCGAACATCGAGATCCACCGGTCCCGCGAACAGGCCGCCAGCCAGAGCCACGCGGCGGACTGCACGTGCGGCGAAGTGAACGAGGACCTGCCGGAATTCGACGTGCAGACGATCCCGCACGCGATCCGGCACTCGGCGATCTTCGGTGCGATCGACGCGCTGAAGCCGGGGGCGGCCCTGATCATCTCCGCCACGCACAACCCGATCCCGCTGCTCAGCCAGCTCGAGGCGCGCTACGGCGACCAGTTCACGACGAAGTATCTCGAGCGTGGACCGGAGCGCTGGCGTATCCTGATCCGCAACGCGGCATGACACGCGGCGAGGCGGCGGCACGGTAGACCCGCTCATCTCGACATGCGCTCGCGCGGGCGGCCCATCCCCCCTCCAGGCCGCCCGCGCGTTTCTGTGCCCGGCGATGCGCGCACGTCAGTGGCCCCGGGCCGGCGCACAACGCCGGCCCGGGGCCACGGGAAACCAGTGCTATGACGCCAGCTCGGCTGAGGGCGGCGCCTGCGTGGTCAACGAGATCACCCCGTAGTCCCACCCCTTGCGTCGGTAGACCACGCTGGGATGGTCGGTGCGCGCGTCGATGAACAGGAAGAAATCGTGCCCGACCAGCTCCATGCGGTCCACGGCATCCTCGACGGTCATCCATTCCGGCTCGAACCGCTTGGTCCGGATGACGACGGGGGTGTAGTCCTCTTCGTCCTCGTGGCCGGTGATGATCGGGATCTCCCCGGTGGCCACCGCCCGCAGCACATCGGCCGACGCGGGCTGCAGGTCGACGCCGCTGAGCGATCCGGTGCCCTTGTCCAGCACCGCGCCGCGCGGACGTCGTCGCGCATCGACGCGCTTCTCCTTGGCTCTGCGCACCTGTTCGGCGAGCTTGTCCACGGCGATGTCCAACGCGGCGAACTTGTCGCCGTCCACGGCCTCTGCCCGCACCACGGGCAGTCCCTTGCCGCTGAGCGTGAGTTCGACTGTGGAGTCTTCCATGCGCCCGTTGTGGTACGCACGGTGGGTCACCTTCACGTCCATCTGCTGGGCGCGCGGCGCCAGGTTCTCGATGCGTGTGGCCTTCTCGTCCACCACACCGCGGAACCGATCGGAGACGCTCACGCCCACACCGACGATGCTGGTTTCCATCCCTGACCTCCTTGTTCCGGTCCTCCCGGTCAAGGGCGGACCATGTCGCCTTTGTTGCCCCCACCGTAGCCCGCCGACCGGTGCGTGTCACGCGTCCGACGGCGTGAGAATCGGATGTCGCCGGCTAGCACACGATCAGGATGCGATCTGCGCGAGCGATGTCGCGGGCAACCGCCGCGCGGTGGCGGCGACGGTGGCCGCGCCCACCACCCGAGCGCCGGCAGCCCGCAAGGCCCGCGCGGCCTCCGCGAGGGTCGCCCCGGTGGTCACCACGTCGTCCACCACCAGGACTGTCACGTCGTCGAGCCGGCGAATAGCGCGCATGCTGCCGCGCACGTTGTGTGCGCGGGCGTCCCGGGAGAGCCGGCGCTGATCGGCCGTGGCGCGCGTCATGCGCAGCATCCGCACCGGCCGCAGGCCCGCCCGGCGCGCCAGCAGGTCGGCGACCCGGTACCCGCGCCGCCGCATGGCGGCGGCCGAGGTCGGCACCGGGACGACGTGCACGGCGTCCGCACCCGCCGCGGCCGCAGCCAGGGCGGGGGCCAGCGCACGCGCCAGCTGGGTGCGGCCCTCCTCTTTCAGGGCCCGCAGCACGCGTGCCGGCACGCCGTCGAACGGCAGACCGCTGCGCACCGGGAGGCCGGCCGCCTCGGCCACACGCACGGTCGGCTGCAGCATCGGCCGGCACGTATCGCAGAGCGCGACATCGCTCGCCCCGCAGCCCGCGCAGTCCACGGGCAGAGCCAGGGCGAGCGCCTGCGCGCCCGCGGCGCGGATGAGCCTGCCGGTCTCGGTCACGATCCGATCGTGACCGGTCGTCCCGTCTCGCGCGAGACGGCGTCGCACATCTGTGGATGACGCGTTCCTGGGGAGGAACGGCTGCGTCACGCCGTCCGAGCGCGCCCTATCCCTGGGCCGGCGACACGCCCTGCGCCTGCCCGAGCACCTGCACGCCCGTGCCGGCCTTCTCCCAGTTCGAGCCGCGCTGCGAGTACAGCGTGCCGTCGGCGCCGCGCAGCCGCACGGTGGTGCCGATCGTCCCGGAGATGCCGACGGCGTCGTCCGGTGCCGGCGTCGACGTCGACGGACCCGACACCGCCTGCTGAACGACGACCCGTCCGCTGCCGGACGCGGCGATGACGCCGAGGGTGCTGTCGTCGAGCCAGGTCAGGGCGATCCCCCGGCCGGGGAACGTCGCCAGCGTCAGTGCGTCGCCGAGCGACTTGGGGCGGCCGTCGCCATCGCGCACGACGCCGGAGACCTCCAGCGAGAGCTGCCCGCCCACGGTGACCAGCGCTGCGAGCCGGGCGCCGTCGCGCGACATCGCGATGGCGCTCACGTGCGAGGCGCTCGACCAGCCGCCGGTCACGGCGATGGCCTTTCCATCCGTGCCGTACGCGAGCAGTGCTCCCGGGGCGTCGGCGGGCGTGCTCCAGATGTACCCCTGCGGATCGATCACCGGATCGATGAGCCCGTGGCGCTGGTCGAGCGAGAGCAGCGGCCCGGATGCCGGCACCCGCGCGACGACGCCGGACTCCGTGCGCACGGCGGCCGCCGACGCGTCGGCCGCCAACGCGATCGCACGCGGTCGGATCTTCGTCATGGCCTCGCTCACGCCCTTGACCGGCTCGATGCTGCCCGCGTCGCCGGCCAGATATCCGAACCCCTTGTCGGTCTGCACGAGCGCGCGGGGGTCGACGCGGGTCGATCGCGTGGAGACGTCTTGCGCCGCGATCGTGCTGCCGTTGAACTGCATCACGACGCCGGACAGGCCGGTCTCGGTCATGCTGGCCGCCAGTTGCGTCTGCATCCGGTTCAGGGTCGGCCTGTCCAGCGAGAGCACGGGACGGGTGAGGCTGACCTGTCCGACCGTGCCCGAGACCGACACCGAGGGCGCCCCCATCGACACGTTGTCAGGAAACGCCGAGACCACGCTGCCGGCCAGCCACGAATTGGGCTTGCCGTCGACGAGCGCGGTGGCGATGCGGGTCGCGGCATTGGTGGAGGGGAACCAGCGCACGTCGGGCACGAGATAGTTCCAGCCCGGGTCGAAGTACATCAGCGGATACTCGTGGAACACGCTCGGGAACTGGTCGGCGCCCAGCACGATGCCGCCCGGGGCCTTCGTGATGCGCCACTGTCCGTCGACCTTGGCGAGCTGGAACGACAGCGGCGTCTGCCCGCCGTCCGATGGCCGGTACACGCCGTCGCCGTCGACGGTGGCCTGCTGCGTGACCGTGAGCACGACCTTGCCGTCCTGGGCCTGCACGTACGTGCGCGCGGATCTGTCGTCCACGGTGGTCAGCGCGTTCGGCTTCCACTGGTCGCGATATGAGGGCGCCAGGTACAGCTGGGCGACCGCCCAGCTGCCCTCCGGGCCGATTCCCGCATCGATGAAGCCCTGCACGATCTGCTCGGGCGAGGCGCCGTCCTGCGGCTTGACCGGCACGTACGAGAAGTCCGGCGGTGCCACCTCGCCGGGACGGAGCCCGGCGAACACGGGGCCGGAGGTCGGCAGTCCCGCACACGCCGACAGCGCCAGCACGGTCGCGGTCGCGATCGCGGCCAGGGCGATCCGCAGCATCCGTCGTCTCATCGCGCACCTCCGTCGGGGAGATCGTGCAGTGCGATCGGTTGAGTGAGCCCGAGATCGTCCAGCGACGCGTCGTCGTCGGGATCGGTGGGGATCGGGGACCCGGGCTCGACGGGGGCTGGGCCGCGCGGCAGTGTGAGCACGAAGTTCGACCCGTGCCCGGGCCTGGACCACACCGTCAGCGCACCACGATGCAACGTCGCATCGCCGAGCGCGATGGACAGGCCGAGCCCCGTGCCGCCGATCGTCCGCCTGCGCGACGGATCGGCCCGCCAGAACCGGTCGAACACGCGCTCGGCGTCGGCCTCGGTCATCCCCAGACCGTAGTCGCGCACGCCCAGGGCCACGGCCTGCTGATTGCTGTCGACGGTGATGACGATGGGCTTGCCCTCGCCGTGCTCGATCGCATTCCCGAGCAGGTTGCGCACGATGCGGCGGATGCGGCGCGGGTCCATGTCGACCGGGGAATATCCTCCCGGGGCCACGAGCCGCACGTCGCTGCCGTGCTGCTCGGCCAGCTGCTGCATCGAGACGATGACGTCTTCGGCCAGCCGCGCCAGGCTCGTCGGCTCCAGTTCGAGCTGTACCGATCCCGCGTCATACCGGCTGATCTCCAGCAGGTCGCCCAGCAGCACCTCGAATCGCTGCACCTGCGCGTGCATCAGCTCAGCCGCGCGAGCGGTCGCAGGATCGAACTCGTCGCGCCGGTCGTTGAGCATGTCACTGGCGAGCCGGATCGTGGTCAGCGGGGTGCGCAGCTCGTGCGACACATCCGAGACGAACCGCTGCTGCACGAGCGACAGCTCGGCGAGCTGATTGATCTGCGATTGGATGCTGTCGGCCATCGCGTTGAACGAGCGTCCGAGGGTGGCAAGCTCATCCTCTCCGTGCACGGTCAGCCGCACGCCGAGATCGCCGGCGGCCAGCTGCGCGCTGGTCTCGGCGGCCTCTCGGATCGGCGTGGTCACCGCACGCAGCGTGAACCACGCGATGGCGCCGATCAGCACCACGAGTGCCGAGCCCACGATCCACAGGGTGACCTGCACGAAGCTCAGCGTGGTGGCGGCGTCGTCGAGGTCGTACGCGAGATACAGCTCATACGGGCCGATGTCGGGCACGATGATCTGCTGGCCGACGACGAGGCCCGGAAGCGGCGTGCCGCCGGGGCCGGGAAGGGCGATCGACTGGGCCCACTGCTTCTCGTCGCCGCCCTGATCGCGCACGTGCTTGCGCAGCTCGGGCGAGATCATGCTCTCCTCCAGCCCGCCGGAGCGGAACCCCGGCGGAGCCAGCTGCGACGGCGTGGTGTCGATGCGCACCGCGAGCGTCATGTCGGTCGTCGACTGCTGCGACAGCGGGCCCTGGATGCTGGTGAGCAGGTTCTGCACCTGCACCGGGTCGTCCTGCACCACGGCGTTGTTGAGCGTGGCCTGCGCACTGTCGACCGCGCGACGCGCATCGGTGAGCGCCTGGGTCTTGCGCGACTCGAAGAGGTCGTTCTGAATGGCCAGTGCCATCCACACGCAGGCGATGATGATGGTCAGCGCGGTCAGGGCGAGGGTGATCGCCACGATGCGGAACCGCAGCGAGCGCCGCCACAGCGTCCCGAGGTCCTCCGCCCGTGCGCGCCACCACGCGCCGTCGCGCCAGGCGAACGGACGAACCGGGACGGTCACCGACGCGGTGGGCACGAACGCCTCACACGATCGCGCCGGCGCGGTAGCCCACTCCGCGCACGGTGGTGACGATCTTCGGATTGTCCGGGTCCTGCTCGACCTTCGCGCGCAACCGCTGCACGTGCACGTTCACGAGCCGCGTGTCGGCCTTGTAGTGGTAGCCCCACACCTGCTCGAGCAGCATCTCCCGTGAGAACACCTGCTGGGGCTTGGAGGCCAGCGCCACCAGCAGCTCGAACTCCAACGGCGTCAAGGCGATGGACCCCTCACCGCGACGCACCTCGTGGGCGGCGACATCCACGGTCAGATCGCCGATGCGCAGCACCTCACCGCTCTGCGAGGTGCCCGGCCGCAGGCGCGTACGGATGCGCGCGACGAGCTCCTTCGGGTTGAACGGCTTGACGATGTAGTCGTCGGCCCCCGACTCGAGCCCGCGCACGACGTCGGCCGTGTCGGTGCGCGCGGTCAGCATGATGATCGGCACCCCCGACTCGGCACGGATGCGCGTGCAGATCTCGATGCCGTCGACACCGGGCAGCATCAGGTCGAGCAGGATCAGGTCGGGGCGCTGGGCGCGCCACACCTCCACTGCCACCGCGCCGTCGGCGCAGAAGACCGTCTCGAACCCCTCCGTGCGCAGCACGATGCCGATCATCTCGGCGAGGGCGGTGTCGTCGTCGACCACCAGGATCCGTGAAGTCATGTGAACGCGTTTCGTCCTTACATCCGGCGCGGCCCGACCGCAGCACGTTCCGGCGGCGCAGTCCCCGTCCGCCCTTCACACAGCGTAGCCGAGCCCGCCGCTGGACCGCCCGATCTCGCGCGACAGGGTGTGACACGATGGAGACCGAACCGACCGCGTGCGAGGAGGCTTCGTGACCGCGTACCCGAATTGGACGCCCGCGTCGCGCCCGGGGCTGATCCCGCTGCAGCCGCTCGGGTTCGGGACGGTGCTGGGCCGCTCGTTCAGTGCGTTGCGCCAGAACCCGCGTGTGCTGCTGGGCTTCGCACTGGTCGTGCAGGCGCTGTCGACCATCGTCGTCATCGCCGCCGTCGGCGCCAGTGCGTTCCTGACGTTCTCCCGTCTGCAGAACGTTCCGACGTCGTCACCCGACTACGACACGCTGATGGCAGGCTCGGTGGCCACTGTCGTGATCGTGTCGTTCGTGCTGGGCCTTGCCGCCGCCGCGCTGGGCGTGATCGTGCAGGCGGTGGTGGTGACGGATGTCGCGCGCGGCACGGTCGCCGAGCGCGCGACGCTGCGCGAGCTGTGGCAGCAGGTGCGGCCGGTGGCCTGGCGGCTGATCGGCTACACCCTCATGATCACGGTGGCGATCCTCGTCGCCGTCGCCGTCGTCGCCGCAATAGTCGTCGGTGTCAGCGTCCTCACCCCCATCGCCGGCATCGTCCTCACGGTGCTGGTCGTGCTCGGTGCGCTGCCGTTGGTGCTGTGGCTGTCGACGAAGCTCCTGCTCGCGCCGCCGGCCATCATCCTCGAGCACGCCACGATCCGGCAGGCGATCGCGCGGGCATGGCGCCTGAGCCGAGGGCGTTTCTGGCCGATTCTCGGCGTGATCGTCATCATCCAGGTGATCTTCGGCGTGATCGCGCAGGTCGTGACGATCCCGTTCACATTCCTCGGCGGACTGCTGGGCTCGGTGATCGCTCCCACCGGAAGCCCCCAGGTGCAGACCGTCATCACCGTCGTCGTGACACTCGCGTTCCCCGAGATCGTGGCGCTGCTGATCCAATCGGTAGCCGTCGTCGTGCAGGCCACGGCCACGTCGCTGTTGTACATCGACGCACGGATGCGCAAGGAGGGCCTCGACCTGGACCTGCTGGCGTATGTGGAGCGACGCGACGCCGGATCCACGGCGCTGCCGGACCCCTACACGCAGCACATCGGGCGCGAGATCGTGCGCCCGCCCGCCGGCTACGCCCCCGGGTATCCGCCGGGATACGGGCAGCCGCCGTACGGGCAGCCCGCATACGGGCCGTACGGGCAACAGCCGTACGGGACACCCGCGTACGGCCAGCCCGCGTACGGACAGCCCGCTCCGCCGCCCCTGGGGCAGCCTCCCGCCCAGCCGGCCCCGCCGGCCGCCCCGGCGCAGCAGCCCGCTTCCCCGGCCACCGCCGCCCCGACGCCCACGCAGTGGGAAGCGCCGGGCCCTCCTGCGGATCGCGCCGAATGACGCTGTTCGGGCTCGCCGACGACGTGCCGCCGCTGACCCCGGACGGCGACCAGGCGCGCCAGTGGGCGGAGCACGAGCTGAGCAATCCCGCCTACGCGGCCGCGCAGCCGACCCCGATCGACCGCATCGCACGGGCCGTGCAGGACTTCTTCGAGCGGCTGTTCAGCTCGAGCGTCGACAGCGCACTGGGGCTGTGGCTGGCGATCGGGGTCGCGGCGATCCTGCTGGCCCTGATCGTCTTGGCGGTGATCCTGTCCGGACGCTCTCGTCTGTCGCGCCGGGCGGCGCCCGAGGCGATCGACCTGTTCGGCGACGCCGAGACCCGCACGGCAGCCCAGCTGCGGCGTGCCGCGGCATCCGCGGCGGCCGCGGGCGACTTCTCCGACGCGACCGTGCTGCGGTTCCGCGCGCTCGCGCGCGGCCTCGTCGAGCGACGCCTCGTCGAACTGGTGCCCGGAGCGACCGTGCACGCGTTCGCGCGCAGTGCCGCCGGTATGTTCCCCGGCCAGCGCACCGTGCTGGATGCCGCGGCGAGTGTCTTCGACGATGTCCGATATCTGCGACGCGAGGGGACGGCAAGCGGCT
>CALKHM010000258.1 GCA_937988695.1 uncultured Microbacterium sp. | reverse complement strand
GCGCTCTCTGAGATCCTGGATGCGTGGGCAGCAGGAGAGGAGCTGTCGTGACCCGCAGAGCACCCCGATCGGCCCCGGTGGCCAACGCCCCGTCCGGAACGCAGCCGGCCGATCTCGCCCCGATCACACGTCCGGCGGCCACGCCCGATCGCACCATGCACATGATCGGCAACGCGCATCTGGACCCGGTGTGGCTCTGGCCGTGGCAGGAGGGCTACCAGGAGGCTCGCGCGACCTTCAAGAGCGCCCTGGACCGGATGGACGAATACCCCGACTTCATCTTCACGTGCGACCAGATCGTGCTGCTGTCGTGGGTCGAGGAGCAGGATCCCGAGCTGTTCGAACGCATCCGCCAGCGCGTCGCCGACGGCCGATGGGTCAATGTCGGCGGATGGTGGGTCGAGCCGGACTGCAACATGCCGATGGGCGAGTCGTTCGCCCGTCAGGGCCTGTACGGGCAGCGCTACCTGCACTCCCGGTTCGGGCGCATCTCCACGGCGGGCATGAACGTGGACCCCTTCGGCCACAGCGCCATGCTGCCGCAGATCCTTCGCGGCCAGCGGATCGACTCGTACTGCTTCCTGCGTCCCGGTCCGCACGAGAGCGACTTCGACGGGAGCCTGTTCCATTGGGAGGCCCCGGACGGCTCCCGCGTGCTCGCCTACCGCATCCCCTTCGAATACTGCAGCCCTCCCGGTGACGTCTCCTGGCAGACGGAGAAGTCGCTCGCGCAGTTCGACCGGGCCCTCGGCGACATGATGGTGTTCTACGGCGTCGGCAACCACGGCGGCGGACCGACCAAGCTGAACATCGAGTCGATCCACCGCTACGACCGGATGGGTGCCTTCGGAAGGATGACGATGTCCTCACCGCGCGACTACTTCGACGACGTGCTCTCCCGGGGCGACGCCTTCCTGGATCGCCTGGAGGTGCGCCGCGAAGATCTGCAGCACCACGCGCCCGGCTGCTACTCGGCGCACTCGGGCATCAAGGCGTGGCAGCGCCGCGCCCAGTACGCGGCCCTGTCCGCGGAGCGATGGGCGGCGGTGGATGCCACGCTCACCGATGCCGACTACCCGCGCGACGACCTCGAGCGGGCGTGGAAGCAGATCCTGTTCAACCAGTTCCACGACATCCTGCCGGGATCGGCCATCGAGCCGTCGTACGATGATGCGCGCGATCAGCTCGGCGAGGCCGTCGCGATCTCCAAGCGGATCATCGCCCGCGCGCACAACCGCATCGCCCGCCGGGTGGACATCCCGATGGACGTCGCCACGCAGCCGGTGCTGGTGTTCAACCCGCACCCGTGGCCGGTCAGCGTGGACGTGGACATGCAGTACGGGAGCCAGCCGCGCGGCGTGCGCCTGGTCGACCACGCAGGAACCCCGGTGCTCTCGCAGGCGACGCAGTCGACGGCCACCACGGGCGACATGAGCCGTGGGGCGGTCACCTTCCGCGCCGACGTCCCCGCGCTCGGATATGCCTTGTACCGGATGCTGCCCGGAGCCGAGCCTGCCCACACCGGCGAGCTCACGGTCGCCGACGACGGCAGTGTGCTGGAGAACCCGCATCTGCGCGTGCAGCTGGACCTCGCGACCGGGACCATCGTCTCGCTCCTGGACAAGGCCACCGGCCGGGACGTGCTCGCCGGCACGGCGGGCCAGCCGCGGACCGCGGTCTGCGATGACCCCACCGACACCTGGGGCCACCGCGTCATCTCCTACGCCTGGCCGGGCAGTGCGATGACGCTCGAGCGCATCGTCGTGCGGGAGACCGGCCCGCTGCGCGCACGGGTGCGGGTGGAGAAGTCGTGGGGCGACAGCCTCCTGGTCGAGGAGCTCCTGCTCGCGCACGACAGCACCTCACTGCGGGTCGACGTCACGATCGACTGGCGCGAGCAGGCGCATCTGCTCAAGCTCCGGTACCCGGTGGGCATCTCCGACCCCACCGCCACCTACGAGATCCCGTACGGGGCCATCGAGCGTCCCGTCGACGGCGCCGAGGAACCCGCGCAGTCGTGGGTCGACCTCACCGGCACCATCGACGGGGAACCGGCGGGCCTGACCGTGCTGTGCACGAACAAGCACGGCTGGGACGTCTCTCCCGCCGGCGCCGCCGGTTGCGCGGTGCCCAGCATCGGCATCACCGCCGTGCGCAGCCCGGTCTACGCATGGCACGACCCGAGACCGCTCGACGCGGAGGGCGTGTACTCGTTCCAGGACCAGGGCATCCAGCGCTTCCGCGTCGAGCTCATCCCGCACGCGGGCGACTGGCGGGCCGCCCAGCCCGCCCGCCGGGCGGCCGTGCTCGGACAGCCGGTGCGCGCTCAGCTGGAGTCGTTCCACGACGGGGATCTGCCGCCACGCCACAGCTTCGCCGCAGACGGCGGTGGGGCGGTCATGATCACCGCGCTCAAGGGCGCCGAGGACGCGGCTGCGGACGGGTCGACCGACATCATCGTGCGCGCGGTGGAGACGACCGGTGCTCCGGCGGCGGCATCCATCGCCCTTCCCTTGGTCGGCCGCACGCTCCAGGCGGAGTTCGGACCGTTCCAGGTGCGCACCTTCCGAGTGCCGCGCCGGCCGGAAGGCGAGATCGTCGAGGTCGATCTGCTGGAGTGGACGATCGACGAGCCCGCGCCATGACACCGGTCATCCGCGCAGAGGTCTTGGACGCGGATCCCGCTGACTTCGAGATCTCGCTCACGCCGACGCCGGGCCCGGGTCAGGCGACGATCGCGGTGCGGGCCGTCTACCGCGGTGCGCGAGCCGTGGATGCCGCCATCCGCGTCGTCGTCGAGATCGCCGACGCCGTCGACCCGTGGTGGCTCATCCCCGGGCTCTTCTACGGCGAGAACCGGCCGGCGGCCAACGACCGCCTCTACCCGCGATTCGAGCCCGGCGCACGCAGCGCGGCCGCGCACGCGCAGTTCCGCAGCGACCAGTGGCACTTCCGCTCAGACCGTGCGGCGGCGCCGGTGGTGTTCTGCTGGCCCGGCCCGGGACGCGGCGGGTGGGCGCTGTCGGCGGCGCCGGAGACGCCCGCCGGCCTGACCGGGCTCGGCTTCGCCCTGCGCGACGAGGCCGGACCGTCCCGCGCGGAGCTGTCGGTCACAATTCCCGCGCGCGAGTACCCCGTCACCTACTATGGCGATGCGACGCCCCTCGATCCGCTGATCGCCACGCACCGCTTCGAGCCCGGCGCCACGATCGAGTTCACCGTCTTGCTGCACGAGTTGTCGGCGGACCGGCATGACTACGCGCGCGTGCTGCGCGCGCTGCACGAGCGGCTGAGCGTTCGCGCGCCGCTTCGGCCGTGGACGGACGTGCCCACGGCGGCCGCCCTCGCTGCCGAGGGACTGCTGCGGTGGCACTACGATCCCGATCCCGGTGTCCTGCTGGAGACCGTGGGCTTCGACCGCGAGATCACCGGCCACGACGGCAAGCCGGTGGACCGCCAGGCCATGCACGTGGGGTGGGTCTCCGGCATCCCGTGGGCCTATGCGATGCTCCGCCATGCCGCGCGCACCGGTGAGGCACCGCTGCGGGATGCCGCAACGCGCGTGATCGACTTCTGCACGGCCGAGCTCTCGCCCAGCGGCACGCTGTGGGGAGTGTGGTATCGCTCCGGCGGCTGGACGCAGAGCTGGACGCATCACCGCCGCGGCTTGCACAGCAGGACGCTCGGCGAGGCCACGCAGTTCCTCGCCCGCGCCGCCGTGCTGGCCGGGCGTCGGGACTGGGCAGCGACGGCGCGGGCCAACCTCGCGGTGATCGCCGCGCGACAACGCGCAGACGGCAACCTCGGCAGCATCCATCATGCCGAGACCGGCGAGGTACTCTCCTGGGAGGGCACCTCGGGGCTCGCGTGGGTGGGCGCTCTGGCCGAGGACGGCGATCCCGCCCTGCTGGCGGTCGCCGAACGGGCCGGCGCGTACTATGCCCGGTTCGTGCACGAGGAGTACCTGCACGGCGCGCCGGAAGACGTCGACCTCGCTGTCACGAGCGAGGACGGCTACGTGGCGGTGATGGCGTACATGGCGCTCTACCGCGCCACCCGGGCCGCGCCGTGGCTCGAGCTGGCGCGGCGCAGCGCCGATTTCGCTCTCACCTTCCGCTACGTCTATGACGTGAGCTTCGCGCCGGGCACGATGCTGTCGGCGTACGACTTCGGCACCCGCGGGGCCGACCAGGCATCCGCATCCAATCAGCATCTGCACGCCTACGGGCTCGTGTGCACGCGTGAGCTGCTCGAGCTCGCCGACGCATCCGGCGACCGGCACTACCGTGACCGGGCCGAAGAGACCCTGGCCTGCTTCCGGCAGTTCGTCGCGCGCTTCGACGGCGACTTCAACGCCTATCGCGGCATGGTCACCGAGCGCTACTACCAGACCGAGTGCTTCCAGCCGAAGGGCATGCTGCTGACGCTGTCGCACGCCTGGAGCGCGGGGGTGCTGCTGCTCGGATGCGAGGACGCGATCGCAGACGAGACGGCGGGATCCGCAGCGGCTCACGCCCACGCGCAACGGGATTGACGAGGCTCTTCCGCGGCGATGGGCTGGAAGGGGTGCGCGGGTGGGATGGCGCCGGGGGGATGGCGCGTGGCTGGCACGGCGCAGCCGACGAGGTCCGCCGGCTGCGCCACGCACCTCAGCCGATGGGCGCCGCGGCGGCCAGGCGAGGCACCGGAGCGAACGCGCGCGTGCGGTCGGACTCATACGCCGCGAGGATCACGCCCAGCACGTCGATGCCCTCGACATGCGTGTGGATCGGTCGGGCGCCGGTGCGCAGGCACTGCGCGAAGTGTGCCACCTCGGCGGCGATGTCGTGCACCGGCTCGAACGCGACGGTGACCGGGTCTTCTCCGCGCAGCCGGTAGGTCAGGGTGACGCCGTCCGACGAGAGCGAGCCGAGCTCGCCGACGAAGGAGAACTTCTCCGTGCCGGGAGCGGCCGGATACGCCCAGCTCGTGGTGACCACGCCGACCACCCCGTTGTCGTACCGTACGAGCACCTGGGCGGAGTCCTCGCCCTCCATGAACTCCAGCCGGTGCCGCGAGAGCATCGCGCAGACCTCGACGGGAACGGCACCGGCCAGATGCTGCAGCAGATACACGGGGTGGTATCCGGTGTCGATCAGCTCTCCGCCGCCGGCCGTGGCCGCGTGCGCACGCCAGCCCATGCTCTCCAGAGTGAAGTCGTTGTAGAAGCTGTCTGTGGTGCGCACCTCGTAGATGCGCCCGAAGGTGCCCCTGTCGATGAGACGCTTCGCCTCGGCCACGGTGGGGAAGAACAGCTGGTTGTGCGCGCACATGACCGTCACACCGGTGCGGTCCACGACCTCCGAGATCGCCCGCGCCTCGTCCGTGGTCAGGCACAGCGGCTTCTCGCACAGCACGTGCAGCCCCGCCTCAGCGGCAGCGATGATCGCCTCTGCGTGCAGGTGGTGCGGCAGGCAGATGTCGACGGCGTCCAGCTGCGCCTGCGCGATCATGGTGTGGTAGTCGTCGAAGATCTGCACGTGGGCGTCGTCGCCGCGGCGTCTCTCGGCGTTCTCACGCACGGGGTCCGCAATCGCGACGAACGCCACGGTGTCGGGATTGCGACGATAACCGGCGACATGCGCACCGGCGATGCCGCCGGCGCCGATGAGTCCGATTCGGATCTTGTCAGCCATTTCTCTCTTCCTGGTTTGCTGGTCAGGCTTGGTAGGGGATCGTCTGTCCGGCGCGGGCCGACTCGTTCGCGGCCACCACGAACCTGGTCAGCTCGGTCGCTGCCGCACGGTTGGCAGAGGCATCCGCTCGTCCCTCGATCGCGTCGATCCACAGGCGGAACGGGTGCGGTCCGGCATCGGGAAGCTCGACCTCGCTCCAGCTCTGCTCACCGAATCGGCCGCCCTTGGCGGTGAGCTTCTCCTGGCCGAACCCGAACAGCAACGATGCCCGCGTGCCCCGCACCTCGAACGCGAACGCGCCGGGGGTGGTCACGAAGCTGGCCTCGGCCACACCCACCGCGCCGTCGGCATAGCCGGCCACGACCACCGCGTTGTCTTCGACGGCGTGCGCGGACACCGACCCGTACGTCGCGGTCACGGTCACCGGGGTGCTTCCCAGGATGTGCTGGATGAGGTAGGCCGGGTGGCATCCCAGGTCGGCGAAGGCGCCACCGATCGCCGTCACTGGGTCGGCGAACCGCTCGGGGAGCCAGCCCGCGAGCCACCCGTCGTGCGCCATCCGCACCCGCGCGTAGGTCAGCGTGCCGAGGTCGCCGGAGTCGATGAGCCCACGCACCGCGCGGATCGGCGACTCCGTCAGGCGCGGCAGCGACACCACCAGCTGTACGCCCGCGGCCTCCGCCTCCTGGATGAGCGCCTCGCACTCGGCGACCGTCGGTGCGAGCAGCTTCTCCGTGAACACGTGCTTGCCCGCCTTGATCGCACGCCGGATCACCTCGGTGTGATCCGACGTCGCCGTGGTGACGGTCACCGCATCGACCTCGGGGTTCGCCAGCA
The DNA here is from genome assembly GCA_937988695.1 of uncultured Microbacterium sp. Classification (GTDB taxonomy): domain Bacteria; phylum Actinomycetota; class Actinomycetes; order Actinomycetales; family Microbacteriaceae; genus Microbacterium. Next base: position 8,719 of record CALKHM010000258.1, on the reverse strand, counting down.
GGGCGTCCAGGTCGGCGGCTGGCTCGATCCCTCGCGCGCGGGTGCCCTCCCGCGCGAGCGCCGGGTCGGGGTCGTATCCGGTGACCAGCCGGGTGCGAGGGTGATCGAGCGCCTCTCGTGCGTAGTCGTTGGCGTGAACGTGCCAATACCCGACGACACCGATCCCGATCATTTCCACTGCGCCTCCGTCTTGGCGATCACTCGTCGATGAATGTGTGGCAACGTTACCACATCGATAGCCGGACACCGGTGCGGCCACGCGATCGACCCACACGATCGGCAGAACGACCGGCCACGCGAGCGGCAGAACGACCGGCCACGCGCAGTGCCTCGCCCGCCGGGCGCGGTGGCATCGACCGCTACACGGCAGGCGCGCTACGCCCGCAGTGCCTCGCCCGCCGGGCGCGGTGCCTCGCCGGCCGGCTCGCGGATCGCGTCGGATGAGAGCGCTCGATCAGCCGAACACGTGCCCCTGACCGACCAGCCAGAGGATCCACCCGGCACTGTAGGCGACCGACAGGATGCTCAGCGCCAGCGCCCAGCCCGCGACGACCCGGCTGTCCCACGGGCGACGCAGTGCCACGATCGCGACGATGGCGCCGGCGATGCCCAGCGGGAAGGTCCAGCCGACGAAGAACGATGCGCCCAGGGCGACGACGGCAAGCCCCAGCGCCCAACCGCTCATGCCGCCGTGATGGACCTCGGCAGGGGCGGTCCATTCCGCCCCGGCCAGCGGTTCGGGCTCGTCATCGGGTCCGGCATCCGTCGCCGGCACGTCGAGGGGCGCCGTGGGCAGCCGCTGGAACCCGCCCTGATGCTCGCCGGGCAGCACGGCGGAGCCGGGATCGACCTCCAGCTCGGGCGAGGCGGGGGTCTTCTCGATCCGCGGGGCGGGGGCGGGGGTCTTCTCGATCCGCGGGGCGGGGGTCTTCTCGATCCGCGGGGCGGGGGTCTTCTCGTCGCTCATTGCGGGGCCACCTGGATCTCGGTGACCGGCAGTGTCGAGTCCGCGCCGAACGCGAGCGTGGAAGGCGCTCCCCCGCCGGCGATGAGCTGCGCGGCCAGCGCCGCGATCATCGCACCGTTGTCGGTGCACAACGACAGCGGTGGGATGCGGACCGTGACGCCCGCCTCCGCGGCCCGCTCGAGGGCGACCTCACGCAGCCGGCGGTTGGCGATCACACCTCCGCCCAGCAGCAATCGGGGCACGTCGTGCCGTGCGCAGGCGTCCAGCGCCTTGGTCACCAGCACGTCGACGACGGCCTCCCGGAAGCCGGCTGCGACATCCGCGGTCGGCACGGGCTCGCCCGCGGCCTCGCACCGCTCGACCCAACGGGCCACGGCGGTCTTCAGACCCGAGAACGAGAAGTCGTAGCGATGCGCGTCCATGTCGGAGGCCCGCGACAGACCACGCGGGAAGCGGATCGCGTGCGGATCGCCGGATGCCGCCGCCCGGTCGATCTCCGGGCCGCCGGGGTACGACAGCCCGAGGAGGCGGGCGACCTTGTCGAACGCCTCGCCGGCGGCGTCGTCCATCGTCTCGCCGAGCAGCTCGACGTCGGAGGTGAGGTCGCGCACGAGCAGCAGCGACGTGTGGCCGCCCGAGACGAGCAACGCGACCGTCGGGTATTCGAGCGGCCCCGCCTCGGCGTCGAGGACGTCGGCGGCGATGTGCCCGACGAGATGGTTGACAGCGTACAGCGGTGTGTCCAGCGAGACGGCGAGCGCCTTGGCCGCTCCGACGCCGACCATGAGCGCGCCGGCAAGGCCGGGCCCGCTGGTGACCGCGATCGCATCGAGGTCGGCCAGAGCGAGCGGGCCGAGACGGCCGAGGTTCGCACCGGCCTCGGCCAGCGCCGCCTCGATCGACGGCTGCAACGCCTCCAGGTGCGCGCGGGCGGCGACCTCGGGGATCACGCCGCCGTAGCGTGCGTGCTGCTCCATGCTGCTGGCGATCGTGTTCGACAGCAGGGTGCGGCCCCGCACGATCCCGATCCCGGTCTCGTCGCAGCTGGTCTCGATGCCCAGAACGAGCGGTTCAGCGGTCATTCGCCGCTCCTTCCGACGGATCGCCGTTCAGAACTCCGTCGATCTGGGCGCGTTCGGCAGATTCCGCCCCGTTCCCGGCGGATACCGCCGATTCTTGCGGAGTTCTGCACGGCGGGTGCGCGACCCGGCCCCGCAGGTCGGCCTGCATGACGATCGCGTCGACGTCGTCGGGCTGGTAGTACCGCGGCTTTCGCCCAACCTCGCGGAACCCCTCTGAGAGATACAGCGCCTGGGCGACCGGGTTGTCGGCGCGCACCTCGAGGAACAGATCGCGCACACCGCGCTGCACGGCCTCGGCGAGGAGCTCGTCCAGCAGCATCCGTCCCCAACCGCGGCCGCGGGATGCCTCGGCCACCGCGATCGTCTGGATGTCACCGTCGCGCGAGCCCGGCACGGCCCGCAGGCCCGCGTACCCGACCACCGCGCCGTCGTGCTCGAGCACGACATACCGACCGTGCGGCGAGTCGAGCTCGTCGCGCATCGTTCGCACGCTCCAGGCGTCGGCGGGAAAGGACGCCTCCTCCAGCGCCATGATCGCGTCGAGATCGCCGACGGCGGCGGTGCGAAGGGCGGTCACAGGCCCACCTTCTTGCGTCCGGCGGGCTCGGCGACGTCGGGCGAGCGCAGGTACAGCGCATCGCGTGGCCCGATCTCGCGTCCGGCCGCCAGGGCTCGCGCCGCCGCCAACGCGATCATGGCCCCCGACACGGCATGCGCATCACGGCGCACGGCGCCCACGCCCGCCAGCACGGCGTCGATCTCGTCTCGGGGCGCGAGGACGGGACCCGCGACGCGGACCGGGAGCCCGTCCTCGTCGAGGCCGTCGTACACCGAATAGGCGAACTCGCGGCGGCGCGCGTCGGTGACCACTGCGAACCGGGCGGATGACACGGTCTCGATCGCGCTCGAGACACTCGTTCGGGCGGCATCCGTCCGGGCGTTGGCCGTCGGGGCGTTGGCCGGCGGCGCGTCGGTCGACGCGGCGCCCAGCGGCGCGGCATCCGTCGAGGCGTTGGTCGGCGGTGCGGCATCCGTCGAAGCGGCGCCCGGCGGCGGGGCGGCCGGCGGCGCGGCATCCGTCGAGGCGTTGGTCGGCGGTGCGTCGGCGGACGGAGCGGCGCCCGGCGGAGCGGCGCCCGGCGGAGCGGCGCCCGGCGGCACGGCATCCGTCGGAGAGACCTCGGTCGAAGCGGCGGCGGCCGGCGGCGCGGCGGCCGGCGGCACGGCATCCGTCGAAGCGGCGGCCGGCGGCACGGCATCCGTCAGAGAGGCCCCCGATAAGGCGACGGCCGGGCCGACCCGGGTCAGTGAAGCCCCGGTCGAGGCTGCGCGCGTCGGAGCGCCGCTCGTCCGCGCGGCGTCGCTGAGCAGCAGCTCGAGCGCGATGGCGTCGTGGCTGACCACCGGGACGACCGGGATGCCGCGTCCGAGCGCGAACGCCCGTGCGGCTGCGATGCCGATCCGCAGCCCGGTGAAGGGGCCGGGTCCCATGCCCGCCGCGACGCAGGCAATCCCCGCCCCCGCTGCGCCAAATTCATGTGAATTTGGCGAATGCACATCAAACTGCGGGCGATTTCGTGTGCATTCGGCGGTTTGGTGTGCATTCGCGGCGGGCGCAGCGCTCGCGGCTGGCGCAGCGCTCGCGGCAGGCGCAGCGCTCGCGGCAGGCGCAGCGCTCGCGGCGCGCGCCGACGGGCCCGGATGCTGCAGTGGGGCGGCGGATGACTCTCCGACCACCCGTTCCAGCAGCGTGCCGATCACCTCGGCATGCGCGAGCGGGTCGTGGCTGTCGGCCTGCGCGACGACGACACCGTCGTCTCCGATCACCGCGACAGCGGTGCCGAGCGACGTATCGATGCCGAGGATCATCCCTCCAGCGTAATCGGCACGCTCGGCACCGCGTTTCCCACGTCCTGCGCGACTGAAGCGCGAGCGGACCTGCGAGCAGATTCGGACTCGCGCATGACGCCCCCGCACGCCCCGTCCCGAAAGACCACGGCACGCAAGGCCCCTGCAGACCCCCGTCCCGGAGGACCACGGCACACCCGACAAGCAGCGCCGCCGGCGCGGCGACACGCAAGGTCGCGCTCGACGGCTCCGACGGCCCTCGCGGCTCAGCGCACCGGCGACAGAACGCGCAGCCCCATCCTCACGAGCGCGGTCCGCGCGAGATCGTCACGACGCGGGGGTCGTCCGTGTCCTCATCCTCGTCCCACACGCCGGATGCCCCGTCCCGGGCACCCGCATTCCCGTCCCCGGCACCCACATTCCCGTCCCGGGCACCCGCATCCCCGGCCCCGGCACCCGCATTCCCGGCCCCGGCACCCGCATCCGCGGCCCGGGCACCCGCATCCGCGCCCCGCACGTCCACCGCTCCACCCACGGCGCGCTCGATCTCGACCTCCCACCATGTCTCGCGCAGACCGTCGGCCATCCCGCGTCCCCACTCGACCACCACGACGGAGCCCTCGACGTCGATGTCGAGGTCATCGAGTTCGAGGGCCGACCCGAGACGATACGCGTCGACGTGCACGAGCGGCGCCTCACCGATCAGCGACGGGTGCGTCCGAGCGATGACGAACGTCGGACTCTGCACCGGGCCGCGCACACGGAGGCCCTCCGCGATGCCGCGGGTCAGCGTCGTCTTCCCCGCGCCCAGCGGGCCGGTGAGCACGACCAGATCACCGGCCGATAGCATCCCACCCATTCGCCGCCCGAGGCGCTCCATGCCGCTCGCCGACGCGATCTCGTACCGGCCGACCATGCCGTCCAGCCCGGTCACGCCCGTACACCTGCGCAAAACTCATCCGATCCGCGCGCACTGCGCGCGAGAACGCTCGATTCACGCTCCCACGGGCACGGATCGACGGAGTTCTGAACCTCCGGGCCCTTCATGCCGTCGCCTCGCGACGCGGCACACGCGGGCCGACACGGGTCACGATCTCGTAGTTGATGGTGGATGCCGCATCCGCCCACTCCTCGACCGCCGGCGCGCCCAGGGTCGGGTCGCCGAACAGCACCGCCTCGTCGCCGACGGCGACCGCGGCATCCCCCACATCGACGATGAGCTGATCCATGGCGATGCGGCCGGCGACGGGGAACCTGCGCCCGCCGATGGCGACCGGTCCCGAGCCGGACGCCTGCCGCGGCGCGCCGTCGGCGTACCCGACCGGCACGAGGGCCAGCGTCGTCTCGCGGGCGGTGCGATACGTGTATCCGTACGAGACGCCGTGCCCGGCGGGCACACGACGCACCGCGGAGACGGCCGCGTGCAGCGTCATCGCGGGGCGCAGGCCGAGGTCGGCCGACGTGCGGTCGTCGAAGGGCGAGAGGCCGTAGATCCCGAGGCCGAGCCGCACGCAGTCCAGCCGCGTCTCGGGCAGGTCGATCGCAGCCGCCGTGGCGGCCAGATGCCGCACGCGCGGTCTGAGCCCCGCAGCGGATGCCGCGGCCTGTGCCCGCTCGAACTGCGCCAGCGCCGCGCGATCGTCGTCGGGCGACGCGTTCGACACATGGCTGAACAGGCCGACCACCCGCAGGCGCCCGATGCGTTCGAGGCGCGCGGCCTCAGCGAACACCGAGCCCATGTCGGCAGGAGCGACGCCGTTGCGGCCGAGTCCGGTCTCGACCTTCACGTGCACATCGACGGGACGATCAGCGGATGCCACGGCCGCCGCGTGCTGCAGCTGATCCATGCTCGACACCCCGAGCTCGACACCATATGCGGCGGCTTCGGCGAACGAGGTTCCCGGCGCGTGCAGCCACGCCAGGATCGGGGCGTCGATCCCGCCGCGACGCAGCTGCAGAGCCTCGGCGACATCGGTGACGCCCAGGCGAGCCGCACCTCCGGCCACGGCCGCCGCGGCCGAGCGCACCGCACCGTGTCCGTACCCGTCAGCCTTGACGACCGCCATGACCTCGACACCGACCAGTGCCCGCAGGTGCCGGACGTTCGCCGTGATCGCCGCGGTGTCGATCAACGCCTCGCGTAGCACGCCGCGAGGGAGCCGGCTCACGGGTGCGCTCCTGCCGAGCCTGCGGCGTTCGGACGCTCGGCGGCGGAACCGCCTCTGCTCTCCGCGGCATCCGCGGCACTCACGCCGTCCGCGCCGGCGCTCCCTTCGGCGACCACGTACGCGATGGCGACGTCGGCGTCATGCGACATCGACACGTGCAGCGCCTGGATCCCCCGCGACGACACGGCGGCGGCGGTCGAACCGCTCAGCGCGAACCAGGGCTTGCCCGCGGCATCCGGAACGATCTCGATCTCGGTCCAGTGCACGTCGTCCGAACCGCCGAGCGCCTTGATCAGCGCCTCCTTGGCCGCATACCGGGCGGCGAGCGAGCGGGATGCGAGGGGCCGCTCGGCGGGAGCGAACAGGCGCGTCAGCAGGCGGGGCGTGCGGGCGAGGGTGCGCTCGAACCGCGGGATGTCGACCAGGTCGACGCCGATCCCGACGATCATCCGCTCTCCCCTCACGCCTGTTCGACCTTAGCGTGCGCCGGAGGCGCGACCGGCGAACACGACGGCGCGCTCAGGCGTACGCTTACCAGGCCGGCTGCGCCCGCGCCCCGCGCGCCTGGCCGGAGCATCGGGCACCGCCGCGCCCCGGGCACCGCCGCGCCCCGCGCACCACCGCGCCCCGCGCACTCCGCGCCAACCGCTGTTCACCCTGCGAACGCACATCAAACCGCCGAATGCACATCAAACCGCCGACAATTTGATGTGCATTCGCCAAATTCATGTGAATTTGGCGCACAAGCCACGCCCGCCCGGCACGCTCACAAGCGCCGGCCGCGCGGGCGCCTCAGCCCTCCGCCGCGCGGCGCGCCTCGTCGAGGTAGGCGTAGGCTGTCACCCGCGAGATGCCCAGGCGCACCGCGATGGTCTCCACCGACTTGCGCATCTGCGTCGCGCCGCGGGCGTCGAGCCTCTCGAGCACCCCGATCTTGTCGTCGCGCGACATCTGCGCAACCGGCCGGCCCGCCTCGCGGATCGCCTCGCCGATCATCGCGTCCATCACCGAGACGAGATCACGGCCGAAGTACTCGTCGGGCTGCGGCTCGGTCGCCGATACCGGCGCAGGCAGCAGGGCGTCCAACAGCGACCGCGCCTGCTGCACGGCGCTGAGGTCGACGTTCACGCACAGCGCCGCGATGATGTCGCCGGCCCGGTTGCGGAAGTAGATGCTCGAGCAGCGCAGCTCGCGACCGTCGGAGGTGAACCCGCGGTAGCCAAACGCGTCGTGGTCGTCCTGCCGGTTCTGCAGCACGTTCAGGCCGAGGCTCGTCGAGGGGCCGCCCACTTCACGACCGGTGACGTGTCCGTTCTCGATCGCGGCGATCGTGTGGCCGAGGTCGACATCGGCTCCGTCGAGGTTGTGCAGCACGACCTCGCACGCAGGCCCGGATGCCGCGGCGATGGCGCGCATCACCGGCCGGAACGTGTCGAGCACCTCGGCTGCGCTCTCGAAGGTGTCGTGTGTCTGCAGATCCATCGTTCCCACTCTGCACCCCCTGCCCGGAAACGAACTAAATGTCTTGCGTCTAGACATTGTGTTCAAGTAGGGCTAGTTTATCTACCGATCGACACCGACGCCACCCCTGTGGCCGGGCACGGAGTAAGGAGGCTCTCATGACCCACGCGAGCACGCGCACCGGACTTTCCGCGAAGCAGAAGCGGATGATCGCCGGCGGTTCCATCGGCACCCTGATGGAGTACTACGACTACTACCTGTACGGTCTGGCCTCGGCAGCCGTCTTCCCCACCGTCTTCTTCTCCAGCGACGACCCCGTGGTCGCGCAGCTGGCGTCGTTCGCGACGTTCGCGGTGGGCTTCCTGCTGCGCCCGGTCGGCGGCATCATCTGGGGCATCGTGGGCGACCGCGCCGGCCGCAAGGTCGTGCTCATGGTCACCGTCGTCGGCATGGGCCTGGCGACCACCGGCATCGGCCTCATCCCGCCCGACCACATGATCGGGATCGCCGCGCCGCTGCTCCTGCTGCTGTGCCGCCTGTTCCAGGGCTTCTTCGTGGGCGGCGAGATGGGCGGAGCGGCCACCATGGTGGTCGAGAACGCGCCCACCGGCAAGCACGGCCTGTACGGGGCGTTCCTCATCAGCGGCGCCGGCATCGCGAACGTCGTCTCCGGAGGCCTCATGGCCTCCCTGGGCCTGACCGCGTCGTCCTGGTTCCTGACCTGGGGATGGCGCATCCCGTTCGTCTTCTCGATCGTGCTGGCGATCGTCGCGATCCTGCTACGGCGCAAGCTCGAGGAATCCGACGAGTTCGTCCAGACGCAGGCGCTGCAGCTGGCGGCGGCCGGCAAGAAGGCCAACCCGCTGATCGAGGCCTTCCGGCACCCGAAGAACGCGATCATGGGCATCCTCATCGGGCTGCCGCAGTCGATCGCGGGCTACGTCGTGCTCACCTACGGCCTCGGCTTCATGGTGACCAACAAGCACCTGCCGGCGTGGATGGGCTTTGCCGGAACCATGCTCGTGGGACTGCTGCAGATCGTCGTCGCACCGCTGTGGGGCCACATCTCCGACCGCATCGGCCGGCGCACCGTCTACATCATCGGATGCCTCGGGTTCGCCGCGATGGTGTATCCGGCCTTCGCGCTGTTCACCACCGGCAACATGTGGCTGATCTGGCTCGGCCAGATCCTC
>CALKHM010000257.1 GCA_937988695.1 uncultured Microbacterium sp. | reverse complement strand
ACGAGATCAGCGAGGCCAAGCGCAACAGTCGGTATCTGCCGGGCATCAACCTGCCGCGCACTGTGACGGCAACGAGCGATCTCGCGCGTGCTGTCGATGGCGCCGAGCAGCTGTACGTCTGCGTGCCCAGCCAGTCGGCGCGCGACAACCTCAAGGTGGTCCGGCCGCTGATCACGCACACGGACGTGCCCATCGTCTCGCTGATGAAGGGCATCGAGCGCAAGAGCGGGTTGCGGATGAGCCAGGTGCTCGAGCAGGTGCTCGAGTGCGACCCGGCCCGCATCGCCGTGGCCTCCGGCCCGAACCTCGCGCTGGAGATCGCCCGTGAGCAGCCGACGGCGGCGGTCGTGGCATCCACCAGCAAGGAGACCGCGGACGCGGTCGCGCGACGAGCCCGCAACGCGTACTTCCGCACCTATGTGAACACCGACGTCATCGGCACCGAGTTCGGCGGCGTGCTCAAGAACCTCATCGCCGTCGCGATCGGCATCGTCGACGGGGTCGGCTACGGTGAGAACACGAAGGCGTCGATCATCACGCGGGGCCTCGTGGAGATGACGGACTTCGCCGTCGCCCATGGTGCGCAGTTCGAGACGCTGCAGGGACTGGCCGGGCTGGGCGACCTGATCGCCACGTGCCAGTCGCCGCTGAGCAGGAACAACACCGCCGGGCGGCTGCTCGGCCAGGGATACAGCTTCCAAGACGTCGTCAAGCAGATGGAGCAGACCGCCGAGGGCCTCGCTTCGGTCGCGCCGGTGCTGCATCTGGCCCGTGCCGCGCAGGTGGAGATGCCGATCGTCGAACAGGTCAAGCGTGTGCTGGACGGCACGATGGATCCGCGACGGATCGCGCCGCACCTGACCACCGACGACGAGGCCCCGAAGGGTGAGAGGACGCAGAATGGACAGGCTCGCAGTGGCGGTGCTCTTCGGCGGACGATCAAGCGAGCATTCGATCAGTTCCGCTACGGCGGGGGGAGTCCTGCGGGCGATTGACCGCGAGCGCTTCCGGGTGATCCCGGTGGGCATCACCCGTGACGGGGCGTTCGTGCTCGAAGACGACGATCCCGACAAGTTCGCCCTCGACCCGGAGCATCTGCCCGAGGTCGTCGACAATGGCACCCGGGTGCGGTGGCCGGATTCGGCGCGCAGCCGCGAGCTGACCGTGACCGATGCCGCGGGCACCCGTTCGCTGGGCGAGGTCGACGTCGTGCTGCCGATCCTGCACGGCAGGTTCGGCGAGGACGGCACCATCCAGGGATTTCTCGAGCTGCTGGACATCCCCTATGCCGGCGCAGGGCTGCTGATGTCGGCGATCGGTATGGACAAGAACACGACGAAGAACGTGCTGCGTGCGGCCGGCGTGCCGGTCGTGCCGTGGGTGACGGTCACCCGCGCGGGGTTGGCGCGCGACCGCAGGATGTGGGAGCAGCGCATCCGGGCGCTGGGCCTGCCGGCGTTCGTCAAGCCCGCTCGTGCGGGATCGAGTGTGGGCGTCTCGCGCGTGGATGCCTGGGATGAGCTGGATGCCGCGCTGGAGACCGCGTTCGCCGAGGACGGCACAGTGCTGGTCGAGCAGGCCGTCACCGGGCGCGAGCTGGAGTGCGGCGTGCTGGAGGCGCGAGGCGGGGGGCTGCCGCGGGTGAGCGTGGCCGGCGAGGTGGTCATCTCCGGGCGGGCGTTCTACGACTTCGCCGCGAAGTACCTCGACGCGCCGGGCATCGACCTGGTGTGCCCTGCGCAGCTGCGAGGCGGCGAGCTCGCCGAGATGCAGCGCATCGCCGCGCGCGCCTTCGAGGCGGTCGGCGGGCAGGGACTGTCGCGGGTCGACTTCTTCTTCACCGGGACCGAGTTCTTCGTGAACGAGGTGAACACCATGCCCGGCTTCACGCCGATCTCGATGTTCCCGAAGTGCTGGATCGCGAGCGGGATGACGTACAGCGAGCTGATCAGCGAGGTCATCGACACGGCGCTCGACCGGGAGTGAGGCTCGACCGGGTGCGCGTCAGCCCCCGACGGTGTCGGGGCTCGTGCAGGCGGCGGTCTGCTTCGTGTGCGCGGAGACCAGGCGGCCGAGCTGGGTGAGGATCGCGTTGGGGTCGACGCGGGTGTCACCGCCGTCGAGGTAGACCTGCACGGCCGGGGCGCGTCCGTAGCTCGTGATGCGGAAGTTCGGCTGCTGGGACTCGTCGACGAGCCAGTCGACGCCGCCGAGCGAGACGCACTTGATCGTGCTGGGCCCCGGCGGGGTGACTCCACACGCAACGATGATCCGCGTCGGCGAGCCCCATGCGGCCGTGGATTGCGCGTCCGTCCACACCCGCTGCTGGTCGGCGAGGTCACCGGGCAGCCGCACCATGATCTGCGCGCACTGCGGGTTGTTGGCATCCGGGGGCGGGTCCAACGGTATCGTCGTCGAGCATCCGGTCAGCAGCAGCCCGAAGGCGACGACGCAGAGGGCAAGGGCTCGACGGGCTCGGGTCACGGTTCCAGGCTAACCCGCCGCTAGCGTGGAGGGATGACGAACGACGCGCAGACGGTGGGCGAGCTCGGCGAGGCGCGGGTGCTGGCGGCGATCCTGGCCCGGCTGGGGCCATCGCGGGCCGTGATCGGGCCGGGCGACGACGCCGCGGTGCTCGAAGCCGGCCGCGGCCGGATCGTGGCGACCGTCGACACGCTCGTGCACGGACCGGACTTCCGTCTCGCGTGGAGCAGCGGATACGACCTCGGATGGAAGGCGGCGGCGGTGAACCTCGCCGATGTCGCCGCGATGGGCGCCCATCCGACCGCGCTGCTGGTCGCACTCGCCCTGCCCGATGACACTCCGTCGCGGCTTGTCACCGCGCTGGCCGACGGCCTGCGTGAGGCCTGCGACGCGTTGGCGCCCGGCTGCGCGGTGGAGGGCGGCGATCTCACCGTGTCGCCGACGCTCACGGTCGCGGTCACGGCCCTGGGCGTGCTCGACGATGACCGCCCCCCCGTGCTGCGCAGCGGTGCGCGTCCCGGCGACGTGCTGGCGCTCGCGGGTGACGCGGGCCGCGCGGCGCAGGGCCTTCGTCTGCTGTTCGAGCGGTTCCGGGATGACGAAGGGGCTCCGGTGCCCGTCGACCAGACGCGGCTCACGCCCGACGAGTCCGATGCGATCGCCGCCCAGCTGCGGCCTGTGCCGCCGATCCGGCTCGGTCCCGCCGCGGCGGCGGCGGGGGCGACGGCGATGATGGATGTGTCGGACGGTCTCGCGCTGGACGCCTCGCGACTGGCCGATGCCTCCGGCGTGACCGCCGACCTCGCATCGGAGACGCTGGGGGCCGATGCCGCGACGGCGCTGTCCGGCGGCGAGGATCACGCGCTGCTGGCCACGTTCGGCGCGCGCGCGGTGCTGCCCGACGGCTTCCGCCGGATCGGAACCGTGCGCGAGCGCGCCGCCGTTGCCGTCCTCGTCGACGGCGCGCGATACGACGGTCAGACGGGATGGGATCCCTACACGGGTTGGGATGCCGCGCTGGGCTGACCGGCGTCGGCGCGCGTCAGCCACCACACGGCCGTGTCGCCGTAGCGCTTGTGCCGGTCGACGACGAGTGCGTCGGGCATGAGCGGCTCAGAGGATCGGGAGGCGCGCTCGAGCACGACGACGGCGTCGGCGGCCAGGTGCGGGAGCAGTGCGGACAGCACCTCGCTCACGGCGGCATCCGTCACGTCATACGGCGGATCGGCGAACACGAGATCGACGTCGTCGGTGGCACGCGCGAGGAACGCGGTGACGGCCGTGCGGTGCACCGAGGCCGCCGCCGGGCTCAGACCCGCGGCGCGGCAGACGCGCGCGGCGTTGTCCCGGGCGATCTGCGCGGCCGATGCGGCCTTCTCGACGAGGGCGGCGGATGCCGCACCGCGGCTGAGCGCTTCCAGGCCGAGCGCTCCCGAGCCGGCGTAGAGATCGAGAACCCGC
>CALKHM010000256.1 GCA_937988695.1 uncultured Microbacterium sp. | reverse complement strand
GCGCAGACCGGAGGCGATGAGCCTGCGCACGAGCTCGTGTCCTCCGACGTGCTCGGCGCCGGCGGCGATGAGGTCGGCGTGCGAGCGCGCGGGCACATCGTAGTGATCGAGATCGAAGGCGCGGGCGGGGATGCCGTTTGCCTGCGCGAAGGCGTGCAGCTCGTCTAGGGAGCGGTCACTGACCAGGTGCGCCCAGAGCATGCCGTGCGCGGGCCAGCGCGCGTCATCGATCAGGATCGCCACGTCTTGATCCTAGGCGGCACGCTGACGCCGCCGCCGGGCGCCTCGTCCCTCCAGGCGGATGCTCGGTTCCGGCATCCGCCGCGTCGCTTTGCCCCCTGCCGCGGCATCCGGTAAAGTAGACCCCTGGTGCGTCACGTCGCTCGGCGTACGTCGACCGGTTCCGTCTCCAACGTGAGCCGTCCTGGCACCAAGACATCATCTTTCCCGAGAGCCGCGCCCCTGCGTGGAGTCCCGCGAAGACAAGTCTCGCAAAGACAACCGGAGCCGTGCGCTCCCAGATGAAACAGGTGTGAAGTGGTTTACGCAGTTGTGCGCGCCGGTGGCCGGCAGGAGAAGGTCGAGGTCGGCACGGTCGTCGTCCTCGACCGCCAGCAGGCGAAGGTCGGCGAGACCATCCAGCTTCCCGCAGTGCTCCTGGTCGACGGTGACGCCGTAACCAGCGACGCCGCCAAGCTCGCCAAGGTCGCGGTGACCGCCGAGGTGCTCGGCGAGGAGCGCGGCCCGAAGATCGTGATCCAGAAGTTCAAGAACAAGACCGGCTACAAGAAGCGCCAGGGGCACCGCCAGGACCTCACGCGCGTCAAGGTCACCGGCATCAAGTAGGCCAGAGAGAGACGCAGAGATGGCACACAAGAAGGGCGCAAGCTCCACCCGCAACGGCCGCGACTCCAATGCCCAGCGACTGGGTGTGAAGCGTTTCGGCGGCCAGAGCGTGAACGCCGGCGAGATCATCGTCCGCCAGCGCGGCACGCACTTCCACCCCGGCGTGAACGTCGGCCGTGGCGGCGACGACACGCTGTTCGCGCTGTCCGCCGGCGCCGTCGAGTTCGGCACCAAGGGCGGCCGCAAGGTCGTCAACATCGTCGCAGCCGCGGAGTGATCCGGGTTCGCACGCGATAGCTTTACGAGGGGCGGGCTTCGGCTCGCCCCTCGATGCATTCGTCCACGAGATCCGGGAGCACCATGGTCACCTTCGTCGATCGCGTGACGCTGCACCTGCGCGCCGGCAAGGGCGGCAACGGCTGCGTCTCGGTCCGTCGCGAGAAGTTCAAGCCGCTGGCCGGCCCCGACGGGGGCAACGGGGGCAACGGCGGCGACGTCGTGCTCGTCGCTGACCCGCAGGTGACGACCCTGCTGTCGTATCACCACTCGCCGCACCGCGCGGGCGGCAACGGCGGATTCGGCATGGGCGACAACCGTTCGGGCGCCCTCGGGGAATCCGTCGAGCTTCCGGTTCCGGTGGGGACCGTGGTGAAGGATGCCGACGGCACGGTGCTTGTCGACATGGTCGATCCCGGCACCCGGTTCGTCGCCGCACCGGGCGGACGCGGAGGGCTCGGCAACGCGGCCCTTGCCACCACCAAGCGCAAGGCACCCGGCTTCGCGCTGCTGGGGACTCCGGGCTGGGAGGGCGACGTCGTCCTCGAGCTGAAGACCGTGGCCGACGTCGCGCTGGTGGGCTTCCCCTCGGCCGGCAAGTCCAGCCTGATCGCCGCGGTCTCTGCCGCGCGCCCGAAGATCGCCGGCTACCCGTTCACGACGCTGCATCCGAACCTCGGCGTCGTCGACGCGGGCGACGTGCGCTTCACGGTCGCCGACGTGCCGGGCCTGGTCGCCGGCGCCAGCGAGGGCAAGGGACTGGGGCTGGAGTTCCTCCGGCACGTGGAGCGATGCACGGCGCTCGTGCACGTGCTGGACTGCGCGACGCTGGAGCCCGGCCGTGATCCACTCACCGACCTCGACGTGATCCGTGCGGAGCTGGCCGCCTATCCGGTGCCCGAGGGACAGGTGCCGCTGCTGGAGCGTCCGCAGCTGGTCGCTCTGAACAAGGTCGACGTGCCCGAGGCGAAAGACCTCGCCGACCTGGTGCGGCCCGAGCTCGAGCAGCGCGGATATCGGGTCTTCGAGATCTCCACCGTCAGCCACGACGGTCTTCGGCAGCTCACGTTCGCCCTCGGTGGCATCATCGCCGAGCACCGCGCGGCTCAGGCCGCTCGGCCGGCGCCGCCGCGGGTCGTGATCCGGCCGCAGGGCTCGCAGCGGGAGTTCGAGGTGCGCGTCGAAGGCGGCACGTACGGGCCGTTGTATCGCATCCTCGGCGCGAAGCCGGAGCGCTGGGTCGCGCAGACCGACTTCCAGAACGACGAGGCCGTCGGCTTCCTCGCCGACCGCCTCGACAAGCTCGGCGTCGACAACGAGCTCTACAAGGCCGGGGCCGTCCCGGGTGCGACGGTGGTCATCGGACCCGGCGACGGCGTGGTGTTCGACTGGCAGCCGGCGCTGACCTCGGCGGCCGAGGTCATGGTCGCTCCGCGCGGCACCGATCCGCGTATCGACGCGAGCATGCGCCGCACCACGACGCAGCGTCGTGAGCGCTACCACGAGCGGATGGATGCCAAGGCCGCCGCCCGCGCGGAGCTCGAGGCCGAGCGACGCACGCCTCGCGACGACGTGGACGCAGGCGAGCAGTGACCGCCGTGCAGAGGGTGGATCTGCCCACCGCCCGCCGGGTCGTGGTCAAGGTGGGCTCGTCGTCGGTCAGCGGCGACGCGGCGGCGAACATCCCGCCGCTGGTGCGCGCCCTCGCCGCCGCGCACGCGCGCGGCACCGAGGTGGTGCTGGTCTCGTCGGGCGCCATCGCCACGGGGATGCCCTACCTGCAGCTGAAGTCACGACCCACGGACCTGGCCACGCAGCAGGCTGCCGCCGCCGTCGGGCAGAACGTGCTCATCTACCGCTACCAGGCGGCGATGCGTGAGTTCGGCATCGTCGCCGGCCAGGTGCTGCTGACCGCGAGCGACCTCGAAGACCGCACACATCGCTCCAATGCGAAACGCGCGATGGAGCGGCTGCTCGGGCTGCGCATCCTGCCGATCGTCAATGAGAACGACACCGTCGCCACCCACGAGATCCGCTTCGGCGACAACGACCGCCTGGCGGCGCTGGTGGCCCGGCTCATCCGGGCCGACGCGCTGGTGCTGCTCAGCGACATCGAGGCGCTGTACACGGCACCGCCGGACCGGCCCGATGCGCAGCCCATCGCGAACGTGGCCTTCGGCCAAGACCTCGCGGGCTTCGAGTTCGGCTCCGTGGTGGTCAACAGTGTGGGCACCGGGGGAGCGGCAACCAAGGTCTCGGCGGCTCGGCTGGCAGCGGCATCCGGCATCGGGACGCTCGTGACCCGCGCCGACCTCGTCGGTGCGGCGCTGGAAGGACAGAGCATCGGCACCTGGTTCGCGCCGAACCCGGCCCCGCCGGACTCGACGCTCACCGGCGCCCTTGCGGTCTCGTCACAGGCGGCGGCGGTCCGATCGGACGTGTCGGCCGCCGGATAGACTGACCGGGTGAGCACCACCACCGTCGACACCGCCCGCGATCGTATGCGGTTGGCCAAGGACGCGGCGCGCTCGGTGGGGCTGCTCTCGGATGCCGCCAAGCGCGACGCGCTGCAGGCGGTGGCCGCGGCGATCGAAGCAGCAGCCGACGACATCATCGCGGCCAACGACGACGACCTCGCCCACGGGCGCGAGAGCGGCCTCGGCGCGGCGATGCAGGACCGTCTGCCCATGGATGCGCCGCGTGTGGCGGCGCTTGCCGCCGCGGTGCGCGACATCGCCGCGCTGCCCGACCCCGTCGGCCGGGTGCTGGACGAGCGGACGCTGCCCAGCGGCGTGCGCTTGCAGAAGGTCTCGGTGCCGTTCGGCGTCGTGGGCGCGATCTACGAGGCGCGTCCGAACGTCACGGTCGATATCACCGCCCTCGCGCTGCGTTCGGGCAACGCCGTGGTGCTGCGCGGTGGCTCTGCGGCGCTGCGGACCAACGCCGTGCTGGTCGAGGTGATCCGCGCGGCGCTGGCCGAGGCCGGCGTCGACCCGCAGGCCGTGCAGACCGTCGACGGCTTCGGCCGTGACGGGGCGCGCGAGCTCATGCACGCGCGCGGGCTCGTCGACGTGCTGGTGCCCCGCGGCAGCGCCGAGCTCATCGAGACGGTCGTGACCGAGTCGTCCGTTCCGGTGATCGAGACCGGTGCAGGCGTCGTGCACATCGTGCTCGACGCGAGCGCGCCGTTGGACTGGGCGCGTGAGATCGTCGTGAACGCCAAGGTGCAGCGGCCGAGCGTGTGCAACGCCGTCGAGACCGTGCTCGTGCACCGCGACGCGGCATCCCGGCTCGTGGGGCCGGTGGTGGCGGCGCTGCAGGATGCCGGGGTCACCGTGCACGGCGATGCCGATGTCGCGCGGCTGGCCGACGGGATCGTGCCGGCCACCGAGGCGGACTGGGCCATCGAGCACCTCAGCCTCGACCTGTCGATGCATGTCGTCGACGACCTGGATGCGGCGCTCGCGCACATCCGCCAGTACTCGACGCATCACACGGAGTCGATCATCACGACCGACGACGCCAACGCCGAGCGCTTCCTCGCCGAGGTGGACTCCGCCGTCGTGATGGCCAACGCCTCCACCCGCTTCACCGATGGCGGAGAGTTCGGCTTCGGCGCCGAAGTCGGCATCTCCACGCAGAAGCTGCATGCCCGTGGTCCGATGGGCCTGGCCGAGCTCACCAGCACCAAGTGGCTCGCGCGCGGCGCAGGACAGGTGCGGGCATAACCGCCTAGAATAGGGACCGCGCGTGCGCAGGCCGCGCGCACGAACCCGTGAACGGAGTCCCGATGACCTTCGCCTCGCTGATCGCCTTCGCCGCTGAAGAGGCCGGGCATGGCAACGTCATGCTCGAGACCCTGTGGTATCCGATCGTCGCGCTGTGTGTG